>NYZH01000028.1 GCA_002687075.1 Methanobacteriota archaeon
AATCGCCGGAATCCGGTAAAAATCGGGTTGAGTAATTTGTCAAAAAACTGCTCAAAATAGGGCAATATTTTACTCAAAAAGTAACACAAAATATGGGTTTTGAGTAAGAAAAAAAAGACTCAAAAAACTCCAAAATTACTCAAACATATCATGCTTTCAGTACTGCATTTTTGGGGGTGGCGCCGATTGAGGGGTTCGAACCCTCGACCTTGGGATTAACAGTCCCACGCTCCACCAGCTAAGCTAAATCGGCATCACTGCCGAAACGCCACCCCTTTATGACGGCTTCTATCGTTTAGACTACTCAACGGTAACCAGTAGTCGAGTAAAATGCTCACCTGCCGTAGTTGAGATTGTTATTGCATCTCGGATTTTTTCAAGATGTGCGTTACTCAGAGGCAGGTTGTGATGAACATGTATCCATGTCTGGCCTTGCTTGATTGGCTGATTGATTGAGCGTTCGACAACAAACCCCACATCGTGCTCGACGTTGTCGGTTAATTCAAACCGACCTGCACCAAGTTCACGTGCCACTTCTGCCAACGCCATTGCATCAATATCTTGGATAAAGCCAGAGGAATCACTGGTAATTGCCGTCGTTTTGTTGGCTTTACTTAGGACGGATTCTGGTTCAGATGCAAGTTGTTGGGCCACACCAAGTGGTGTGCCTTGTGCGACGCACATGTCAATAAACTTCTCAAGTGCCTTACCATTATCGAGAACCTTTTCAATCCGAATTTTTCCTTCTTCGAATGTAGCACAATGGCCAGAAAGTTGCATCAATTTTCCAGCCTGCATTACAACAAGATTACGAGTATCTAAGGTACCCTTTCCTTGCAGTACATGGATGCTTTCAACAACTTCGAGAGCGTTTCCAATGTGGCTTCCAATGGGTTGGTTCATGTCGGTAATTTGAGCCACGGTTCTTATCCCAAGACCGTTTGCAGTCCTAACCATTGATTCTGCAAGTTCCTTCGCTTCATGCATTGTTTTCATAAATGCTGCTTTTCCACATTTGACGTCCAACACCAGAGCATTCAATCCTTCTGCTGCCTTTTTCGAAACAATTGATGCGGTGATGAGAGGAATGCTATCGACAGTGTTCGTGACGTCTCGAATGGCGTACAGGAGTCCATCTGCAGGAGCAATCGAGTCGTTCTGTGCAGCGATACAGCACCCAATTTCCTCAACAACCTCCTGCATACGATGCGGCGTCAAATCACAGTTGAAACCAGGTATAGATTCGAGTTTGTCTATCGTGCCGCCGGTATGTCCAAGACCTCTTCCAGCAAGCATTGGAACTCGCATTCCACATGCAGCTAATGCTGGAGCAAGCATCAACGACATCTTGTCTCCAACCCCTCCAGTGCTGTGTTTATCAACCACATTTGCAGTTCCTTGCCAATTTAGCACCGCTCCTGAGTTCATCATTCCTTCAGTTAATGCAGTGGTGTCTTCAACAGAAATTCCATGTTGGTGAACGGATTTAAGCCACTTCTCGATTTGTGATACTGGAATATGTCGTTCAGCAACTCCTTTGATGAAAGCAGATAAGTCGTTCTTTTCGATTGGATTTTTTTGGACAATTGAATCGCACATGCGATCAATAAGTTCCTCTGACATCTCCTCACCCGTCTTCAGCAAGGCCAATTTCAACAAGTCTTTGGTGAAGATAATCTCCAGCAGTGATGGATTGAAACAGTGCTTTTCCGCCAGTCAACTCAATGAATTCTGGTCTCGGAGTCAAATCGATTTCGTTACGTGGGTGAACAAACATTGGCATCGAAAATCTTCTTTCAGTCGAGTTTGCGGGATTCACAACACGATGCGTGGTTGACTTGAACAACCCATTGGTAAGATTCTGCAACATGTCACCTGAATCAACGATGATGTGGGTTGCATCTCCCTCCACCTTAATCCAACTCCCATCATGGTCCATGACTTCAAGTCCGTCAGCAGTTGCGGTTACCAAGAGTGTGATGAAATTGATATCTTCGTGTTCTGCAGAGCGAACCGCTCCAGGCGGTACATCATCTCCAAGAGGTGGATAGTGTATTATTCGCATGATGGTGTTTCCGTCTTCTGCCATTGAACCAAGCCATGATTTCGGCTTGCCAAGATACAGGCTACAGGATTCCAAGAGATTTTGAGAAACATTCTCCATACGAGAAAACAAGCCATCAATGACATCTCGAAATTGAGGGAGATGATTTTCCGGCCATACGTTTTCCACATATGTTGGTTTTTTGCCAGAAGTGGGGTGACTCCTACCTGTTTGCCAGAATTCTTTCAAGTCTGGAGCCGGATTATTTTTGGCATGTTCAATGCCAAATGCGGTATATCCTCTCTGATGAGCAATCTGTGGCTGGAGGTATGTTCTCTTGACATCTTCACTCATTGAAAAAAAAGCGTCACCTTGTTCATAAGATTGTTCAATGGCTGAAAGAGGGATACCATGATTTTTTAGTGCAAAGAATCCTATATCCTTCAGAGAGTCGCCGACCGATTGGATGAATGCGGACTTTCGCTCTTCATCTCCACTGGTAAAGTCGAGATAGTCGACGACCGGAATGCTTCTCATGGTTTGCACCTTCAGTCAAAATTGCTACGAATTTTTGCAAGGAGTCGGATCATTTCGATGTAAATCCATACGACTGTTACCAGCAGGCCAAAGGCTCCCCACCATTCGCCCACCTTGGGTGAGCGGTTTTGAATTCCTTTCTCGATAAAATCGAAATTGATAATCAAGAGGAACGCTGCAACACCCAAGATAAAAACAGTGAGTAAAATTCCAACAGGGCCGGAAGTGTGGAGTAAAGGTACAGTGAAATTACCTGGTAGTAAGTACAATGCAAAAGAGACAAGATAGAGCAACATTATGCCACCAGCAAGCGTCAAGATGACTTTCTTGAACATTGGTGTAGCCTTGATTATCCTGGTTGCATACAGCCCGTACATCGTGCCGGTAATGCAAACTGTCCCGAGGGATGCTTGAAACACAATACCTTCGTACATCGACTCGAAAATAAGTGAAATACCACCGATAAGAAGGCCTTCAAAAACCGCATATGTGATCATGATTGGAGCCGGATTTTTCGGACGTGTGAGGAGAAGAACAAGGTAGGTGATGAAGCCGCCAATGAATCCTACTCCAGTGCCTACAATGAGGATGTTCATGTCAACAGTGATTCCCACGGTAACAAGAAGAAATGCAGAAACTGCCATTGTTCCAAAAAGGATGCCTATTTTTTGCATGGTTCCTTCATAGGACATTGTTTCATATCCACTGATGTTGTTCCAAAAACGGTTTGACAGGACGGGGTTGCTCGATGAATACACCATAGTATCAAACATTGGACAACGAGGTCCTTTGTCAAACTTGTGCTGTTCAAGAGTTCTCTTCGACCTGTTCTTGGTAGTACTGAGCAAGTTGGTCCATGGACCAGCCTTGGTCAAGATACGATTGAATCGTCTCCTTCGGCCATCCAGGACACTTCGCTAAGTCTTCAGCAGAAATCTCCGATGGTGATGCTGAATCTGGGCTGCTATCGAGCACCGGCATCTGCCAATCATCCGAGTCAATTTCTGCTTGGGCCAATGCTTCAACATTTTGTTCTTCAAGAGTAATCAAATCTTTGATTTCCTCTCCCTCGGTCTCGATATTTCTAAGAATCAAGAATGCTCCACCCGCAAGAGCTAGACCTCCAAGCATGAGAAGAAGCATCATACCTGCCCCTAGATTTGAGCTTGTATCAGCACTCGGTGCCGCATTTGCATTTCGTTGTTCTGTCGAGCACCCATCATCATTGACGGGTACATTTGCAGGTGTGTTAGGGCACAAATCATCTCGATTGATGACCAAATCTCCGTCGTCATCAAGCGAACCGTTGTCGATGGTCGAGTTGTTTAAGTCAGCCAGAACTCCTTCAAGGTCGCATCCAAGGAGTTCTGATTCGTTCATCCCATCTTTGTCTGCATCTGCAAGTAACAGTGCATCCGATGGCGACACATCAGCGACTGATGCATTGAGAGCAGTCGACTGGGCCCAAGAAACTTCGAGAGAATCTGGAATGCAGTCGCCGTCTGTATCTGCATTGTTGGCATGGCTTCCAAAGCCGTATTCAACACTGTTCGACAGTCCGTCACCATCGGAATCGTGAGCGCCTTCAAGGATGTTGAGCGCCGGTAGAGTACGGGTCGTACGATTGAGCCCGTTAGCTACTTCCCAGTAGTCGGGTAGTCCATCGTTATCTGAATCGGTCACATTATCGGTGCGAACCCAATCTCTATGCCATCCCTCAAGGAACGGTGCTGTGACTTCTGCACTACTAATGATAAGTCCCATCTCACGATTGCGAGTGGGTGCAGAATCTCCCCAATTGATTGATGAAATGAGGACGTGTTCACTGTCGACAATCATTCCCTTGTTGTGAAGTTTCGAAACCTCATCATCTTCACTCATGACGATTGCGCTGACATCGTAACCAAGTGTCGAGTTCCAATCTTCATTGAATGTGTCAACAACTTGCTGAATGTCTTTATCGAGATATGCTCCATTGAGGATGAGGCGAATTCGAACGCCTTCTTTTGCAGCGTCTTCCAATGCTGTAACAAGTGGGTTGTCACCCCAGCCCCAACTCCAGTCGACATCGAGGTATTGAAGAGAGAGCAGGATTTCTTCGTCTGCTTGTTCTATCATCCATATCAACCCATCAACACACGTGTCGGGACAGGTGATTAACCGACCATTAATGTCAGAGGTAATAGGTTGAGCCTGTGTTGCATTGGTTAGAGATTTGAGGTTATCAAGACTCCAGCCAGATGGAGGGCTGCTTGGGGTTGCAAGTGAAATGTAAGAACGCTCAAGAGATTCATCGTACTCAAGTTGCTCCATGACCTTCATCGCCAAGTCAGTGTTATCGACCAAGACTCCCCATTCAGAATTCCCTCTTTCATCGGGTGCAGGATGGGATGAACTCTTCCAGTTACCTGATCCAATCCATACACTTTCGTTGTCCTTCACGGCTACTTTGCTATGGACATAGGTATAGGGTTGGTCACTTACTCCACCGAACCAGAGTGTTTTTATGCCCGCAGTCGTAAGTAAATTCACAACTCCGTATTGGTTGTCTTTGTCATAGTTGTTCCACCAGTATTCAGCCGTGTTGAGGACAACGGTGACTTCCACTCCACGATTGTGAGCTTCAATCAGCGCCTGTACAAGATTTGGTTGTTCGATTTGATACAGATGTACATGCAGCGATTCGCTCGCATCGTTCATCCATGCAACAAGGTCGACAAGTCCATCTTGTGGGCCAACAAGTGGAGTTACAGTACTCATGCCACTAAACAACGTTGGACCACAAAATGTACTGGCCCCAAGACGACCCCATCGATGCTGCCAGTCGAGTGCAACATCAGTGTCGGGAAGGTTGCCACAGCCATCACCACGGTGATAGACCAAAAGAGAAATGCTTGAAACAGGTTCAACCAGACTAATGCCGCTCCATCCTGCTACATCAACCGGTCCATTACCGTAAACGATTGTATCAGCAAGCATTCCGGAAGGGGTTTTGATATGGATTGCAGCTCCAGAATCCGGCAGGGAGAATGACTGGGGAGTGAGCACAGAATTGAATGATTCCACAGTTCCATCTTCGTAAACAGAGATGCCGCCTTGGTCTGAGGCCAAGATTACCGAACCGTTTGATGGGATGCTGAGTTCTCCAAATGTGTAGATTGACTCTTCATTTGCTGAATTTACCATGGTTAGAGTCCAGTCAGTCATGTAGGCTAGACTGTCGCCAATATTGGTGATTTCAATGAATTCAGTGTTGGACGAAATAGTAGTGGAACCCTGCGGCATGAATCGGCTAAAGAGAATGTCCTGAGCCTCAGCAAGAAGCGACTCATCAGGTTCTTCAGAACCAGGAGTTGGCCACAGGAGAATCTTCCATGAATTCTGTGATGTATCAGGCCCTATTGTTTTGCAATTGCTGCTTAGACTCCAAGCAAGCGTATCGATGAGGACTCCATCGGGATTTGAAAGGTCGAAACTGTCCCCTTGGTCGGAGAACACATCATCCTCCATCATGAGAACAGCCCGTTCAAGCGGTGCCAAAATCATGGAATTATCGCTTTGATTCCACATTGAAGTGGTTCGAAAGAACACTCTGTCTCCGCCATTAGAGTCCATTCGCCAACGACTCAAATTCAAATCCTGAGAACCATTGTTCATCACTTCGATCCAATCCTCAGAGGGATTTACCGAGTTGTCACTGCATGATGCGAGAATTTCAGTCACCACGAGTTCATCAGAACCAGTGTATTCAGGCCAAGTCGGGTTGACCTCACCCGGAGTGGCCCAGGCAGATTGAATCCAATCACTGCCACTCGAGGCTCCGGTGCCGTCAGGGCCTGCACCTGCGTGCGTGCTGTTCGGAGCAACCAACGATTCTCCTTGCACCGATGAAATCCACGACACAGTGTCGACTATGTCGCCGTTTAAGTCCTTGAGAACAATTGAATCTGGGGTCGTATGCTTTAGATAGAAACTCGTTGTTCCATTAAGAGCAATCAATGCAACTTCGCCAGGTTGGATAATCGATGTCGATTGGAGCGGCATATTGTACTGGTGTAAGGTCAAAGACCGGCCTGAGGCTTGCATTTTCCACCCACCAACATCCAAAGCAGAGGTTCCGTTGTTGTAAATTTCAACCCACTCTCCGAGTGGCCATTGCTGCGTGTCACTTCCAACAGGATCTGTGAAAATTTCAGTGAAAATTACGACTCCAGTCGAAGGTGTTTCGCCCATGTCCGGTTGGCCAGGAGTCATCCATGCAGAGGGAACCCAAGGGTCAGATTCTACCTCGGGTGGTATCCAAGATATGTTTTGACCGTAATTGGTAGTGTACCATGCAGAATCGACGATAGCCCCAGTAGCATCTCGAAGCATAATCTGATTGTAATAGTCCCACAGTTCGGTGTCTCCTTCGAATTGAACCAGTCGGCGCTCACCTGCGTCAATATTTGTCGAACCTTGGCTTTGGTTAAAGACCAAACTTCCAGGGTCGAGGAATGTGACATTTCCCATTCCATCGATAATTGACCATCCAGACAAATCTATCGATGAAGTCCCTGAGTTGAACAGCTCAATCCACTCACCGTCTGGAAAAGCGTCTCCATCAGAACTGCTGTTTGATAGAATTTCAGCAAATTGAATTGGCGATGCCACGGTTGCGATTATCGAAAAGTCAAGTGGATTACTTTGGTTAAGTGTCGGGTATGCAGCATATTTCCAGTACTGAGATGTAGAGGATTCGACAAGTGAGAAGCCCGCTTCAGTATCGGTCCAACTGATTTGTTGTGCCTTTGTTCCATTCGGCCAGATGAGAGTGAGTGTCTCGACACCGTTGTTGAGTACACCGGAATTCCCAGAACCATTCACTGCGATAATTCGAGTCTCGCTCGGTTGAATCTTGTTTAATGAGGTATCACTTGAAAACCCGATGAGATGAGTTGCATCGAATGGAAGTGCGTTTCCGGCAGCATCTTCGATCGACCAACCGTTCAAATCAATTTCTGCGGAGCCAGAGTTGAATATCTCTATCCATTCTCCGCCTGGCCAAACAGCATTGTCATCGGATGGCCAAGGATTTGACATCACTTCATTGATGATGAGGTCCGAAGGGTACAATTCTGGACCAACGACAGTGGCATTGGAATTGTTTGCTCCAGGCGATGGTGCATTGGTTGGTACCCAATCGTACGTTGGATTTGCAGAATCTTCTTCTAGACTGTTTCCAGAAGAACTTGAAGACCATGTGGCTCGGTCGACTTGAGTCCCGCTGTCAGTAAATAATGTGATGTTGTCGTTGGAATTTGCAAGATAAAAATAATAGTTTGAAAGCCCGTTACGAGACACGACCATGTATTCATCAGGGCTTAATTCCCAAGTGGTTGGGTCTGCAGCATCGTAGTCGACAATGGTCGTTGAATTTAGGTAGAGTGTTTTGGAAGCCTTGTTGGTAATGTACCAGTCGCGAACATCGACAGTAGTAACTCCAGAGTTGTGTAATTCGACCCATTCTCCGTTTGGCCAAGTCGCATTATCGTATCCATTGGGGTTTGGAAGCGCTTCATTGAGGCAAATATCTCCACTGCATGCCAGAGACCGAGCCGAGGTTGACAGGACTTGATTTTCGCTTGATTCTAAGGACGAAATACCGAGCGGAACGGTTGTTGAAAGAATCATTAAGATGGCAAGCGAAAGGGACCGAAATGCGAGGTTCATGGACACCAACATGCTTTCGGTATAGTCGAAGGGGATATGACTTTCCCTCTGTCAATCCGTAACTGTGGACACAGAAATCACAAGAAACCAGCATTATCCACAAGATTTTCGAACAGAAGGTAGGTAATAGGAACCAGAATTACGCCCATGGCGTGGCTTCTACGTATCCCTAATCGAGGTGGTAGCAACCCCAGCATAGTCCCTACAATAAGAACTGCAAGCCCGATGAATCCCGTACTGACAAAGACCAATGTGGCGACAAAGACGATGACGCTGAGTATCATTTGTTGCAGTGGAATCGCTGCATGCAAACGAAGCATACCCTTTCCAACATACTTCATTATCGGCATTGCCAAAAGTCCCGCAGCAAGCGTAATGGCTACGAGGCGGATGAAATCCGCAGTGGGTTCTAGATTACTCCATGTGTCAACTGGATACATTGCTTTGAGGGCTAGAGTTGCACCTGAACGAGAGCGACCAATAATGTAGAGGAATCCGAGGACACATACAGTGACAGAAGTGTTCACAGCAGAAAGTATAGCGATAATTTCCAAGTCCTGTTTTGTTTGTGGACCTTCAACACCTTCCTCGGATTCTGCTTTTGCAATCTCAAGAAGTTCGTCATCAGACAGTTCAGTCAGCTGTCGAGTTTCCCAGTCCATTCCAAATCCTTCTTTTCCTTGGATTTTTGCTGCCACGTTTCGTCCACCCATGACCAGTACGGTGGCTTGTGATGCAGTCATTCCTGGTAAAACACCCATAGAAGCACCGGCAACTCCAGACCAAAAGCATGGAACCAACAGCGGTCGGGCAGGTGGGAGGTCCCAGTTTTCTTTTTGTGGAGGCAAGTGCGATGTTGTAGCATATATGTCAAGCAAATTTGCAATTCCAAACAATCCGGCTAAACTTGGTAGGAGTAAACTTGCCCCTGGCATGTCAATAGGTGACCTGCCGGGTAATGCATGTGGTCCAATAATAGTCCATCCAAATAATCCTGTAAGCAGGAAAAATGCAGTAGCAGAGAAAAAGCCAGCAAGCCTTGAATCATTTCCGAGTCTGCCTCCAGTGAACGATTGAAGCCATTTAGGCCAATCGAGTCGTGTGGTTTCAGTCATCAGCAGAAGCGTCGATATGATGAGTAAAATAAACGGCAGCATTGTTCGAAGTTGGGAGTACCATCCTAGTTCAGGGCCAAACGCAATTCTTGCAAGAATAATCAGCGGTAGTGAAAGAAACAATCCGAGTTGAGAGCCACGGGCTGACCAAGCAACTCCCCGAGCAGCGTTACCTGACAGCAACATTCGATGCCCGGGAAGCAATGACAGCGCTTGGTCGGCATCAGGAGCCCCCATGAGTGCTGATGGGATATAATTCAAGAATGTGTGAACTGTCCCTGTTGAAACAATAATACCTGCAACAGCAGACAGAGGAATTCCAAGGCTGAGTAGCCCGGGTGCTAATGCAAGGAGGATTAAAGCAACATTGTTGACGTGAAACCCTGGAATAATTCCGGTAAGGGTGCCCATGCCCACTCCAAAGAAAAGAGCAGCAAGCATCCAATACAGTTCATACCAGTAGGCTTCCATCATGTGAACACCTCAAGAATTTCCGTTGCTCGAATTTGAAGAATTCTCTGCCTCTTCACGGTCGGAAACGCCGTCTCCATCGCTGTCTTCATTGAATGGATTTAATCCGGTTGCTTCCTCGTATGTGTCCGCAAGTCTGTCTTCATCGGTGTCCAGTGCATCCGCTTCATCGAGTGAATACGTTAGAGAGATTTGCGATGGGTGTTCGATTTGTCGCAAACGACCCAACCAAGTGAGGGATTGGTTTTCATGCAAAGAATCGGTTCCAATCGCATTGAGTTTGACGTTGAGTTTGATCGATTGTTCAGAACCAGGTCGTTCAAGGTACCATCCATCATCGCGAAGGTTTGCTTTGCCATCCAGCAGCACAAATTGGTTTTTTGAGTAACCCCATTGAGTGGGGCCATCATCCCAAAGAAGTGTAGAAGGAGGGGGAGGGTTACCAGTCAAATTGTACGAATTCACCATGAGACGAATTCGCATATCTTCGTCATCCCATGCCACGGTAACATCTGCAACGATACCTTGTCCGGATTCTATCCATTCAGTACGAGGTCCAGGGAATGTCATTGCGATGGTAGTCTGGCCGTACGTATATGTTTGGCTGTCAACAAAGTATCCTTCCGTATCCAGTGGTTCGAATGCATACTTCATGAATGTATTAATCGTGTAGTGTGTATTCGGAGATTCCAGTAACGATGAAGGGTCTGCTGAAAGCATCGCTTGCATGGTTAAAGCAGACATTGGGTCGACGAGATTTTGCCCCATTCCTTGATTGGCATCGATACACCATGTGCTTCGGTCATCGCTCCACATGAGTCGNCCCTCGGCGTCAAAAATACTGTTGTTGTAATTGCCTTCCTCGGCTGCNGAAANATCCTCNANAGTTGGAATTACGCAGATACTGTTGCCACTTGGACCAANCAAATCCCAAACNCCATCCTCNATGTGAAGCGTTCCAGCCAANACGACTTTACTTCCNGATTGGTAACTCCANGTNGNTTCAGTTGCCCAGTCCAATCGGTGCACTGTAGGNACNTGGCTTCCGTCGATAAGAATGTCTGGGCCCTGAGTGAGAAGTGCCCATCGAAGNCTTGTNTCTTGGTATGAAAGCATACCACTNACCTCAATTTTAGAGTCCGANTCAATCCATTTNCCAGTAGCAGATTGAATTANCAATTGCATTTGGTGCCCCATTTGCCCGTCGGTCAAATATGCTGAAGTGTAAACTGCATCAGGNCTCACAGACTCGCTGATAAATCCGTTTACAGTNACGATTTTNTCAAGATAACTTTCTGGGTCGACAGCAAGATCTGAAAGTGACACGCGTTCAAGAGTGGGAAGGTCTTCAGGTTCCCAATACAAAGCCCCAGAGCCAGTTGCCTGCATGTAGAATCGNCCGTTGTAGTCAACAACATCACCCATCGCAGTTACNTTGGTACCNATAGGNGGAATAGTTCCGGTNGAATACCAACGAACTTGAATAACGCCGGTGTCGTCTTCGATGACCAAGTCGACTCGNTCCTCTCCGCTTCCATATCTGTCTTCAATCCATGATATGACAGTACCTTCGACAAGTACAACTTCATTCTTGTACTGGAGGAGGTCTTTAATCTCAACAACTTGAGGCTCACGAACCATTGCATACCAATTCAGAGTTGCTACCAAAAACAACGAAAGTGCGAACATTACCCACAGTTTTTGCCCACGTGTAGCAGGATTGTCATCGGTTATTCGCAGCATAATGTCCTTAAGAGCATCCGCCATGGTTGAATCAAAAGTCCCCCATGCTTAGGCATTGTCATCCTAAACTTTGACCGTAATGGCCTCTCAAAGCATGGCAGTTGAGCGGGTTCTTTTTAATGGAAAAGTAGACCGCGCCTTGGGGATGACATGCGAGACCGCGTGATTCGAGATGAAATACACAAAGACATCTTGGTTCCCGCAGACCATGCTAAGATAATCGATACGAAGGAATTCCAAAGGCTTCGTTTGATACAACAACTCTCAACTTGTGAGTATGTTTTTCCTGCTGCTAATCACAATCGCTTTTCCCATTCGCTCGGCGCTTACTACCTTGCAGGTTGTGTGGTGGATTCACTCAACGATGTACAACCAGGGCTTGTTTCATCTGGAGACGGGGAACTCATCCAACTCGCAGCNCTTCTGCATGACATAGGGCATCCTCCATTTTCTCATCTCCTTGAAACTCCAGAAGTGTTCGCAACTTACTATTCTCATGAACATTGGGGTAGAGTTCTCCTTGAATCCGAAGATACCGAAGTCGGCGCAGCTCTTCTTGAGGTACTCGGAATCCACCGAAGGAACAGACTTTTTGCCCTTCTTGACGGGATGTCAGATTTTGATGGGGAACCGATTCCTCCCTTCATGAAAGAGATTGTTGCAAGTCAATTGGATGTGGATCGAATGGACTACATGGTTCGTGATCAAGCGAATACAGGTGCGCAAATTGGAGGCTTTGACATCGCTCGAGTGATTCGCGCTCTTCGCGTCAACGACTCCGGGCATTTCTANGTCAAATCTTGGGGCTTGCCGGCAATTGAGGCGTATCTTGTTACCCGATATCATATGTATCACCAAGTTTATTTTCACAAAGTCAACATGCTCACACAGAACTATCTTGTTCGAATGCTTGCACGTGCTCGAGTCTTGGCACAACAAGGGCAACTCTCGCTATCGTCTTCTCTTCACGATATGCTTCTCAATGAATCTCTCGATGCTTCNGGATATGCGGCTCTCAACGATGCACATGTGCGAGTTGCCTTACCCGATTGGGCCGCACACGAGGACTCAATATTGTCTCATTATGCGATGCGACTTCTCTCACGCAGAGATTTTCACAAGTCATTGCGCATTGAAGGGCTTACGACTGAGATGGTATCGGTCGTTCTACCTCGATTGGAAAAGTTGGTTGAACAAGCGGGTTACGACCCGAGCATCAATGTCATCACTGCACGAATTTCGAAGAGAGGTTACATGCCTTATGAACAAGGAATTCTCATCGAGGATGGTAGGGATGCTGCTGACCACTCTCCATTGGTTCGCTCNCTCACGCAACCAAATGAACGTGCACTTATTTTTGTCCCAGATGCGATTCGCGATGAAATTGAGACAAGTGTGCGTGAATGGGTAAAGCCTTCTCAATCATCGCTTGTACAGTTTGAATGACACTGGGTTAAGTTCATGGCATGCGTTCGTTCCCTCGACACAGGGGCCCGTAGCTTAGTTGGTTGGAGCACCCGGCTCATAACCGGGGGGTCAGGGGTTCAAGTCCCTTCGGGCCCACTTGANAAAAAGTCCATCCATGCCGTTTTTTTGAGCCACTATGGCGCAACGGTTATGAGGGTCTCGTTACTGGGTAGGGCATAGGTGGAACCTGTATGATGAAGCGTGCTCTGTTCTTGCTTGCCCTTTACCTCTGCTCAGTTATGATTGTAGCCGTCCCGGCTTCAGCTCAAACTCCGACCGCAGCAATTTCACTGTCTTGCGCCCCGATTTCAATCAATATTGAGGTTAAGCCCGGTTCCACATACAACGGATTCACAACCTGTACCGCAAACAACCCAACCACATACCAAGAGAAAATCAGTATCTTGGTTACCAGTGATGGTCTTGCCACCGCTGCTCCGGGTGATATGTACATTGGAGCCAACTCCGAAGTCGACTTCCAGGTTTCGGTTCGGGCAACACCATACATGGTTATGCAAAGTCGTACACTCTCCGTTTCTGCTCAAGTTCAGGAAATTAACTCCCTCCCACCGATCAACTCTGCATCATCTCAAAACAACATGATTGTCAACATTATGCAATATTCTTTGGTGCAGGTTGAAGCGGTTGAACCGTTCGTTCAACTCATGCCGAAGAAGGACAAGAACTTCGAATTCAAGGTGTATAACCTTGGCAATCAGATTGACTTCATGAAAGTTGGAATTACCGAATCCAGCCGTGAATCTCTTGAAGAAGCTGGATTTACCATTAACTTGCCAGCTGTGAAAGTTCAAATTGATGCAATTCCTACTGCAACCAAGGTGCGTGTTATGGCAAGAACGCCAAAGACACAAGGTTGGAGCGATGCTTATCACGTTCTCGACTTCTTTGCTGAGTCTGAGTTTGCCTGCAACAACGGCGGATGTATCCGAGAATCTCAAATGATTACCGTATATGTTCGTGGCGTATACTTGCCCGGTTTCGAAATCGTTCCAGCAGTCTCGATGATTGCTCTTGCTGCAGCCGTAGCAGGGCGTCGAATGATTGAATCACGTGAAGACGAAGATGAAGAATTTGTCTGGTATGAATCTGCTCCTGGTCTGTAACGGCATTTTCATTAGACTCCCCGAAAGGGGTTCTGTTGTATACATACAGGGGTTGCTTTGATAATCCCCTAGGCAAAAGGACCCATTACAAGGGATTGAAATGAGCGGACTACTCGATAAAGCAAAAGCCAGCAAAACCGACGCAGATGAAGCAACTTCTCCAAAAGAAGTGGTCAATACTCCAGATAAAGTCAATTCATCATCAAAGGATACACTTGTCGCAGCAGTCGCATCTCCTACACAGAATCCTGAGTTAGCCCGCAATCTCAACATTGCCGGATGGGCTGGGATTTTACTTGGAGGAATTCTTGCACTTCAGGGTGGAAGTATGGGCCTTCTTGTTGTTTCAGCAGTCTTAGTCGTTGGTATAGGGCTTCTAGTACAGTCAGAACGACTTGCTGAGGGTGATATGAATATGGTAAAACTCGGCATTTCCATCTTCTTAGCGGTCATCGTTGCTGCTGGCCCCTATGCTGCATTGGTCCTCATTCCATCGGATTCATCGCTTGCCTTGACAGAAATTCAAGTCAATGAGGATTCTGATGAACTTACATTTTATGTTCGCGGTTCTTTTTCATCAGCAACTGCTACCATCACACTAACTGGAGAATCGGTATGGTCAGATACACTTTCCCTCACGAATGACCGAGCAAAATTCAAAGCTCCATTAACAGCGTTCTTTGATGGAAATGCCCAAAACTATCAATTGTCATCGATGAAATCGTATATGATTGAGGTTACATCGAGCGACGATCAAACCACCTCTGCAGAAATTACACCTGAGCTTATGAATCGAGAAGTTCTTGATTCAGGTGCTCGAATTAGTGAGGTTTTGAAGACACAAACATCTGGAAGTTCGTCTGAGACGACTGTTGATGGCGTTATTGTTGAATCCATCATGGGATTGTTTTCTCCTGATGAGCGTACTCAAGATAACGGTGAACATACCATGACCAATCTGAAACTCATTCCTATCGCATCGGATTACACTATGCAACTTCGAGTCAAATATCAAGGCTCAACCGAGTACTCCTCACCAATCATTTCGGTGGATGGCCTTGATGCTACATGGACCAGCACCGTCGGCGGCTCCAAGAGTGGCAAGACCAACGGTTGGTTGGGGCTGCCTGGAACTGCAACAGACGCCCTCAACACTGAGTACCTTCAAAGAGATTCTTTTTACCAAGGTTCTGGATGCTACACGTTTGAGATTGTAGTTACCAATGAATACTATTCTGGAATGACCGATTCAGATTCTTCTGCGACTGGAATTATCGTAAGTGAAAACTCGTGGGATCTTAACTTCGACGGTAACAGTGATCAAAGAACGATGGAAGTTTGTTAATCTTCATCGCCTTCACTGGTTTCTTGCTGATCACTTGATGCATTTGCGTCAACATCAGGATCTTTCGTAGCGTTCTCACTCGTTCTCGAATATTCTTTAACATCTCCATATGAATTGTCTTTGGTCGATGCTCGAAGGGAGAAGAGAGCACTACCGCCGATAATTATCAGTGCCAATAGGCCGTAGACAATGAACGGTTGATCTTCGGTTTCTTCGCCAATGTACCATCCTACTTCTTGAGAGAACCCACCTTCGATGTTGGTAATGTTTTGAGCAATACTCTGCAACTTATCCGGTATGAGGGCTTTGCAGTTGAGAACTTGGCTACCATCGGTGTTTGCCCACCAAGAGACTGGCAATTCTTTTTCTTCTCCTGGTGCGAGTGAGGTTGTAAGCGATGTTGTGTCTGTGAGATTTCCGTCAACGTAACACCAAATATTCACTGTTGCTGATGCAGTCCCTGTATTTCGAACAGAAACCATTGCGCCGATTTTCTTATCCACTTCGGCCGTCGTATCCTCAGCATCGATGGAGACAATTTCGATGTAAGGCAGTGGAATGTTAATGACTGCTTGTGGAATTTGCGGAGCAGGTACAGTTGTTGCGAAATCTCCCCATCCTGAACTCAAGGTCAATGTGAGTTCACCGTTTTCTGAGTGGTATTGACCGTTGGAATCAACCCATTCAACAATTCTCTTCCATTCACTTCCACCAATATCGACCATACCGTTAGAATCAGTAAAGTCATCACGCACCGAACTTCCGTATCCGATTCCAGTTTGGTGAACAGTAATATTCGGGGAATTGGTTTGAATTTGACGCTCAGAAAGCAAGCGAATCCATTGATCGGTTGTGCCTCCTGTACCTTGATTGTTCGTGTAAGTGATTTGTCCAAGGTCATGCACGATTATATCTTCATCCGTCCTACTACCTAAAATTGAACTGGAATTCACCAGTATTGTCGTAGCATCTCCCACATGGATTGGAGCACTACCAACAAGTTCACTTTGCTCAATCATACACATTCCCATACATTGAACATCTGCACCGTATATTGATGCATTATTCAAAATCAGGGTTCCTTGAACATTGAGGGTAAATGAAGCACTGTTCCACACGAGACTACCGTTCGTGTGGTTGATTTCGTGCGCACTCAAAGTGGGGAAGTTTCCGCTGCCTGAATGAAGTGTTTGAATCGATAAGATTTGGACTGGAAAGACATAGTAAATGTCAAAATCAGCCAACAAATCTGTACCGTTGAGCGACACATCGATGAAAATGTGGTCATGGCCAGCAGCATCCACAGTTTGGTCTCCAATGGTAAGATTAAACATAGCTGTCTCAGGAATTGTGTGGTCAAAATCAAACCTCAGTTGACCAGTTTCTGCAAGATCTCCAAAATTCAATTGCAATTGGGTAGAATTCAAAACCGAGAGTCCCGAATCAACCTCATCACCAAGAATCGAACCCGATACGGTTAAGGTCGAACCAGATTCAACATTGATTACATTTCCTGTCGCAACAGTGAGCACATCTGTTATTGTCAATGTCGAACCGTTCGTTACGAACAATTCACCGCTCATTGATGTAGATTCATTCCATGTTTCATCTTCAGTAATTTCCACAGTTGCGCCGTCAATAGGTGGCTCGGCTTGAGTGTGAAGAACTCCTGAGAGAGATGTGAGCAAGAGTAAAAGTGTCAGGTAGAAAGCGGTTCGCATAATTCGTGTAAATCACGCTCAGTTATAGGTTTCTCTCAGGATTAGTAAGGAACATCTTTCCATCCAATCTTATATCCTAAAAGATTGAAACTCCGGTGCAGAATAGGGGTAAACGCAATCAACGCCAACATAGGTAGGCGTAGTTCGGCATCTGCTAAGATTGAGGTTCCCAAAAACAGTTGCCCTGCAAGGAAAACCATTATTGCAAACGGAAGTGTATCTAAGAGCGGTGCTTTGGATGAAATTTCTCCTTCTCTCTTCAAACCTCGGCGACGTTTTACAAATGAGCCAGTACTGTCTCCAACAAGGCAGAAGAACCCCAAGAAAGTTCCGAGTATGAACGCTGTTAGAAGGTCGCCTCCGACCGAGAACCAGGCAGTTTCAGCACCTTGAAGTGGATGTGTGAAGATGCCGTTTTCTCCGACAGCAGCGTTCTGCGAGGGGATGTCACCCATGAGTGCAACAATCAACACACAGAGCAATCCCGATGTTAGCGAACCTCCAATCAAGCCGTTCCAGGTTTTCCCATCGCCCAAAATACGATTTCCGTCACTAAGAGTTCTTCCACCATCAATCGGCCAAGGCCCGTAACCAGTTTTCGGCAACCATTTGCCCCATAGCATGGCAAAAGTATTGGCCAAAAAGCCGGGAAGATAAAGCCAAAGTGTCAAAACACAAATCCCGAAAAAATTCATTTCGCCCACCAATGGTAACTCCAGTGTTTTATTGCCGGATTGGGCGGTCTTTGAATCATCCCCTTGTTCGTACTGACAAACTCTCTTCATCTTCGCCACGCGATGAGATTATGTGTCGGCGTCACTGGAGTGTTTCTATGGGCGAAAAGGTTGTTCTTGTCGTTGGTGGCGGAGGTCGAGAGCATGCACTCTGTTTGAGTTTGTCACAATCCGAACATGTTGAGTCAATACATTGTGCTCCGGGTAATGCTGGTACTGCTACTCTTTCCACGAACCATCCTGTTTCAGCAACCGACATTGAAGGCATACTTTCTCTTGCTCAGCACATTGATGCAGACCTTGTCGTCGCAGGACCTGAAGCCCCGTTGTGTAAAGGACTTGCAGACCAACTCACAATTTTAGGTATCCCATGTTTTGGTCCAGTGGCGTCTCTTGCGCATCTTGAAGGTTCAAAGTTACATGCAAAGCAGGTGATGAAGAGTGCGAACATACCAACAGCAGATTTTCATGTACTTGATAATGAAAGCAATATCGACGCAGCATTGGATGATTTTTCGGACCAACCATGGGTTGTCAAGAGAGATGTACTCGCCGGTGGCAAAGGTGTTGTTGTCACTGAAGATCGATCTGAAGCAAGGGATTTCATACTCTCTTCAATCGAAAAAGATGGGCAAGTTCTGTTGGAGCAATTCCTTCCTGGTGAAGAGGCAAGCATGCTGGTTGTCATGGATGGTTCTGGATTTGTATGCTTGCCTGCAAGTCAAGATCACAAGCGAGCCTATGATGGCGATAAAGGACCAAACACTGGAGGCATGGGAGCATATTGTCCTGCTCCTGTAGTGACTGAACGCATTCGTCAAAAGGCAATTGATACCATAGTTCAACCGATGCACTCCTACCTTTGTTCCTTAGATACACCTTACAGAGGTGTCCTCTATGTCGGATTAATGATTCCTGAATCTGGAAACCCGAGCGTCGTTGAATTCAATGTGCGTTTTGGAGACCCCGAGTGTCAAATTACATTACCATTGATTAAGTCCGATGTCTTTGAACTTCTATATTCGGCTTCTACCGATACTCTTGCAGAACGAAGTATCGAGTTCCATGATCTCAATGCTGTGACAATCGTTTTGGCTGCAGAAGGTTATCCTCAATCGCCCGTTAAGGGCCGGCCCATATTTGGTGTCCCAAAGAATGTTCAATCCGTTGATGGGTGTTCTGTATGGGTAAATCACGCTGGAACGAGCCTCGATTCAAATGGAAATTTAATCTCAACAGGAGGTAGGGTCTTGTCATGTAGTGCTCTTGGTCCTTCACTCACGGATGCGTGTAAACAAGCTTATGCAATTCTTGAAAACATAGAATTACAAGGCTCTCACTATCGCAAAGACATAGCATTCCGAGCGCTTTGACTTTTAAATAAAATCCTCAAAAAACACAGATTTATGCATAGATTTTCCATTGGTAAAAAAGGGGTACAGCGTTGCTATCATATGTCGTTCATGTAGCGTCATCATTAAAAGAGGCTCTCAAGTGGCGAAGACGCCTCAGCCTTGCTGCTGTCGCGCAAACACCTTTGAGGGAAAAAAAATGGAACAAAAAACTGGCAAAAATAGCAACACGCCAGCAGCACCGTTAGGATGGCTCATTGCCCCCCTAGCAGTCTTGTTGGCGATAGCAGCCATAAAGCTCGTCGGCGTCGACTTCGAGCTTAATGCAGATAACCTGACACCGATGCTTATCGTCGGCGTCGCTGGCATGTTGGGACTCGTCCCGTCAATGCTGAACCAATCTGAATCAGTTTCCGTATCCAAGTCCACACTTTCCCTCTCGGCCTTGGCGGTTGCCTTGGTAGGTTCACAAGCCGTTTATGCTCTTGATTATGGAGCCTTTTCGGGATTACTCTTCGCCGTTGTAGCCTTTGGCGTTCACTTCTTGACATTGCGAAATCGTCACGAATTGGCAACAGTTCTTGTTTTCATGGCAATGGGAGTGAACGTTGGAATTGTTGTAGCGTCTGATGCGCTTGCTGCGCTTCCTGAAATCTACAATCTCGCACCTGAAACAGAGCAACCAAGTTATGTCTCGACATTCAACTTAAAGAATCAAGCCGTTGGATACCTATTCTTTTCACACTTGACAATTTTCGTGCTATTGGGAATGTTGGTTGCAACCTTCGCAAGAGGTTTCCTCTTCCCAGTGAGTGAAGAAGGCTGGTTCAGTTTTATGAACGGCGATACAAGTTCTTTCATCAACAAAAATAACCTACCATTGCAAATTGCACTGTTCGTGTGGGGATTGGCTCATGTAGCCAGTTTGTGGCACTTTGATACAGTAAGTGTTGCTGACAAACTCGGAATTACGACAGTCGAAGGTTATCACGGTCACTTTGGATATTGGCCTGCATTCTTTACCGGAATGGTTGCAATGGTTGTTGCTGGTATGTTCTCTGAACGCTGGCATACCCGTGCAATGACACTTGCTTCACTTTGGACATTGTATCTCGTGTCTTCTTGGTACGATGCAGGAATGTTCACTGTTGGAATGCTCGAGGGCAACTGGGGAAGTCTCATTTGGTTGGGATTGACCTTCTTTATCGGGGTGGGGATCTATTCGATTTCGACGCACGAGAAGTGGGGCGGATGGGTTAATCGAGAAGATCATGAATACTCCGGTGCTCGATTATTTTGGAATCAGCATTGGTCATCGGTCATGATTGGAATGGCCTTCTTCTTTGGACTGGTGATTCGAACACAATGGTATGTCGTTCCTTCGATGAATGCCTTCGGAACCGGAAACTGGGACATGACTGGAGGTTCTGACCCTTGGTACATGAAGCGGGTTGTCGATTACATTCTTGCAAACAATGCGCATATGATTTTTGATGCTGACCGTTTCTATCCAGTGGGTGGTATCAATCCACGACCTCCGATTTTCACATGGTCGATTGCTGTGGTTGCATCTCTCTTGAATCCGTTTTTCAGCGATGGAGACGCAGTATGGTGGGCAATACTTTCCCTACCTGCGGTTTATGGTACGCTGACCATTCTTCCGGTCGCATACATCGCTCGTGAACACATCAACGAAAAAGCTGCAGTAGTTGCTGCGTGGTTGATTGCTTTCATGCCGGCTCACGTTAGCCACACGACATGGGCTCTTGCAGACCACGACGCATTCATCATGCTGTTCATCACACTTGGATTCATGTTCTGGTTACGTGCTGTAAAGTATGCTGGAAGCGAGCGATTACTTCGTACCTCATCCCCGAGCTTGATGTCATTTGTTTCTGCTTTCTCAGCGGTTGCAAGCGAACGCAGAGCAGCCTTTTCGGCCGCAATTCTTGCCGGTGTAAGTTTTGGAATCGTTTCGCTTGGATGGAAAGGTTTCGTTGTCGGACCTTCTATCATTTTCCTAGCATATGCCGCACAAGTTGCGATTAACATGTTCAGGAGAAGAGACTCTACTACGCTGAATGTTTTGTTCCTGACCATGCTTATGGTGAATTTCCTCATGGCTCTGCCATTCTACGCCCACCCTCAGATTAGCCTAATCCTTGATGGAACCGGTCTTCAACCCTTCTTGTTCATCATGGTGTTTGCAGTCGCAATCAGCTTTGTTACAACTGGATTTAGAGACAAACCTTGGCTTCTTGTTTTGGGGGTCCTCGCGGGTGCTGCAACTGTATTTTTCATTGTTCTGTGGCTACTCAAACAGGCAAATCTTTCCAATGCATGGGATGTCTTGTTCACCGGTAGTGGATATTTCACCAAGACCAAGATTTTCGGGACTGTTGCTGAAGCAAACGCACCGAACCGAGGACAATTGTTTGCACAATTTGGACCGATTACATTTGTTCTATCACTGATTATGGGTGTTTTGTGTGTCTGGGCCGCTCTTCGTGAAAGAAAGCAAACAAAGTTAATCTTTGGAGTTTGGATTCTTGCTGCATCATTCATGGCTTGGACTGCAGCTCGATTTATGTTCAATGCAACCCCTGCAATTGCGGTTTTGGGTGCTTGGGGAATCGTCTCTCTGTGGAAATGGGCTAACTGGGAAGGTATGGTCAAGACTTGGAAAAAGATGGGNATCCGTTCACCAGAAGACCGAATTCGTGGAGCTCGAGTTGCAGTTTGGAGAACTCCGTCGTTCTCAGCAATTATGCTCGTTATGATTATGCTGTTCGGTCAACAGTTCACGTACGGTTTAGATGCTGCAATTCCCTCCAGCAACAATGCTGAGGATGATTTGGATGAAACCATTTACAACATTATTCCTGATGTTTTGCGTTGGGAAATTGGAGGCTTCTCTATCCTTGATGACAGCAGTTACGATGGTAATTGGTATCTGGGTTCCTTTGGTTCTGGGTTCAATGATAACGGATGGAATACTGCGTATGATTGGCTAGCACAACAAGACCAAAATGAAAGTTATTCACATCGCCCAGCATTTGTTTCATGGTGGGACTATGGATTCCAAGCGCTTGACACAGGTGAGCACCCATCCGTTTCTGACAACTTCCAGTCAGGGATTCCTGCCACTGGTAACATGATGCTGGCAAGAAGCCAAGAAGACTTGGTTTCGATGTTCATTTGGCAACTTGGACAAGGTGACCTCAACTACAACCGTGCAAACACTGGAGAACTATCGTTTACTTCAGGATATGAGAACATCGTGGATAACTACCTCAATTCTCAACAGATGGGATTGTTCAACAAGATTTCCACCGATGTTGACCTTGATGAAATGAAGGATTTTGTTGTGTTGAACAGTTATGAAGTTTACAGAACGAATGACGATACGGTTATGGCAGTGGGTTACCATCATGTCGACGGTGTTTTCGATGACTCCAAACAGTATTGGAGAGTTTACGATGAAGGTGAACGTATTTTGTGTACCGAAGCTCTCTCCCCTACTTGTGTTGATGGTGACTGGTCTGAAGAATCTGAGGCTGAAAGGACTTTCACGAACAATATCCGCTCTGGAAATGACAATGTCGATGATGTAACTCATTACATCATTGGAGACTACTGGTACACTGCTGACCTNGTCGAGGAATACGATTCAGTTGCCACCACTATCCACCGCAGAAACGCTCAACTTGCATTGACTGTTCAACTTCTCTCAAACAGTATAGATGATGACCAAATTATTGACTTGTATGATGATTTGATTACCGATCTTGAAGGCCATTATAGTGTGCAGGATTACGAGGCGGGGCCTGGTGTCACTACTGACAGAGANCACGAAATTCGATACTACGCCATCGACAACCGATTGTACCCTCGTGCCGGCCGCTATACTGCTGATATGAACTACAATCAAGGCCAACCAATGGGTATTTTCGGTGCTCCCACCATTTTGAGCGGACAAGATATATCCACCTATATGGATGAAGTGTACGAGACCATTCGCGGAGATTTCCCAGATGAAATGACTCGTGCCGAAGTCGATGAAGCAATAACTCAAGACTTCCTCAACCAACAATCTGGTGCTGATATCGATCCATTGCAAGTCGAAGATGTGCGAGTTGATCACAATGCAGCGTTCTTTGAAACCATGCTTGCACGAACGTATGTTGGATATGGGGCCTCTACTTTGGGTGTTGATGCTGGTTCAGCGAATCCGCAACCTGCTCAACACTTCGGACAGTCCGGAAGCCCGGGAAGTATCCTCGGCCAAGCTCTACCACTCCCAGGCGCAATGACAAACCACTTCGTTATCGCAAATTGGTATTCGCCTGAAGCGAACGCATCGGTCACACCAGAACAGCAAACTGTCGGAATATCATCTACCAACACTCTTGTTAAGATTCTCAAGTACTATTCTGGTGCAGAAATTTCAGGTCAGGTTACAATGAGTGATAATGGCGAAGGACTCTCTGGCGTTCGTCTATTGGTCGAACGTGATGCTTTCTCAGGTGAAGGTCCGGAGGATTTGGACCCTGATACGTATTGGGTTCCAATTGGATTCACGGATGCCGATGAAAATGGACATTGGTCTTTTGACGCCCCTGCTGGAAGAATTCGAGTAAGCGCTTTTGCTGGAGACTATAACGCACTGGAAGCCCAAGATAGTATACGGTCCGGCGATTATTCTCAAGGCCTATCCGACATACTTACTGTAACAAATGACGACCGACAGATCAACGCAATTTCTGCAATTCTGGGTCAAGTTGCGAACATGACTTGGCTTGGTGAGACACAACATAACATTACTTCGGAACAAGCAGATAGATACGCTGATGTCAGTCATGACTACGATATTGCTGTGGAAAGCAGTGGAATTTCCGGTCTCGTAACTTGGAGTGGCGATGAATCATTTAGTGGCGACCCACTTGTCAGCACAGATTTCATTTTGCGAAATATCTGGTCCATGACTGAGAACTATACTCTTACAACAACGAACGGTTCATTCACATCAACCGATAGTCGTATTCTGCAAGGTTCTGGCGAAGTAACATTCACTGAGAACGGCACTTTTGACAGCGAAGGAGTTGCATTTGCAGATGATTTCACTGGTTCCTTCACGCGAGTAATTGCCGATAATCGAGTTTACACGAGTAACGGTACCTGGAACGGAAAAGGAACACTAGTAGCATCTTGGATTTCAAATTCAAGTGTCGAAGATTGTATCGATAACGAAACTTCACCAATGCCAGAAAATGAGACGCTGTGTGTTCTCGATTCAACCTCGACACCAATCTCATACCTTCTTGATGGATCCGTTGAAGCCAATGGCCGATTGACCTCTGATGGAATCTCAACATTGGTCACCGAACACGTAGGAGATTCATTTGAAGCCACAGGCTCGTTTGAAGGGACAGGTACACTCAACGGTACAGGTCTCTTTATCGGTGTAGGTTCTTTCTCTGGTCCAATGGTTCAACCCGGTTCGTTCTACATTACTGGTCTCCTACCTGGTGTTTACAACATGATTGCTCAGTTAGAGAACGGTAAGGAAGTTCTCCTTCCAGACCCGGTGAATGTTGGAATTTCTCCTAGTTATGATTTAGAAATGACAATGCCCGGTTCAATTTTCAAAGATACTCTCTTCGGAACCGAAGGAGAGTTAGCGAATCAACAGATTCAACTTGTTGATATCGATTTGGGTACAGACTCAATGATTCTCATTGATACTGACGAGAATGGGAATTTCTCAGAAGGACCCCTTGCATCCGGTGAATATTATTACCGCGTCGATGTCGATGGTGATGGCTGGTACGAATCCAATCATTCGTTCAGTGTGTTCGATGATTCTCAAAATATTACTTTGCAGTCAATTGTCCCAGATATGTACGACCTCACCCTAACGCTCAGTTCCCCTGTCGACCCGTTGACTCAGGAACCTTATGCCAATGTTTCCAATCGTTTAGTGACCTTCACAAGCGCTGATGTGAGCATCCCTGAATTAAACGCAACATCCGATGAAAGCGGTGTTCTTTACATTGAATTGCCGGCAGGATCGTATACCATCTCTGATGAATCTGGTTCCGATTACATTCTTTTCGATTACATCACTGTTGAAGACCAAGATTTGGCATTGTCAAGTTTGTACGCAATCGGAACGTGGGTCAATGGTAGTGTTCGTGCACCGGATGGCGGTATCTTCAATGAGGATAACAACTACTCCNACTGGGCATCACAAGCAGAAGAAATTAAATTTGCAGAAAGCCAACCAGCATCTGGTTTGGACATAAGTTTCGTTGCAAATGAACTCTCATTTGATACGAAGGTTGAAACTGATGGAAACTACAGTATTCGCTTGCCAAGTGGATATAATTTCCACATGACAATGTTCAGTATTGCATCTCAAATGTCTGCAGGTGAATTAATACAACTGAGCGGAGATTCCGAATTGGATATGGGAACGATGTATCTCAAACCAACTGTTGGTTCTCAAGGCATAGTCTATCTTTACGACAACAATTCTACATGGGATGAATTTGTTCCAGGATTCGACTCACAGGTGGTCATTGCTACCGATAGTGATGGACTTGAATGGCGTACAACCATTTCCTCAACNGGAGAATTCGTGTTTGATCTTCAGGCAGGAGTCTGGGACTTCACGGTCGAGGACTCAATTTTGAATTCCTCGTCTGTAGTTGATTACAACTTGGTTGAGGATGCTGAGACTTTCTTGAACCCTATTGAATTGTTTGTGAATCCTGCCCATCTCAGCTTGAATTTGAACATCTTTATGGATTCAAATTCAGACGGCGTCTTTGAAAATGGAACCGGTGTTTCACCTGCATTCACTCTGTCGCCGTTGAATGACCATGGAATCGAATACAATTTCTCCAGTGAAGATTATTCTGATTCTGGAAACATAACAGTTTCACTTGAACCAGGTCTTTACAGCATCAACTTCAATCATACGATTGCAAGTGACCAGAACGCTACAGACTACAATCTGCTTGGAGCAGCACCATTTGAGACCTTGGTTATCGGCCTTGAGTCCTATGACGAGGCGGTTTCATTCCCGCTTCGAAACGAATATCTGGTAACGGGTAATTTGATGAACCAAACAGGTGGTTCGGTCGAAAATCAGTTCTTGCTTCGAAACGAAGCCGATGATTTGTGGCACAACATTGGGTCGGATGAAAACGGTTCTTTTGCTTCGTATGTTCCTGCCGGTGAATGGGTTGCTATTGTTGCTCCTTTCACTGCAGAGAATGATAGTCTACAGACGTTCCGCCAGTCGTTTACTGTTGGTGCCGACTCATCTCNACGAACCAATCTCTCGTTCACATCNCTTGAAGTTGTTACCATCAATTTCCAACTCCAAGAAATGGATACCGACACCAACATGAGTGATGTGCGAATTACCCTTGTAAGTCACGATGGGTTTGGAAATATTACGCTATCAAAATCCGATGTAAACGGTAATGTTAGTGAAAACATCATGCCAGGGAACTGGAGTATGTTCCTGAACAAGTCCGACCCTCAATTGCGATGGAGTTTGAATACATCCACAACCCCATTCTCAACTGCCGATGCTGTTGATAACATCCTTGATCTAGGAATCGTTAATGCGAAATTGGAAGTGCAAATCGGTGGAAAAGTATTCTGGGATATCAATGATGATGGAACACCTGGCCTTACTGAAGGTGTTGAAAACGTAACAGTTTCTGTTGTTGGCTTGAACAACACGGAGATAGATACCAATNTCTCAACGGATGAATCTGGAGTATGGAGGCTCTTCGTACCTATTCAAGATGAATATCAAGTGACTGTAAGTAAACTTGGTTTCGGAACTGAATCCTACAACATCTCGAATTCAAGTGCATTCCCTGTCTATGCGAGTCAAGAATCACATGACATCGAAATTATTGCTGGTAATGTGACTGTGTCCGGTAACGTGACTGACATCAACGATGCTGAAAGGTTGAACGGGTCTTCAGTCGTTCTGTATCCAAGCACTGGGATGGCGGGCGAGCCAGTAACGGCGAGTTCCGAATTTTCGAACGACCAACTCAACTGGTCAACAGTCATTTCGCCAGGTGAATGGATTGTTGTGGTAACGGAAGCGAATGCCGATGAAAACGGTGGTGGAGTTGCGATTGGTTTGCTCGATGCGAGTGTTTCAGAAGGCGCTTCTCTTGACCTCGAAATGTCGCTAGGTGGATGGGTTGACTTGACCACTTCGTGGACTGACATCAATTTGGTCGAGCATCATGCAGGTGCAGACAGTAATGGTTCCAGTATGATGAATGAATCTGCGGTCGTTACTTTCTCTATCGGTTCTGACCTTGAATGGGATATTCCAGTTGGTAATGACGGAACGATTAGCGTTTTGATGCCTTCTTCGGATATTGAAATGGACTCCTCGTTCATAACCATTCAGCACGATTTGTCCCTTGAAATGGAATATATTGGTGGNACAACAACAACAGTTGCAGAAGGACGATCTCCAGTAACACTTTCATACACTCGAAGTATCAATTCGGATACATCAGTAACTTTGGTTGCCAACAGCACTGTGAATGCTACTGAAGTCTCTCAAACATCCTTTATGGCTGTTGAGGAAGGTGAAGGATACAAACACATCGAATTTGATGTTGAAGTGAATTATGAAGGTACTGAAACTGTGCAAGTGTTTGATGTTCTTGGCCAAGTAGGTGTGGCGCCTGACGAACCTGATTGGAGTATTGAATTTTGGAACGGTACAGATTACGTCGACTCATACGAAGTATCACTTGGTATCGGTAACAGTACAAGCGATACTTCTGTTCAAAATTCAGCAGTAATTGGTGTGCGAATTACCGTCGCTAACCAATCCTCCGCTTGGCATCTTCAAGAGCCACATACCCTCAAAGTTCGATTCGTGGTCGATGGTTCACCATCCAGTGAGCTCGCTGTATCTGTACAAGTACCACAATTGTTTGACTTTGAACTTTCAGAGCAAGACGAAGCTATCGGAATTGGTGCAGGTGGCAGCAACACCTTCGGATTCCAATTGCTGAACACAGGAAACGGTGATGATTCGTTCAACATCGAACTCTCGGATAACATTCCTGAAGGCTGGGAGGTTACTCCAATGAATTCAGTCATCACGATTGCGAAAGGAGATTCCCGTTCTCAATTGTTCACTGCATATGCTCCTGCTGACTTTGATTCTGGTTCGAAGGTTATCACAGTAACTGTGACCAGTGAAGATGGAGTCACAACCGATTCCTTTGATGTCGAAATTATGCGTTCAAACATTGACCTTTCTGTTGACCAAGGTGACATTGTAACTCTTTCAGATAACATTGCAAATCGGGCTGGAAAACTCGTAATTCCAATCAAGAACTCCGGTTTCTTGGGCACCGATGATGTTGTCGTCTCTGCGAAGATTGTTGGAGGTCGAGACTTAGGCGCCCAGACAATCACAGCCAATCCAGAAAGCACTTCAAATGCTGAATTTGCTCTTGAGGCAGGGGATGCATCTGGAACAGTCCGTTTCGAAGTTCGAATTGAGGTTGTTGGAGAAGACAGTTCCTTCATTGAAGATCCTGTTGATGAATTTGATTTCAGTATTGAATATTTCATCGACGAAGAGTCAGATGATTCTCCATGGTTTACTCTGGCAATCTTCATCCTTGGTGCGCTCGTAATTTACGGTGGCATCAAGGTTTCACGTCGAACTGCAAGTTCTGCAAGATTCTGATTTTAGACAACCAATTAAAACAAACACCGCTGTGTTTGTATTGGGGACGAGGTCATGAAGGGTCTGCAAGATGTGGAATACCTTCCTGAACCTGATGACTTGAGAATTCTTTCAGTGATCGACCCCTCAGCAGTTGGATTTCAGGATCAGTGGCGAGCAGAAGTTACAGGATGGGCTCCACGACAGGCTGCACCTGTTCCGAATATGAGGCGCCGAAAATTCCTGCTTGCAAACGGTGTATTGTTTTCTCTGGCTGTTATCATGATGTTGTATGTTTGGAATTCAGGCGTTCTCTTTCTTGAGTTGCCACCACCGAATTCGGAGTGGGCTATTGAACAGTCCGAGTTTGATGATTTCTCACAGCTCGGATATACTGGAGAAGGCGTACGTGTCTGTATGGTTGATACTGGGATTGACCTCAGTAACCCGGCTTTATCACAGTTCCAAGTTGAATTCAAAGATATGATAGGAGATTCGATGGTTCCAGTCGACTATGGGTTTGTGGCACACGGGACACTTATGGCGGGTATACTCATTTCTGACCAACACCAACTTGGCATAGCACGAGGAATTACTCTTGCCATGGTTGCCGCACTCGGTGCGGATGAGAATAATCTTAACAGCGGTTCAGAAGATACGGTTGCGAAATCGATACGCTGGTGTCAAGATGAATTTCAAGCCGATATCATTTCTCTTTCTCTTGGAGGGGAACAAAATGTCGAAATGGATACTGAAGGAACAAGTGTATCTGCGGTTCGTCGTGCTGTCGATTCAGGTATTTTTGTGGTAGCGGCTGCAGGTAATGACGGTGGAGAGGGAGATGACGGTCTTGTATCGGTTCCTGGCAACGTAGCACGTGTAATTACTGTTGGAGCATCCGATCGTTCGCAAGAAGTCTGGGTAAATTCTTCTGCAGGCTCTCAGAAACTACCGAACGGTGATATGCGCACCGACCCGCACTTGAAACCGGAAGTGGTTGCCCCTGGTGTTGACATTATCAGCACAGGTGCTGGTGATACATGGTTTTCAAGCAGCGGAACATCCGACTCCACGGTGTTTGTAACCGGTGCACTTTCCTTACTTCTGGAGGCATTTCCTCAGTACAAACCCACTACGGAATCAAACGGTGATTGCATTGACTTCGTGAAAGAATCTTTGCGAAACTCCTCTCTAAAATACGACGAATTGATTGCGCATGATGATCACTGGGGTTATGGACAATTGCAAGTTTACAAGTGGTATGAAGATTTGAATTCTCGAACCACATCATGCAATGAATGAAGGTTTTGTATTGGCGAAAACCTCGCAATGCATCGGTTTCGTGCTAAAAGAATGATATTATTACTTAAAAATGATACAAAAACATAAAAAAAAGTGATATTTTATGGCCAAATTGATATTCTTAAAACGACAAATGAGGCGCAGTATTATATCCGGCGCTCACAACGGTCATATGAAGAGGTGTATGCATGAAGAATTCAACAACTCAAAAAAGCGTATCGTTAGTAACTCTCTTGTTACTTTCCACAATGACCGGGCTCATCGTTCTACCGACAGCCTCTGCAATCAATGAAACCTCGTCCGGCACCATAACGGGAACTGAAACTTGGAGTGGCACTCACAACCTAAATGGTGATGTTGTTGTCGCAGAGGGTGCAAAACTCATCGTTAATGCCGGTACAACCGTCAACATACCTTATGGAAATCACATTGATGTCGCAGGCGCAATATGCATCGGAGACTCTTCTTGTGGAGCCAGTATTGGCTCATCAAGCAGTCAAGCCCGATTCATTTGGTCGACTCCATCTGATTACAAAATCACTGGAAGTTGCTATTCGAACAACACCAACGATCCAAACTACAACACAGACACTGCGTGTGGCTCAGGCATGATTATTCGTTCGACAATTGACCAAGCCATTACATCCATTCGCTATGCGCACTTTGAAAACGCATACGGTATACCTTTCGATGTCAACCAATTGACCACGAAATCGTACGGAGTTCTTGTGTTTGATGGCTCCTCCACGACTGCTGAAGGCTTATCGTTCCAAAACATCAACACATCCAATGTTCTCGCTATCGACTTGGCAGCTCCAGTTATTTTTGATTCAACTTTTGTTGTGGGTGACGACGCAAATGGTTACGCTGCAGCATCCGTACTTGCATACGGAGCAGGTGCTGGAATCTTATCTACTATGCAGATACGCGACTCCGTATTCTCTGGCGACACAGAATCCGAGTGTAACCAGCAAGGACTGAACTTGATTAACATCGAAGATTCGTATATTGACATGTCAAATTTGGAATTGAAAGAAAACTCGTACGGTTTGTACATGGAGCAAAGTTCAGGCTCGGTGACCAACTCAACAATAACCGTAAAGTGCAGTGGAATCAATACCAATTCTCACAAAGTAACAGGTACAATTAACCATAGTTTGATGGTTGCTGACAATGTAATTACAACCGAAACTGGAGCAGGCATTACCGCATATGACGGCGCAATTGTTCAGGCGCATCGGAATACAATTTCTGGTGCTGCTGAAGGTTCAGGTTTTGATATCAAATCATCCACAGTAACAGCAAACAACAACCAAATTGGCCCAATCGGTGGGTGGAATGGATTTTGGATTTATGGAGAATCGGATGTTGTTGCAGAAAACAACACAATCCAAGACACTGCGAAAGAGCCTGTATTGATTGGTGAATATCACTACCGTGATCAAAACTGGAATGTCCCACCCCCGAGTGCAGCACGTCTCTACCTTGCGAACAATCAAATTTCGAACAACACCGGTACATGCAATTCTGTGAAAATGTACGGCGGAGATTTCCCATGTCCTGCAATTCACGTTTTTATGTCATCTGCAACGCTCTATGACAACACCGTAACCAACAATGCTGGAGATGGGCTGCGAATTAAGGCTGGAATTGTTAATGCACAGCGCAACACAATTGAGGTCGGTGGCTTTGCTGCCAATGTTTCATTGTATGATGACCCTATTACCAAAGATAAATTCGGCTCAATCGCATATTTTTCAGGAAACACCTACACAAATGCTAGTCAAGTATACAACATTACAGAATCTCGTGTGACTGTGCAATCCGAATACATCCCGGATGCTGGAGGAAACGAATTGTACCCTGTACAAATGAGATGGCTCGGCCCTGAATGTCCCTATGTCCTTGATGAATGTCTTCAAGTCCCTCCTACCGCTATTTTACCTCCAGCATTTATGCCACTTGCACTTGAGGTTGTTGAGAATTCAACAGTATTTTCTTATGCAGATTTGCAAAACTTTGACTCGTCGAAGATTCATGTGCAAAATCAGAACTCTGCATGGGGAAGTCAAGTTCGGGAAGGTGAACTTGTTCGGTACCAAGTGAAAGCTCAAAACAGCAATGTGTTCGACGCCACCGTTGTCATTCGAGATGCCACAGGATTGCCACTATACACCATGCAAACGGATGCTTTTGGCTTTACTCCAGAAGTTTCACTGCCATCAGATTTCCTTCTTGATCGAAATTGGAATCACAATGTTGGGGAAACGAATGTTCAAATTCCAGGTGTTACCGATGAGAATGGTAATGCTGTCTTCATCGATGAGAATTCATGTGCGGATGGCTACGACAATGATGGTGATACCAAATACGACAGTGAAGATTCGGATTGCAATGGTGGCCGAGAATTGCCTTTCTATTCCGTTGAAGCATTCAAATTTGGTAAGGGCGAAAACGACCTCGACTTTGTTTTGAGCGGTTCGATTGATGACGTAATCAACCTTGTGAACTTGAAACCGAGCGTTACGGTTAATCAAAACGATGGATTTTCTTTCGCTACAGTCGTTACATTGACTGGAACATCTTGGGACGGAATTTCTGGTCCGTATCCACTTGACGAAGTCGCATACCAAAACCAATTTGGATTGATTAAGCGAATAGAAATTTTACCTCCTGGAGAATCAGATTGGAACAATGCCGGCTACGCAGTCGATACCTCTGGTGCAAACGGTGAAATTACGCTCGCAAACCACCCTTTCAAAACATGGTCCTTCGATTGGGATATGGCAGCGCATCCCGAAGGTGAAGGTGATGTGACATTCCGTGTTCGTTCATTCGATGGCCTTGATTATTCCCCAGTTGAGGTTCGAAAGTACAAACTCAATTTGGTTGCTCCAACAATATTGGTCAATTCACCAACTGATGGTTCTTCCCATGAAACCGGTAAGGTGACTTTCACAGGAACGGCCAGTGACCCGTACACTGGTACATGGGGTAGCGATATCAATTCCATTTGGTTCGATGTAAATGGCCCCAACGGTTACACCTCAAACTTCCAAGTCCCTGGTTCAACTGCTTGGGCTTATGATTGGATTTTCCAAGACTTGCAAACAGGACAATACGATTTCCGAATCTGGGCTTCTGACAGTGATTTCTGTAACATAAAGACCGGTTGGTCAGAATGTGCTTACGAATCACGAACCATCAATATCAACACCGACAACGCCATTCCGTTTGTGCAATTGAGTGAGCCGCTTAATGCTGACACCCTTCGTGCAAGTGAAACGCAGTTGATTCAAGGTGTGGCTTTGGACAACGATGGATTGGTCACGCGTGTAGAAATCTCAATTTTCGATTTAGCTAGTGGAATAGCGCTCAACAACGGTCCAATTCCAGTGACGAACTTTGCCCCTAATGGCGCATGGTACACGACTTGGGACACTTCAAAACTTATTCATGATCAGCAGTATGAATTGGTCATTAAAGCATGGGATGGCAAAGATTTCTCAAATGAAGAACGAATCCGAATTACGATTGATAACCCAACGGATGCAGAAAACGAAGTGCCGAGGTTTAATTCCTCAGGATGGGCAAAAACGATAACTCTGTTCTGTGATTCAAACCCTTCGAAAGCAGACCGTTGCAATGGCGGAATAAGTATTGATTTGATGGAACACTTTTCTGACCCAGACGGGATTATTGACGGTAAGACTGATGGCTTGACCTTCGATATCTTTGACGATAATACAAATTTGGACGATGATTTCTATGGAGACTACATCACTCTATCGGATAAAGGAGTAGCAAGTTACAACCCTGCGTTTGTAAATTCATTAGGCAACGAAGTCTCAGAATGGTCCCTTGTTGGACTCATGTTTGAAGCACGTGACGCCTATGATTCGGTTGCATATTCGGTTCCATTGAATGTTGTCGTCGTTGAAATTTCCTTTACTGTCATCCGAGATGGTTCTGGACCAATCGGGCCAGATTCACCTGCTTACTTCAGTGGGCAAGGATTGCCAAACAGTTTGGTTGAGGCTCGGTTTGATAGTTTGAAAGGTATTCGAATCAATCAAACTCGCGTGAATGCTGATGCAACATGGAGTATGGAAATTTCCAGCAGCCAACTCTCAGGAATGGAGGGTACAAGCGAAATTATCTTTGAAATGGATGACCAAGTATACGTTGCGCCAGGCGACAACTCGGATACTTTGTTCCAACTTAGTGTTGGTGGTGATTCCGAATCAGGTTTGAATTTGGGCTTAATTGCAGCAATAGTTATCGGAATAATCATTCTCCTCGGTGCAGGAATGTTCTTCTTCCAAGTNGAATATGAAGACCTCGATGAGGATGACGAATTATCNGAACANCAAGTNGCTGCAGTCGACCCGTATGCTTGGGCTAAAGCACGAAAAGAGCCAGTTGCCATCCCAACACCTGCAGCCGCAGCCACTCCACAGGCTGCTGCAGCACAAGCATTGGGAGCGACTTCAACTCAGGCAGTGACCCCACAAGCCTCTCAACATCCGGGATGGTTGTGGGATGCTGAATCGAACAATTGGGTTCCTGATCCAAACTACAAGCCAGGACAGTGAAATCTTTCGCTCTAAGGAGTGAAATTCAAAGANGAGAAAANGGGGAGTATGTATGTCANTTCAACCCAAACCAGGNGTTCATGAAAGAATNCTGCTGCATCTTCTTGATTTNTCNGANTTCAAGAACAGTGTNGAGGTNCCCTTTGCACTTTCCCAAATGGGTATCGCCAATGCCGTCGCTATCGCTCGTTCGAATGTTCCTCGGGCAATTGCCGGATTGAAGGACCAAGGTCTGTTAATTGAACGACAGGCCCATGTTTCTGGCGTTTCTCGGAAGCGTAAGGCCTACTTCCTCACCGATCCGGGAATGAATGTCGCAGAGGATACTTGGGAACGGTTAAGAAATTTTCAATTGAGANGTATCATGAATGAAGGCTCGATTATCAATTCCACATTGGGAGAAATCAATGATCATCTCGACTTCTCAATGAGGCCTGTCGACATTATACGTTACATGGATGACAATTGCGTACTCGACACACGCTCATTGTCAGCAGACTTGGTCGAAAGAGACCTTTCGAAGCATGTCGAAAAGCAATTGGTCACCTCACTCGGCGATTTACCTCGTCTTCGGCACTTCTATGGTCGAGAAAAGGAACTCGATAACATGGCNAACCTCATCGAAGCACGTGCTACGACTTTACTTGTACCAGGCATTGCGGGAATAGGTAAGACGACNGTTGCTTCAAAACTNATTGAGCGTTTCATGCATAGAAGAAATTTGCTTTACCATCGTTGTCAAGATTGGGAGGGTTCACGCTCCTTTTTTGAAGCGATTGCTGACTGGCTTGCAAACATAGGAGATTCAACATTTGCAGATTATCTTGCAGCAACACCTGTGCCGCAACCNGGNGATGCAGCCCGTTTGCTTGTCGATTCCCTTGGTAGAACACCAAGCCTTATTGTCATTGACGATTTTCATAAAGTTGCGGATACAACGCTTCATCAAACATTTCAAGCGATGTCATTGGCACTTTTGGGAAGTGAAGAAGAAATTGGTCTTGTGATTTTCTCACGCTCATTCAAGCCGGTCGTTCCTACCAAAGACGCAGAGGGTCGAATCGCTAGCCTCGTGCTTCCCCTAGATGGGCTCGACTCTGACGCAGGTAGGCAGTTGCTCAGTAGTTTTGAAGACCTTGGAGATGAACAATGGCTCCACATACACGGCCTATCAAGAGGCCACCCTCTTGTTTTGGAATTGATTAACCGTGGCGCATCTGCCGGAGCGTTTCATGAAACCCTGGAAAATTATGTGACCGTTGAAATCTTTTCTAAGCTTAGTGCAGAGCAAAAGCGAGTCTTGTCTGCACTCGCAATTTATCGTGAACCTGTACACTTGCATGCACTCTCTGAGCAAGATCTCGATACCGATGAACTTGACTCATTAGTCGAACAGGGGCTTGCACGACAGGGTGATGTCGATGTGTATGATGTGCACGATTTAATACGCGAATTCCTATTGAGAAGTCTTGATGGTACAACCAAAAAAGAATTTCATGCAAAATGTTGCAAGTGGTACTCCAAACAAACAATCACTCCNGGTATAATCATTGAACATATATTTCATCTNACTCGTTCAGGTGAAATTGAAAAAGCCGCTGAACTTGTTGCAGNAGAAGGACGTTCCCTTATCGCACAAGGGCATATGGAATTACTTGGATTGATGGAGGANCTTCCGATTANTGAACTCGAAAAATCGNTACGAGTNCGAGTTCTGCAATTGCAAGGTGAACTGCTTGTTCTTCTCGGTCGATTTGCTGAGGCAGAGAAAGTATTCATTTCTACTCAAGAACTNGGAAACTCTGCTAANCCGACCCTCTTGAGTGCAGAAGTACACTCTGCACTTGCNGACCTCGCATTGAAGCAGGGNGATTCGGATAAAGCACTCATCATGCATCGAGATGCCCTTGAACAATTTATCGAATGTGGAAATGCAAGAGGNGCNGCTCGTTCATACAACAATATGGGATATCTACTTCGNCGTAAAAATGACATNCCAAAAGCCCTNGAAGCCTACGGNGAGGTTGAGAAGATTTTNCAGGATTCACCTGATGATGAACTCNTAGCAACGCAACTTACTCTTGCTCGNGCATTTATTGAACTTGGAGAGATTGATCGTGCTNGAAACCATGCTCTACAGGCATTCGAAGTCTCGGACGGCGGAGACGCCTTGCTTCATGCNAGGGCTCAAGCGGTCTTAGGACGGTACTACGCAAAAGTTGGAGACGCNGATGTNGCNTCNCACCACTATTCNACAGCNCTTGAAACGATGAGTGCTGCTGGTGATTTACTGGCTTTGGTTGAAATTACTATTCTCTTAGGAGAAGTTTTGCAGGATGCTGGCCGAGCTGAAGATGCAATGGAACATTATCGTGAGGCACTTGTAATTGCNGAAGCAAATGATTTACGAATGCAGATTGGAGAACTTCTTTCACGTCTTGGTGGTGTAGCCCCAGATAAGCCTCGACGCATGGAATACCTCCAGCGAGCATTGGCGGTATTCCGTGAACTTGGTGCAAAATCGAGAATGCGAGAAGTGCAGGCTCAGGTACACGCTGCTGTAATGGGCCGTTGACTAAGAGTTGCTCTGCGGTCGATCATATTGCATTGTTGTGATTCCATCAGCGTGGACAATCCACACAGAAGTTACACCTGCCAAAACCACCTCGCCTTGATGCGTTCCCGAACCAGTACCCGATAACGAGACATTGGTGTCGAGAGTACCTCCATCGTGAATCAGTTCGATTGATGTGTCGGTGAGTATGAGAGTGATTCTTGACTCGTCTGCTTCAGTAAGCCTC
>NYZH01000029.1 GCA_002687075.1 Methanobacteriota archaeon
CTTGGGCATGGTAGTTCTAATTGCTGGCAAGATTTAATAATATTTGAAAATTCATAATTCTACCTGTATTTACAATGCAGGCTTAGGAAAAACACTCGTCATGTTCATGAGATGAATCGACTTCGGAGATTTGGTGAGATGATGAATATCGAGAAAATTGCAGTGCTTGGCGCAGGTCAAATGGGGAATGGAATCACGCAAGTCGCAGCTTGTGCAGGTTACAGCGTGACAATGATTGATATCAAGCAAGAATTTGTTGACAGGGGTATTGCCTCGATTGAAAAGTCTCTTGCAAAATTGGTCTCAAAAGAACGAATGACGCAAATTGATGCTGATGCATCAAGAGAACGAATTTCACTTTCTATTGACCGTGCAGATTGTGCAGATTGTGATTTGGTTATCGAGGCCGTTCCAGAAATCCTTGATTTGAAAATTCAAATTTTCAAGGAATTGGACGAATTGTGTAAACCCGAAACCATTCTTGCCTCAAACACATCCTCAATTTCCATTTCAACTATTGCTGAAGCGACAAATCGTCCAGAAAAGGTAATTGGTATGCATTTCATGAATCCCGTTCCCATCATGAAATTGGTTGAGATCATTAACGGAAAGTCCACCAGTCAAGAGACGAATACTGCGGTGATTGATGCATCGGATAAAATGGGAAAAATTGCACTTTCATGCAACGATTCACCAGGCTTTGTTTCCAACAGAATCCTTTGCCCCATGCTCAACGAAGCGATATTGACTCTACAGGAAGGCGTCGCCGAACCAGAGGCCATTGACGGCATTATGAAACTGGGCATGAATCACCCGATTGGCCCGCTCGCACTTTCGGACCTTATCGGTTTGGATACCGTTCTTCACATTATGAACGTCCTGCATGATGGCATGGGTGATGACAAATATGCACCTGCGCCTTTGCTCATTGAAATGGTCGAGCAAGGAAAACTTGGACGTAAGTCAGGTCAAGGATTCTATACCTATTAGGTGGGTTCATTGGGCGTTAAAGACAGAGTTCAACACTGGGCCATCGGTCGATTTTTGAACACGATTGTCAACACTCCAGAAGTCCACATACCTGATCGTCTCGAAGCGGATAAGCGCCTTGACAAAATAGGCAGACTTGCAGTACTTCGAGCAGGTTTATCGGGTTTGATATCTGGATTGTGCGTCGTTGCTGTTGCTCTTTTCCTTCGGGATTGGGAGGGCGCTGAAGGCCTTACATCGTTTGGTTTTACTTTGATTATGACCTTGACCAGTTGTATCACGACGGCTCTTGAATTGCTGTTCTTGTATCGTGATTCACTGAGTACTGCCGCTCGAATGGCTAAAATTCTCGACATCCCCCAAGAAGAACTTGAAGAAGTTGAACTCGAGAATTCCATCTCGCATTGGCTCATTCATGCTGCACTTGGAGCACCTGGATTCCACGGTACAATGTTTGGAATCGATCCTTTAGCGAAAATTGGTAAAGTCGGTATGCTCATACGAAAAGCCTTGAAGAAGGTTCGAATTGTTGCGAGTGCAACAGTTTTCAAAATGATTTTGAGAAGAATGTGGGTTCGACTTCTCGGGCGTGTTGCTCTACGTGCATATGTGGAACTGCTCTCCCTACCCATGTTTGTTCTTCTCAATATGTTTGGCATGAACGTGATGATGAAAGATATGCGTTCTCGGCTGGTGGGACATGAACTCACACCAAAACTGGTCAAACACGCTTTTCCCGAGGGTTTTGCAGACATGGAAGAAGGGCTTCACAAGGCTCTTCACGATGGCATGAGGGAACAAATTACGACTGCTCGATTTATTCATCCAAATCAAATTCGAGTCCTTGAGATGCTTGGTGAATATATTGAGTCGGATGCTAAACCCAATCCGGTACAACAACGCCGTGCAAATCGTTTTTTATTGGCAGTTCAATCGATGTCGGGTAAGAACACCTCCCGTTGTCGAAAACTCGTACGTAGGCTCGAATTGGACCTTGGAAAAGAAGAAGTCGAACTTGTTCGCAAAGAAATAGATGACGCAATTCACGATTTAACACCGTTAGAGCGGCCTTGGTCGTAGGTGGAATATTTATTATTCGTCATTGAATCCCAAGACTATGTCACGCCTAAAATTGAATGTCGTTCGCCAACAAAGTTTTGTCCTTGTATTGCTCTTGCTCACTTCGGTTTTCGTCGGATTCGTTCAACAAGGTTCTGTTCAAGCGGTTTCCTCTCGTTCAACAGGTCTCGAGACTGTAAACGTCAATGTACTCAGTGATTACTACGATAGGGGAGAGAACATGACACTCTCAGTAACATCACTCAATCTTGATACTGGAACTGAATATTCTCTCGAATACATTCTCTGTAAGGTGACTGAGGTTTGGAACGAAGACACAGAAGAAATGGACCTTGAATGTACGCACTTGTACGATGAAGTAACCGATTCAATCGATATCGGTTCTGGCAATTTGTTTACCCTGACAACAATTTCCGTTCCTGACCCTGGATGTTGCTTGAATGAATCGGACCCTACTTCAGTGGGTATCGACAACGGTACAATGATGTTCAATGTCAACATCACCTCACAAGACATCACAATCTCATCTGGATTCAGCAACATGTTTGTTCTTGGCGGAGGAGTCGTTAGCAGTCAATTGGATGTATCAAATGAAGACGTACTTGTCGGAATGGATTACAACATACACGCATTCTGGAATCTCGAATTCAAGAATTTCGAGGTGCTCAGTTTCACAACAACATGTTCATTCATGGATGCAAACGGTGCGCTTACTCAAAACGAATCTTCGACTTGGGGTGACTATGAGGCCATTATTGACCCCTACTTTTCATTAGAAGCAACCGTGCCAGGAAGCTATCAATCGCATTGCAGTCTTACCCGAGATGCAGACCAGCAAGTGATTGCAACCCAAACAGGACCATCATTCGAAATTTTGGAAGCCAACTATACTGGAATGGAAGCATTTTCAGCAACCACAGATTTAGATTTCTATGTTCACAACCAATCGCTTACTCTCACTGTGGTCATTTCCGACTTGTTTATTGGTACTGAATATGAACTCAACTACAACATGTGTGATGTTTACTCAACCTACGATTATTCTGGCTACAAGTTCTATTGCGGCTCAGATACCAAATACGGTGTTTCTGATGACCCTCTCACTCCAAACACCGATGAATCGGGTGTTGTTCATGTATCTGGGCAAATGTACTTCACTCCAGTTGCATCAACGCACACTGAGCAAATTACGATTACATTCCCCGGTTGCTGTGGAGATGACATGTCTTCATACGGCAACGATGGTATGTTGAGTGTTGATTCACTTCACAACGAATCTCTCACCTTTGATATCAATCTACAAGCCTACAATGTTACGCTTGCCAGTGATTTATCGAATACTTTTGTGCTGGGTGGAGAACTTTTGAGCGACCAGGTCTCTTACGACCGTAACGCTATATTGATTGGTATGTCGAGTGAATCTCGAAGCCGTTGGACATTGGATACCGACAACGCATTCACTCTCACCTACGAAATCACTTGTGAATTGGTCAACTCGACTGGCGACATCGTCGACACCCAAACGCGAAGTTGGAGCCACAATGGACATCCACAATCCAATATTGACCTGCAACCTCCAACGCCAGGTGACTTCTATTCGCAGTGTTCTCTTCTGCGAGTTGTCGACAACAAATTACTTGGAACCCAAACAGGGCCTACTCTTGTCGTTATTGATGCCAATTACACTGGACAAGAAGAGCACAGTGTTTTAGCCGATGCGACTTTCTATCCACATGATTCTGTCATCGAACTGAGCGTATCTACGGAGGATATGTATCCTGACACAGTTTACACCTTTGAATACAATTTGTGTAAGCTTGCGACCAAGTATGAAAATCAAATGTTCTCAACCTTCTGCTCTGGGACACCTTCGTTTTCCTCACAGAACATGACCAACAACATCATGTCAGGTTCAGTTGATTTCACGCCGACTTCTTCTTCACATACCGAAATCGTTAGCATAGTTGTCCCGGAATGCTGTGGAGAAATTGCCAATGAAGTCTTTTGGTCTCTTGAGAATGCCTCAATGGCTTTCAAATCGCTGCTCCGAATACAGGGAGTGGAATTGGATAACTCAAGAGAAGTGAGTTCATATTTCACTGTCGGTGGAGATGTCGTCAGCTCAACCATGAAGTATCCATCGTTTGAGTTGTTACCAAATATGAATTTGGTTGTCGATATGATTTGGGAACTTGACCATCGTAATGAGTTCTTACAATTCTACCACGAAGAGTGCAAATTTATAGATGCAGATACGCAAACTGTACTTGATACGAAAACTGCAATTTGGAACCACAGACCTAAGCAAATTAACACACCAAATTCAATCTTCTCACCTCCAGTCGAAGGTGAATATTATGTCGAATGCACCTTGACACGTCAATTTGATTCGATGGTTATGGCATCTCATACCAGTGGTACAATCACTGTTTTGCCGGATTTGGCGAATCAAGATGATGCGACCCTCAGTGCAAGTACGTTGGTCAAGCCTGATGGATGGGCACTTGTGCTTGTTTCAATGACAAAACTCGATGCTGGCCAAAGTTATTCCATCGTATGGAATGTGTACGATGAATCAACTCCTGGTGCTGAGATTCTGATGGATTCTGGGGATGAAACTTGGGTAGAAGGTTCGGATTCGGTTGAACAAATCATCCTTGAATTCAATGCATTATCTGATTCATCCAACGCTTGTTTCGCAGTTGACCTTTATGCCGCCGGTGATGAACTTGTAAGTTTGAACGGAACTGGAGCACAGGCCTCTACATTGTGTTGGACGCAAAATTCAGTGGCCGACGAAGACTCGGACGGTGTCTACGACAAGACCGATGAGTGCCCTGCCACACCTGTTGGTAGTGTCGTGCAGTCCAATGGATGTTCGGACAAGGATCTTGATGGTTGGGACGACAGTGTTGAAATTGCGTGTGGTTCTGATTTCGAAAATCCGACATCGATTCCTTCTGACTTTGATGCCGATGGAGTCTGTGATGCACTTGATGAGGACGACGACAACGATGGATTTACCGACCAAAATGAAATTCTCCGCGGAACCAATCCGTTTGATGTCAACGATGTCCCAGTGAACCAGTTGCCTGTTTGCTCTGTGTATTATACCCTTGAAGCAGACGGTATTCCAGCCGAAATTACCGGAGAGGCAGTCATCACAGCACTCGTTGTTGGGACCTCTTCTTACCCTGGAGCCGGAACTGGAATCACCCCAGTAATCACGATTCCATCAGGAAATTACTATGTCATTGCGGTTTGCGAAGACATTGATAATGACCCTGTTACACTTACTGTCAATGAAGTCACAGTAGGACCTGCAGTAGGAAAGGTTGTTGCTGGAGCCATGATTTCACTTTCCGAGGACGTTGATGAATCGGTTGATGCAGTCATTACATGGAACGATGGAACCAATACAGCTACGACAATCGTCACCGTGAACATGGAGAACACCCCGAGTTCGGGCAATTCAACTCCTGGATTTTCCATGATTCTAGGAATTGTTTCTTTGCTTGGTGCCGTTGCATTCTCGCGTAGAAGTTCATCCGAAATTTGATTCATGATTGCATTTATCTTGCCGATTGCTCTAAATTAAATTTTAACTATTCACTATGAGAAGGTAGTTGAAGACATGCCCGAAGAAAATAGTTTTTCATCGGATTTCCAATACATGTACATCAATGGAGAGTGGGTGAAACTCTCTCCACAGCAGCAACAAGAAGCTTTGGCAATATCAAGTACAAACACAACAAATACTCCAATGCAATCAGGTATGCAACCACTCGTAAGCCCTGATGGAAAGTATGTATATGTGAATGGAGAATGGTATGAATCATCCAAGAAGCCTGTAATACTCAATCATGACATTGCTCGTGATTCCTCAAATGAAATCAATAGTTTTGAACAACATTCCGATTTCGAATCGAGAAACTCATCACCTGAATCGACAATCGCAGTATGGGTAGTTACAATTGTTATATTCGTATCCATGTGGTTTATTGTAAGCGTTTTCGATGATAAGACTCACGAGGTTCAATATCACGTTTCTTGCACCTGCGATTCAGTTTTAATTACGATTGAAGGGCAAGGAGGTGGCACTCAGCAATTTAGCAATGTACCTATGCAGAAGATAGATGGCACTTTGCTCGAATGGACTCATACATTTTCAACAGACTTTGATGGATACACTTTTCTGTATGTTTCTGCAATAAATGAGCATAGTTCAGGAGATGTTTCAGTTTCTATATACGTTGATGGAAAAATGATAAAGAACTCGAATTCCTATGGGGGATTCTCAACCGCAATAGCATCTGACATGCGCTGAAGAATTGATTTTCTATGCATTGTTGAATCTAGAAACTCAACTCATCTAGTTCGATTACAAGAGAATCATGATTGCAAGAATCAATGCAGTCACAAAAAGAACGACTGATCCCCAGATCATAACGCCGTAAGAGAATGCTCTTCTGTTGGTTGCAAAACCCCAAACCACGCCTGCAATAACGGATACAGGCCATAACAGGATTGATGCTGATTCAAGGGTAAAAAACGAGGAGTCATCGTAATAATAGTAATTGACATAATTAGGAGCGTTGAGATTTTGAGGGCTTGCAACTCGAATTGTGTTTCCTTCAACTTGTAAGTATACAGTCAAATTTTCTTCACCACCATAGGCATTGGTTTTCGTCCATGTGGAACCACTGTCATCGACTTCAGTTCCGAAACCAAAATCGCCGTCGCCCTCATCCATGTCACCGTGGATTCCTGCATACCAGTTCTCATAGTTGGTGACACTTTCGACATTCAAGTCCCAATATTCGTGTGTANCNTAGTNNTTCTTGAAATGAGANGGCATTGAAAATTCATGANGNGAAAATGTTTCTCCNCCCAGTTGAATATCCTCCATCTTTTGTNCCTCACTGGAANAATTTTCAGTNTGCAATTCAGACATGAATGCTAGAGANGCACTGATGATGCCAANNACGATTGGAAAAAGAATCANCCCGACCACAAACCAAACCCACTGTGGACGGGACTTTTCTCCAATTGGAGCGCTGCCCCACGCATTTTGCTCTATGCCTGAATTGGTTTGAACAACAGCATCAAAATTATCACTTTCAACTGAATNCCCGATTAAAATTTGTTGCGGAGGATTGTTNACTTGCAGTGTATCTGAATCGTCCATACNTCCAACCCTGAATAATTNTAATAAGAAGTTATGTAGGTTTTTTTTCTCAACTTCANNCNNTTTCATNNNNCTTNGACANGTCAATAGNTGAGTTGAACTTCGGATGAAGTTGCAAGAGCGATTACTCCGGGTGGTCCACTCCAGTGAATGTCCTTATCGGCAAAAATGAGTGCTTCATCACCTTCGCTGTGTCCTAAAACTGCCTTGACAGAGGCAAAAGAGCAGTAGACTGCTTTCGATTCAGCGCCAATTGTTTTGAGAAAGTCAGTCACCATGGTTGAATCTTCTCCCATTTCTTGGTCCAATTGTCGCAGATAGTTCGGGTCGAGTAGTCGGGTCCCTGCAGCAGCAAAGAAAACACTTAGTTCATGTCCGTCTTTTATCGCTTGCACTGCACATGCGATGCCAACTATGGACTTCAACGGGTCATTCTTTGGCTCAGATACAAACTTAACAAACACTTTACTGGTCATGTATCCTGCTCATGAGGGCGGATAATCAACTTATTCAAGCGGAGTTTCGCACCGTCTTGTGCTCAGCGGGAAGCAAGGGTGAGGTTCTTCCACATCTCTTCAGGAACTTCCATTGCCAGACGAAGACCACCCATAGCACCCAAGCGAACTGGGTCATCGACGACGTGAACATTCACCTCTCCCATGTCTGAAAGTTTGCGTTCAATCATTGCACCAAGACCTTTGATTCCTGAACCGCCACCAGCAAGAACCATGTTTCGGCGGAATTGGTCGTGGTATTCAGGATTTGAACCAGCAATCAATTCTTTCACATTCTCAACAATGGGGTCAACAATTGATTCGCATGCACGCTGAATACAATCAGTGATGTCAAGATTCATTGCCTTACCTTCGATAGAGAAGTCGACCATAATCGGCTCATCAGGAGATGCAGTTCCTACAAACGAGTACTGCTCCTTCCATCGGCGTGCCATGTCTTTCGTGATTTGAGCTCCACTGTACTTGGATTGCACTTCTTCGATGATCTTTCGGTCAACGAAGTCTCCGGCATGTCCTGTGTGCATTTGGTCACCCGGTCCAGGGATTGTTCCGTATACACGGCAAAGGTCAGCAGTTCCTGCACCGATATCGATAACCAANGTGTGTTCAATCATATCCAGTGCATAAGCAACTGCGAAAGGTTCTGAAATAATCATAGCAGCATTCACTGAACCNGCAGCGGCATCGAAGATTGCNGTTTTGTCAACATAGCTTGCTTCAGCAGGAGCACCAATGACTGCAACTACACGGTCNTAGTCTTCAGGGTCTGAAAGGCCAATGAGGTGAGTGATGAAGTGGGCGATAAATTCTCGATCTTCTTGAGTATCTTTGATTACACCGAGTTCCAATGGTCGGAAAAGGTTGAGTGCGAGTCTGTTTTTGAGAGCCTCTTCACCGAACAGGACATCTCTCTTGAGGAAATTTCGAGCGATTGGGTCTTTTGGTGTACCAATCACGGTCAATTCTTCAACTTCATGACTGTCGGATGAAACCATAACCGAACGGAAGGTTCCCAAATCAATTCCAATATACAATACGTCTTCTGCCATAGCACTCGCCTAGCCTTCCCATTGCGAACTACCTTATGAAGGATGCCTCGCTCATGACTGTATAAATAATCGAAAACTTTTGATTATCGACTTAAATTCAAATTTTTATATTCTATAGAACATCTTCTNATATGGTATAATTTGGGAAAATTAACTTTAACACCATTCCTCGCATGCTTGACAATACCATGCAGCATATTCAGGATAAAGTTGGGCCATTTTTCCACATGAAGTGCATTCTTTCAGCGTCTCTTCGCCGTACATCTCGAGTACCATTTGAACATGGTAGACATCATCAATTCCAAGTTGTTGGCGCATGGACCATAGCAATTGGTCTTCACTTGGAGATATTATGCCGTCCTCGAGTACCAATTCAACAATGTTTCTGTAGTCTTCAAAGTCTTGGAGATTACGTGCATCGAGTACAATCCCGTTTTTCTCTGCCACAATGTCGGTACCTCCTGGGTCATCGACAAAGAGAACCAACGATTCGGGTTTCAAATTTTCATTTCGCAATTCCAGTGAAATTCTTGCTCCCTCGACATTCGCATAAACCAAATTGGAATTGTTGTTGATGACATTGGTNATTGAACGAGCAGTGTCCGCTGCNGATGCACCGCGTCGCCACCCGAGAGGGTCAGATACGTTGTAGCAGTAAAATTCAGTGCCATGACCGGGATATTCAAGTCGAATTTCTTCTCCACCGTCAAAGCCATTCGATACGATTGTCAGCGCAGCAACTTCAGTAGATACGATGTTATCGTCTTCATCAAAACTAATCATGAGGGGCTTTCGCTCTTCAGTCGCAGTGTTGAAATGCCCCTTCATNCCTGTCATCCATTTATTTTCAAGCCGTGCTAGCGAGGCCTCTTGCTCTTCGGAGAGATTTTTTTCAACACCAAGCACACCGGCCAAACTNCCGCTCTCAATTTCCTTTTTGAATTCCTCAATTTTTTCTCGGTCTTGATGGTATGTGGGTATGGCAGAAGCAGTGTTTTCCTCTACATAATCGGGGTCTGGCCACTCATGCTGGCATGAAACACAACTCAAGTATCCGTTCATTGTGGAAGGTTGAGCATCTCCGCCGCACCGAGGACAGTCACCTCCCTCAGTGTAACCGAGGTTCTCAACAGCCTCGCGTCGACCCTTTCGTAAGTTTCCAAAACCCGCCATGTTACTCCCACATCATTTGCTTTCTATCAAGGCTTTGGAGATATATATTGGTTTCAAAAAGTTCAATCACGTATTGGTATTGCTTTCATTCCGTATCGAATGAATCCTTCTTGGGCATAGATTCGCCTTACTGTGAAACCGATGGAATCGCCAATTTTTGGCGTGTAATTTTCATCGTCACAAATCAAGAAAACACCCCGAGGGCCTTCTTCAAATCGGACAAGAACAGTTTGGATGCCTCCTAGAATCGGTGCACGAAGGGAAAATTCTGATGGAGCTCCAGCAGCGCTTAGTTTCGTCCAAGATTCAACCAAGGCTGAACCACTGAGCGTTTCACTCTCTTTTGCCATACGAATACCGTTGAAATCCATTTGTCGAGGTGGCCAGATCGTTTCACCTTGATGTCTTTGAGACGAGAGGGACAGACGAGCCGATATTGCTTCGTTGTATTGTGCCTGAGACACATACGCTCCTTGCGATACATGGAGTTCTGAGCATTCTGCAGCCCATGCTTTTTGAATTTCCAGATACAAGTCCTCGTCTATTTCNACGGTACTCGAGGATGCAGNGAAATCAAATTNCTCNTGTTGNTGNTTGGTCANNAACAANGTTGCNTCATCNCCATCCATGATTTGCCANNNNGTTTCATNTNGGCNGATTTCTTCATTTCGAGCAGGTGAATCNACTNNTGTGGAAATNTAGNCNACCTCTGCGTCGACAGACGGTGGTAGGTGAATTGAGTTAATCTCATGACCTTGTGAAAGGAGATATTGTATTCCNGCNATCGACATGGTCGTCGAATCACTATCTGGTCCGTATACGATTTTTTCATCTAATGTAAAGGGAGATTGAATAAAAAGCGAGCCGTCTGATTCAAGGACAATATATCCTTTCCAAACTGTTTCCATCATTCTCTATCCCTCCCAAAGACATGGACTGCACATGTGGCTCCTGAACCGCCGACATTGTGAGTAATCCCTATTTGTGCATCTCGAACTTGGCGTTGTGACTCTACAGTACCTCTCAATTGCTTGAAGACTTCGACTGCTTGTCCAGTTCCAGTGGCACCCAGTGGATGTCCTTTTGACTTCAATCCTCCAGAAGGATTCACGCAGACATCACCCTGATTCCGAATACCTCGACCTTCGCGGGCAAATACTCCGCCGTTACCTGTTTCCGTGAAACCGAGGTCT
>NYZH01000030.1 GCA_002687075.1 Methanobacteriota archaeon
AGGACAACTCGCAGACATTCGCGCTTCAACTGCGCGCATGTGGGAAGAACAGACTGCCGGCGAAGACTTGGTCAAACTCTTGCAAACCCCAGGTCACGGCCAGACAGTTCTCGATTCACCTCAAAATCCAACTCCAGGTCACGTGTACGGTGCAACATTCATCCGTATTGATGAGGCTCGAATCCTCAAACTTCGAACGCCTTTGGATGATGGATTCCAACAAGTGACAAAGAAACCTGAACCATCCCTGCCGCCTCTTGTTGGACCGGATGGTCTTCCGCTACCTCCGCTCATTCCAGGCGAGGGGTTACCGCTTCCTATGCCAGAACTACCGTTGCCAGATGCAAGCAACGCACTTGCTCTTCTTCGTGAAGAAATGAACGATTCGGACTAAGTACGGGTCAACATTGAAGTGGAAACGGCTTGAGTACGCTTTGAATTTGATGATGGTTGAAGACCTTGAGAATAGTGATTCACATCACAACACTCGTAACCTTGCCCTTTTGGGGTTGGTGTTGGTAAGTATTGCACCCTCCGTCTCAGTAACTACTGGATTTGTGTTCAAAGCAGGCCTATGGGCTGTTATCGTGTTTGTCTTTACCAAGGCCTGGGTTTTCGGCTTACCTGGTTTTTGGCATCTACGTATTGAGAAGCAACCGTTTTCATGGTCGCCTGCAAAAAAAGGCGGGTGGGGCATATCGTTCCTGCTTGGCATAGGCATGATTCTCACGATTTGGGCTGCGTACTTTCTGCTGGGAGAACAGATGTTGCAACCTGAGGCTTTGAAATCCATTCTCTATCCGGTTGGATTAACTGTACCGTGGAGATTAGCAGCAGCAATTGTGTTTTGGGTATTCATCAATTCTGTACTCGAAGAATATGTGTTTCGATGGTTTATTACCTCCAAAATTGAACAATTTGTCAATGGTAAATGGACTGCAGTGTTTCTTTCGTCGGCGATTTTCACCCTCCATCATTCCATTGCATTGATCTTTTTCCTTGACCCATTGGGTGCAATAATAGCTTCACTTGGGGTATTTATTGGCGGTTCAATATTTTCGTGGCTGTATATTGAGTATCGCAGTATTTGGGTTGCGTGGGTCGCCCACGCATGTGCAGACGTGGCAATTTTCGCAATTGCTTGGGAACTTATTGTTGGTTTCTAGGCCAAAAAAGGGCTATCCCGCCCGTGTTTAACACAGTATTAACGCGTATTTGNAATACTACGAAACAATCTGAATTGAAAGAAAAGCTTCAGAAAAACTTGAAGTGCAACAGGACCTTGCTTTCGATAAATGAAGGGTAGCTACCAAGCGCTTACTTGTGCTCCCATTCGGGAGAGGTGCGATTGAGAAAGGCATCGACGCCGATTTCTTGGTCTTTCGAATCAAACAATTCAGCGAAAGACTCAGCCTCTATAGCGATACCATCTGTCAAACCCGTNTCNAGNGCNGCACGAATTGTGGCCTTGCCAACTCGCAGAGTGTGAGACGATTTGCCACCTATGGTTCGAGCCATGTTAAGGGTGAAAGAATGAAGTTCCTCTGGAGAGCAAACATGGTTGGCCAAGCCGATTCGATGTGCTTCATTTGCATCAATCATTTCTCCAGTCATAATCATCTCCATGGTTTTACCCAATCCCACGATTTCAACCAATCTTTGGGTTGCTCCGTAACCTGGAATAAGTCCAAGATTAATTTCTGGAGTTCCNAATCGAGAACGCTCACTNGCAATCCGNACATCGCATGAACATGCGACTTCGCATCCGCCACCAAGTGCAAAACCGTCAATCATCGCAATGGTAGGTTTGCTGAGGCCCCACAGAGCTTCAACGGCATTATCGGTAAACTTTACACGAATATCTTCGCTGTTCTTTCCGACAAATTCCGTAATATCTGCCCCTGCAACAAAGGCATTCGGTTTGGCACGCTTTCCTTCGGGAGGTGGGCCAGGTTGGGCACCTGTNACCACAACCACACGTACTGAATCGGTAGATTCAGCCCACGCAACCATAGCCTTGATGCTGGACATCACCTCTGAATTGAGAGCATTCAATTTCTCAGGACGATTGATGGTCACCCAGGCGATTTCGCCAATGTCTTTTTCTTCACTTATGGGATAGGTTTCGATGTTCAAAACATCGGATTGAGGTGCGCTCATGACACTCCGAAGAAGATTCAGTTCATCATTTCACCGACNGGGTCAACTCGAGTTTCATTCCTCAACGACCAAGAACTCAAAGACCACGACCGTTTAGTCCNTGCATGGTTGAACCGGCTGCCCCACTCGTTAAAGCAGAAGATATGGCCAAAAAGTACGGCGATTTTATCGCACTCCATCCATTGAATGTCGAAGTTCANGCCGGTGAATTCTTCGGTGTTTTTGGACCAAACGGTGCTGGNAAATCAACGTTCATCAAACTCCTCACNGGCCAATTNCGTCCNAGCAAAGGCCGGATTGAAGTTCTCGGTGTTAACGCAGTTTCCGACCCTCAAAAAGTCAAAGCCAACATCGGTATTGTACCTGAATCCGAATCACCACCTTCGTTCTTGACACCATTTGAATTTCTCGAATTCGTGGCGAAATTGAGGAGTGTTGACCAAATACAGGAGCATGTCGAGCATTGGATTGACTGGTTTGGTCTAGAGGAAAAGCGCGATACAATGTGCAAAGACCTGTCCAANGGTCAACGGCAAAAAGTTATGCTTGCTGCTGCATTTATTCACAAACCAAAGTTGTTGTTTCTTGACGAACCTTTCGCAAATCTCGACCCAATATATCAGCGAAAATGTCGCCAGTGGTTGTTGGAACATGTCAAAAACGGTGGCACAATATTCCTCTGTTCCCACGTTTTGGAGATGGCTGAGCGAATGTGCAATCGTATGGCAATCATCAATCACGGCAAGGTATTGGCAGCAGGTACCGTTAAAGGACTCAAAGAATCTGATGATGAGACTCTTGAAGATGTCTTTATTCGATTGGTTGGTCGTTCGATTGAGGACGTAGAACGACTCAGTGATGAAGGAATCAAAGACGGTGAAAGCGAGGAGGAGTAATGGATGACTGGAGTAAAGGTCGTCTCTCGAGACTGGGATGAAGTGGTTGGCGATGATTATTCATCCAATGCTCCACTGGGGACCAGTGCTCATGACCAAATGCTCCACGAACCGTTACGAGGATGGAACGCGTTTTCAGCAACATTCCGAGTTATGTTCAAGGAAGAAGGACGGAAGAGCATAGAATTTGCCAAGAAGCGCCAAATTGTTTTGTTTCCGCTTCTGTTGACTCTGGTCACGGCCATCACGACGATTGGACTTCAGTTTCTTGTTGGAGATTCCTCTGCACAAGTCAGCGACATTGATTCCAAAACCTTCAGTTGGAGCGAACTGCGATTCGCTCTCCACTTACCATTGCTGATGTTTAGTTTGGGCATGGGGACATTTGCCTTCATGGGTCATGACGCAATCGTTCACAGAGCAGGTACCAAGAATTACCTTCTTGCAGCACCAGCACTCCAACCCTTGCCGAATTCTGTGGCACATTTCGCTTATTTCATCAAGGATTTGTGTTTCTATGTGATGTTGATTCTCTCCCCAGTTGTCGCCGGAATGGCCATTGGAATTATGCTGGATTCTGTAGCAGGTATTACAACTCCTCTGGAATGGTCAAGCCTTCCTTGGACATGGCTGGCGATGATTATCACACTCGCACAGGGTTTGGCACTGGCATTCTTTGCTTCCTCTCTATGGATGAGAGGGCGACCATACACCGTCTTGGGACCGGTACTTATCGTTGCAGTCGGCATAGGAATCGGGCTTGGTCAATTGGATATTCGTGCCTTACTTTGGGGCCTCAATGTTCAGTCAAGTCAACACTTCACTACCGCCGGTTTAGCTTTGGCTGCGAGCATAGGACTTGGTATGTTCTCTTCTTCTCTGATCGTTGATGACTTTGATGTATCTGTGGTCGAAAGAAGAGAGATGTTCACGCCAATCTACAATCGACTCGGTTTCCTCGGAAGGGGAGAAATTCGACTTATAGTGGCCAAAGAATTTGTTGATTTGTTCCGTTCAGGCTCCATTAAGAAAATGACGGTGTCCTACGCCATACCTCTGTTGGTTCTGCTTGGAATGGCATGGCTGGTGGACTTTGCTGAGGCACCAATCCCAATCAATTTACTGTCGTATGCCCCGTTCCTCGGCTTCTTTGGATTCAATTTTTATTCATGGCTCACAATTCTTGACTCTCCTGAATTCATGAACGGCCTTCCCCTTAGGGTCCCTCAATTGATTCGAGCTAAAGTAGTGGTGTATTTCTTGGCCACTTCATGGATTTCACTGATTTTCATCGTATTGATGGCATGGAGATTGGATGAATGGAACTCGTTGCCAACCAGTATCATCGTCATGTTTGCAAACTCAATCTACATTGTCGCACTCACAGCCTTTTTGATGGGACTACGCCCGAATAAGGCCATTTTCGATGCCTCAATCATGATATGGTTTTGGATTGGCACAGTCGTTCCCCTGTTGTTGTTGTTTTTGTTGTCCTTTACCCAAGGCGATGTATCGTTGTATGGAAACTGGTGGGAACGTGCATCTCAAGACGGTTTGGCTGCAACCTCAACAATGTTCGACCAGAGTACAGTTGAACAAGGGTACAAAGGCATGATTGCTATATCGATAGGACTCCTCTTTGCATCAGCACTGTTATGGAAATTGATGGACCGACGGTGGGGCAAAGCCGAGTTTTCAAATTGAAGATACGCGGGGATTGTCAGAGGTATCTTGATGAGCGGTGGACCACCCCGATGAAGCATGGCAAGAGTCGTTGCAGTTTGCGGCATGCCCGGCTCAGGAAAGGGAGAATTTGCCAGCGTCCTGAACAATCATGGCATTCCTGTTCTTTCAATGGGGGACATGGTTCGTGCTGAAGTGCGACGCTTGAAACTTGAAGAAAGCCCTGGCATATTTGGTGAAATTGCAGCCCAACTTCGTGCTGAACATGGCGAAGATGTTCTCGCAGTCCGTCTTGCTGATGCTGTAGATGAACTTCTCAAAACCAATGCCATTGTCTTGATTGAAGGTATGCGAGGTACCGCTGAACGGGTCGTCTTTGAACAGCGATGGAAAAGGAATTTCTTTTCTTTGGCTGTCGTTGCATCGCCAGATACTCGATTTACCCGAATCCAAAACCGTGGACGTTCAGAGGATGGAGACCGTGCTGCATTTGAGATACGCGATAATCGAGAACGGGGATGGGGGCTTGAATCCATCATTCGCGAGGCTGATTTTTTAATCGACAACAACATCGATTTAACCGAATTTCAAAACTCATGTCGAAACTGGCTCTCAGACTTTGAAAACCGGGATTGAAGTTGTTGAGAAATTCCGGGCTCTCTGGAGAAATTATTCTGCTCGCAGGTGACGGTTTTCGGGGTGGTTTTCACCCAAGTGTTATAGTCGGCCATAGCGTGTGATAAATTGCTTCGGCAGAGGGTGCGCGTATGGCAAGAAAACAAAACAAGGGCGGTGGCAAGCGTCAGCGTGCCAAACAACGCGCTCAATATGACGAACTTGACAAGTATCCAGTCATGCCTCCGCATGCCTTTGCGCGCATCGTTCGTGACAAGCAAACTCTGAATATTATTTACCAAATCATTGAGCCTCCAATGACCAAAAAGGAGCAGGAATACCGAGATGAAATTCTTGACATTTTTATTCGCTCACTGACCGCAAACATCGAAGAAATCGATGCCAACCCGGAGGCATACATCCGAACTGCAATGGACAAGGTCATCAAATCCTACGGTATGAAAATCAACAAAAAATCAAAATCGAAGATTTTCTACTACCTTCGTCGAGACCTGATTGGATACGGACAAATGGACGTATTGATGAACGACATCAACGTTGAAGATATTTCTCTCGATGGAACAGGAGTCCCTATTTTCGCATACCACAGAAAGTTCGAATCCGTTGAAACGACCTGCGTATGGAATACCGATGATGAACTGGAGTCCTATGTTATCAAACTCGCACAACGCTGTGGAAAACACATTTCAGTTGCAGACCCATTGCTGGATGCAACTTTGATGGACGGTTCTCGAATTGTCATGAAACTTGGACACGAAATTTCAACCCGTGGTTCGGCTTTCTGTATTCGACGATTTAAGGACGACCCGTTTTCTCCAGCCGACATCGTTGCGTTTAGAACAATGTCCTCCTTGATGGTCGCCTATCTCTGGATTGCGTTCCAAAATGAAGTCCCAATGCTGTTTGTCGGCGGTACTGCTTCTGGAAAGACAACGACACTCAACGCCATGTGTATTTTCATTCCTTGGCAAATGAAGATTGTATCAATCGAATCAACTCGCGAAGTAAACATCCCTCAACCGAACTGGGTTCCTGGTTTAACCAGGCAAGGTTTCGGTGGCGAGTCAACCGATGGCGTAATCGGAGAGTTCGAACTGCTCAAAGCAGCACTTCGTGAACGGCCGGAATACATTATTGTCGGTGAAATTCGTGGTGCTGAAGCATACGTTCTGTTCCAAGCCATGGCTACTGGCCACTGCGCATATTCAACGGTTCACGCTGACTCTGTTCCGTCACTCGTTCACCGATTGGAGAACAAACCGATTGACATCCCTCGAGTTCTTTTGCCCGCTCTAGAAGCCTGTTCGATTCAGATTCAAACCCGTATCAACGGTAAGCGTGTACGAAGAACCAAACAACTTGTCGAAATCGTTGGAATTGACCCGAACTCGCTTGAAATTATCACCAACGAAGTGTTCCGTTGGGACGTTACAAGCGATGATTTCATCTTCAGTGGTAAATCGTATGTACTTGAGAAAATCATGGTCAAGCTCAACTACTCTCAAGACGATATGCGACGCGAATTACGAACCCGTAAGCGTATCCTTGAGTGGATGGTATTGAACGATATTCGTAAAGCGGACCAGGTTTCTCAAATCGTTACCGAATATTATGTCCGACCTACGGAGATTCTTGCTCGAGTCGATGGACTTCGTTGAAATTAGTGTGGATGTGAGAGGATGGACTTAACCACGTGGCAGAGGATTTGTAATCGAATCCTAGGCCGAGCCTTGCGCAAGCGAGCACGTGGAGACAAAGTACTTGCCGAAAATCTGGTCAAAGGCTCGATGCCGATGATGCCAGAAGTTTACCTTGCAACGGCAATCATGACTACACTGGCCATTACCATGGTCTCTTGGGGCTTTGTTTCCTTGTTTTTTATTCCTGACATCGGCATTATATCCTACTGGGAAAGCATACAAGATCCTGCCACTGTCGACTATTGTTTCGAATGGGAGTATTGGAATCAAGATTTGATTGACCCGACGAAACCCGGAAATGGATGTGACGGATTCGCATATCAGGTATTTCCCCCTCTCCTCAAAGTGATTCTTGTCCTTGTGGGTGGATTGATTATCCCCTATGCAGCGTTCAAGTTCAACAAAAGTGGTGCAAAGCGAGAAGCAGAGCGACGTGGCTCAATGATTGAGAAGTACCTCCCCTACGCTGCATCCTACACTGCCGCAATGTCAGCCGCAAACGCAACTCCGTCCAAGATTTTCAGATCACTGGCTATGAACAAAGAAATCTACGGTGACGTGGCTGATGACGCTGCAATGGTGTACCGTGATGTCACGCTCTTGGGATACGACCTCATTACAGCGATGAAGATGAGTGTCGACCGAGCTGCATCGGTTTGGCTAACCGAATTTTTCCAAGGTATGGTTGGAACATTAACTGCTGGTGGACAGCTCAAACTGTACTTCCTCAACCGTGCTGAACACTACATGAGGGAAAACAGAACTCGGCTTCAGATGTTTTTGGAATCCATTGCTTTGTTAGCGGAATCCTACATTGTAGTCGCAGTCGCAATGCCACTGTTCCTGATTGTTATGCTGGTCATTATGTTCTGGGTTTCAGGTTCTGGAGCACAGATGTCTGAAGGCATGCTCTACGGAATTGTACTTGGATTCGTACCGATGATTCACATCGCGTACTCAATTCTGGTTTGGACCAGCAGCAAGGAACAAGAAATGTGAGAGGAGGTGAAGTCATGGCACGTAAGAAGAAGCAGAAAATTACCGTCAAACTTGACCTACCCAAGGACGATACTACGCTCACGAAATTGTATGCAATTCTGTTTGTTTCTATTTTTTTAGGTCTGTGCACGGCAACTGTTTGGGTGACGAATTCAGGATTTATACCCACACAAAACGGCGAGCCGATGTTCACCAACCTTTACTGCGGAATCACTGCTAAAGATGCTGATGGAAATCCAAACGGAGATGCGTTCAACACCAACATCAAACCGGACTATGCTGCAAATCAGTCGTGTGCAATTCTTCAAGACGCCCCTGACCGAGTGGTTTGGGAAGGAGAGGAATGGAAGTCGTTTACAAAACAGGGGAAAAATTTCGATGTGCCCGGTGTCTCTTCTGACCAAACCGGAGGAATCAATGTAATGCAACCTTTGTGGGCAAACTGCAGTGTCGATGCAGATACTCCAACCGATTATATTGTTGCTATTCGCTCACAAGACGGAGACATTTGGGATTATGAAGGAACGACAGATACCGATAACAATCCTGACAACGATGGTTGTGAAATCATTATCGGTGACATCCCTGCAGACGACCGATACGAGTTCGTCATCTTCTCAAAAGAAGAGGGTAAGCGCCTGTCCAAAGCGACCTTTGATGTCACGGTCCACTACTATGATGGCATCCCTTCAAACATGAACAATGCTTCGTTTTGGCTGGGGCCTGAAGTTGAATTGGGGCCAAAATCCATGCGCCCGTTCATATTCTTGAACTTCTTTGGATTGACATTCTTCTTTTTACTCTACCCTGCTTCATATTATTGGGAAAGAGTTGAAAATGCGAAAAATGAAGTTGAAGAAAAATTCCCAGATTTCCTTCGAGACCTTGCAGAATATTGGAAGGGTGGTCTTTCAATGACAGTTGCAATTCAAACCCTAGCAACCTCTGAATACGGTGCACTGAATGACGAAGTCAAAAAGATGTCAGACCAGCTCAGTTGGGGTATCAAGTTCAGTGATGTCATCAAACAATTTGCTGACAGAGTGGGGACGCCTTTGGTTCAACGAGCAATTGCGCTGATTGCAGAAGCAGATCGTGCCGGTGGTAAAATTTCGGACATTCTTGTTACAGCTGCAAACGATTCTCGCGAATTGAAATTCTTGGAAGGTGAACGTAAACGGGCAATTGGTTCGTATATTGCGGTTATTTGGACATCGTACTTCGTTTTCCTTGGCGTAATTGTCACGCTCGCAGTTGTCTTTATTCCGGCTATTGCTGGTTCAAATTCCAGTGGTGAAGAAGGCGGCGACAGCGGTGGACAAACGATTGGAAACATGACGATTCGAAATATTGACCCGCTGTTTTTCCTAACGGTGTTCTATTACGGTGTAACCATGCAAGCAGTTGGTAACGGCACCATGGCAGGATTGATGTCGACCGGTCGTTTCTCTACCGGTTTCAAGCATTCCGGAATGATGATTGTGGTCTCCTTGTTTGTGTTTAACCTGTTAGCGTTCACCCCGAACTTGATTGGGGTTACAGAGGTCCCTGGACTTAATCCATCAACCGGTACCTTTGTCCCATCACCGATTTTCCCAGGGTGATTGAATGCGTAGTGATGATGATGCTCAAGTTCACATCCTTGAGATGCTGACGCTGTTTTGGCTGTTCTTCATGTCTGCAACCTTCTTGATTCGAATACAGGTTCCTGATGCTCCATCTGTTGCACATGATGCTGCCTTGGAACTTGCTGGCGACGACGCTTTTCGATATGGAATCGGACTCGAGGCGGAAGTTTCTGGTGAAAACCGGTTGAGTGAATTGCTGGAGAATGGAGAACTTGATGAAGCATGTTTCTTGTTACAAAATTCAATATCTGCTGGTAATGAAGCGAATTGCTGGCTGGCTCAAAACAGCGGTTCTGCTGCTCCGCATGGAAATACAGGCTCACCCAACGGTGAAACCGTTACTGTCCATCATCTTCTTGCCATAGGGAGCAATTCTTGGACCGTTACACTTGACGTTTGGAGTCGAGGGGGTGGGAACTGATGCGTGACCATTCAATGTCGAATCATCATCAAGACCGAGACGCAGGACAAATGCTCCTAGCCACCGGTGTTGTGCTGCTCATGTCTCTGCTATCTATGGCGATTTTTGGTGTCAAGGTGGCCGGCTTAACCATGCCACACGATACTGCATCAGACGGCGTTTTGGTAACTTCAACAGAAGTCGTTAGTGCTGTACCTGAACTTACTGAGGCACGTACTCAACAATGGATTAACGGTGGCATGGAACCGCTGGAGTCGGGCGAAATTGCCTTCCAAAGTGTCCACGACGACATACTTTATCACGGAGAGTTACGAGGAATTGAGATAAAAATCATCGATATGCAAGTCAACGAAACTTCGGCAACGACTCTTCAATTTGATGCCGAACTGGGAATATCAGACGGTTCAGCGATGCTAACAATTCCGATTTCGTTTGAAGTGACGCATAGTTAACGACGCTGAGTGTGTTCGTTCCAAGCCAAATCCATGAGATGCTTTATGCGGTCTGTGTCTTTACTGACTCGTGACAAATCAACCACCGGCCATGAAGCTATTTTCGCCCGTTCTACAAGCCCATCCTGAATGGAGCGTATTCGTGGAAATGCTGCCAAATAACGGTCTGCTCGGCGGAAAGAGTGAGCATCGCGAGAACGAATCATCGACCGGTGACGGTCTTCTTCACCAACCGCCATCACCAAGCCAAGAGCAATGCCACCTGCATCGCGCCAACTTCGCAACAGTCGTTCGCTTGGATTGATGTGGACGCCTTCTATGAGCAGGTCGATACCTTCGCGACGAGCACGGTCAATCGTCGCTACGATTCCGGTTTCAACTGCTTGACGGGTTTCGAGCCAATCGATGACGGGTTCTCCAGAATCACCACGTGAAAAGGATGAACGATGCAATGCAGGTTGGCTGCGTTCTTCATCGCATGAACGCATAATTTCTCGAATCGCATCGGTAGACAAAAGACGTGAAAAGTTACTCTCAGCAGCCAGTTGAACAGAAGCGGTTGACTTTCCGGTACCGGTTGCTCCAGCGATGACAAGCAAACGCGGTGCTCTATCCGCAATGGTTCGAGCAGCAGCATCTGCTAAACCAATCTCTCGAGCCATATTCAAACCACATCGATTCTGCTTCAAGAGTCTTTTCTCATTTGTTGGTGCATTCGGGTTCTTTCCGATGAAGTCTTTGCAAGCGAATACCTTTGAGGGGACAGCACTTGGAGCGGTTCATGAGCGCAGAACAAATGTCGATTGCTGGTGAATGGTGCGATGCAGAAGATGGTGCAACCGCAGAGATTCTTAATCCTGCCACGAGTGAAGTAATTGCTACTACTCCCAAGGCAACTTTAGCTGATGTTCATCGATGCGTAGATGCGTCTCGGGCTGCTTTTGAAGATGCTTCATGGAAAGCAATGGACCCAGCCCAAAGAGGTCGAATCCTCAACAAAATGGCACAAGCAACTTACGCGAAAGCAAAGGAGCTTGCGGCCATTGAATCGAGCAACAACGGAAAGACATTCCGTGAAGCACTGTCCGAGATTCGATACGGGGCCTGGACACTGGAATACTTCGCAGGATTATCTGACAAAATAGAGGGCAGTACTATTCCAGTTCCTGGAAACAGACTGAACTACACACTGCGACAACCCCTTGGGGTCACCGTTCATATCGTACCTTGGAATTTCCCACTTCAACTTGCACTTCGGTCAATTGCTCCTGCTCTCGCTGCAGGATGTACAGTTATTGCCAAACCTGCTTCTTGGACTCCGCTTTCGCTTTTGGCTTGGGCCAGAGCAATGGAAGAGGCTGAAGTCGGACTGCCCTCAGGGGTTTTGCAAGTTATCACTGGCTCAGGAGGATTGATCGGTGATGCACTTGCTGGACACAAAGGTGTAGATGGAATCGTACTGACCGGTGGTGTTCCTACCGGACAAACCGTCATGGCCAAGGCCAGTGAAAACCTGACTCCCGTCACACTTGAACTCGGTGGAAAAGGTGCCAACATTGTGTTCCCTGATGCAAATCTTCGCTATGCAGCCAAAGCCATCTGCTTTGGAATTTTCATGAATGCTGGACAAATGTGCTGGGCAGGTTCTCGTCTCATCGTCCATGAAGATGTTCATGATGAACTGGTTGAAGCAGTCGTAGCAGAAGTAGGCAAGTGGAAAGTTGGCCCTGGAATGTCTGAAGGTGTACGAATCGGCAGTCTTGTCCATCAACAGCATCGTGCTGAAGTAATGGAAAAACTCCAAGCAGGACTTGCAATGGGTGGAGAAGTCGTTTGCGGTGGAAACATCATCGAAGGTGAAGGTGCATTCATGGAAGCGACCGTTGTTACCGGCGTGAACAGTGATAATTTGTTGTTTAATGAGGAATTGTTCGGCCCTGTTCTCTCGGTCACAAAATTCAGTGAAGACTCCGAGGCTCTTGAACTGGCCAATGATTCCCCGTTTGGATTGCTAAACGGAATTTGGACTCAAAACCTTAGTCGGGCTCATACCATGGCCCGCGAAGTCCAAAGCGGTATGGTTTCAATCAACGAATACCCAATCACATTCCCTCAAACTGCATTCACAGGTTGGAAGCAATCGGGTATCGGCGTTGAACAAAGCCAGGATGCAATGCGTTTCTATACCAAGGTCAAGAATGTCAATCTGAAACTTTGAGGTGAACAAATGAGTGTTTCATCCAGCGACCTCGGAAATGGAGTATGCTTGATACGCTTTTCAGGCCAATCGGCAACGCAATCCTTCTCAAGAGCGTTCTTGCCACAAATCGCTGAAGCGATCGACAAAGCACTGACCAACAAAGATGTGCATGCTGTGGTACTTACCGGTGAAGGAAAGTTCTTCTCAGCAGGTGCAGATATCAATGCCTTCTTACAATCAATTGAGGAGAACGATTCGCCTCAACTCATTCGAGACCTAACCGGAGTTCTCCATCCGTTGCTGGTGAGAATGAGACAATCGTCAACCATCGTAATTGCTGCGATAAACGGTGCATGTGCTGGCGGTGGACTCGGCCTGGCACTTGCTTGTGATGCGCGTATAGGGTCTCAAAACTGCAAGATGGCAGCATCCTATGCGGGTATGGGACTGTCTCCAGACGGGGGAACAACGTGGCTGCTACCTCGACTCGTTGGTGAACAAACCAGTCGTCGATTCTTCCTTGAAAATGAAATTTGGAATGCTGAACAATGTGCATCGCTTGGTGTTCTTGATGCACTTGTTGATGAAAGTCAACTGATAGATTCTGCTTCAAGCATGGCGCAACGATGGAGTCAATGGGGAAGTCACACCAAAGAAGCAACTAAACACCTCCTCCATGTTCAATCTGCTCAAGACTTTGAAACACATTTGGACCATGAGCGCACACTTATTGAGGCGGCTGGAACGACTGAGGAATTCAAAGAAGGTGTACATGCATTCCTTGAAAAGCGAAAACCTGTGTTTCGCAAAAAGTGATTTCCCTATCGCAATCCAATCTTTGCATTGAACGGTCACTTCGGCAATTCGGATTCTTCAGCAGTGCCACTTGACCAGTCGTAGATTCCCTTACCAGATTTTTTCCCAAGACGGCCCTCAGCAACCAACTTCTCCAACAAGGGATGAGGCGCATATGCATCATCATTGAAAGATGATTGAAGATTTTTCAAGATATCACGTCGAACATCGAGTCCTACCAAATCGGTAAGAGCGAGAGGGCCCATCGGATGCTTGTAACCCAAAACCATCGCAGTATCGATATCCTTTGCACTGGCTACACCGTCAGCAAGCATGCGTATTGCTTCGTTTCCAAGTACTACACCGAGTCGACTGGTCGCAAAGCCAGGGATGTCCTTGACCAAAATTGTGGTTTTTCCCATCGCATCACCAGCAGCTTGGGCAACTTCAATGGTGTGCTGACTGGTGCTATCGTGGCGAACCAATTCGAGAAGTTTCATGATTGGAACTGGATTAAAGAAATGCATACCAATGACTCTTTCAGGACGAGTCGTTGCAGCAGCAATATCGGCTATTGAAAGTGAAGATGTATTGGTCCCGAGTACTGCATGTTCAGGAGCGAGTCGGTCCAGTTCAGAAAAGATGGAATGTTTGAGGTCCGGAATTTCGGGAACTGCTTCGATGACTAAATCCGCTCCAGCAACTGCTTCTGCCATATCTGAGAACGTGTTGAGATTGGCTTGCCACAGTTCTTTTTGTTGTGCTGTTGTTTTGCCACGAGCAATACCTTTGTCCCAAAAGGCATCTATACGCTGCATTCCGCGCTCAAGACCCTCCGGAAAAGCATCAAACAAGTTGGTTTTCCAACCGCTTTGAGCACAAACTTGAGCAATACCTGCCCCCATTGTTCCAGCACCGATTACCGCAACACAACGAATCTCCATGAACACCCCAAGGGTAGAGACTTCATGATGATTGCTTGACATCGTCTTGCTTTGTCTGAGCCAGTGCAACACCACCCACGATTAAGACGAAAGCAACAATGAGCGATGGACCTAATTTCTCACCGAGCAAAATATATCCGCTCAGTATGCCAAAGATTGGAGTCAAATACACGTACAATGCACTCTTTCCAGCACCAATTGTAAGTATCCCATCAGCAAACCATACGTACGAGATGACCGTTGAAAAGACGGCCAAAAACACCATCGCAATCCATCCGTTGGTCGAAGGTTCTGGGATGCCAACCATCCATGTCTCTACTGCCATTATTGGAGTAAGCATCGCCAAACCGATTACTGACGACCATACGGTGAGTTGTAATGGAGAAAGGCAGCGATTCGAATCGACTGCAGGTTCTGTCATTGCAATCTTCATCTGAATCGTATTGCAAGCCCATGCAAACGCTGCTCCAGCAATGAGAATATCTCCAAGAGCACGCTCAAAGAACGGGATATCTACATTCGGCGAATACAGGAACAGAACCGTAACTCCTGCAAGCCCGAGCGAAATTCCCACTCCCAATCTCCAATGCATTGCTTCTTTGAGGAAAAAAATGGCAAGTAGTGCGGTAAAAAAGGGATTGAAAGTAATCATCAACGAGGCGTCACCTGCTGCTGTATACTTCATTCCAACCATGAAAAAAGCTTGATACAAACAGGTCGAGAAGAACCCAATCCAAGCAATTCTTTTCCATTCAAATCGAGTTGGAATCATCCACTGATTTGACGTTCGCAAATAGATGAGGAACAAAGCTGCTGCGATAACATAACGTATCCAGGATGCGGCAAACGGAGCAATATCTTGGGCAATAACTCGACCTGCAGGCCAACCAATTCCCCAAATAATCACGACAATGAGTAGTTTGATGTGAATCAAAACATGCTTCATGCAAACCGCTCCAATCCAAGTTGGAGCATTCGAGAACGAGGCAGACCAATTTCAGGTAGGCCTGCTGCAGGAGCATACATTTTGAGGCCTTCAATTCGAGAAACATACAGGCCGTAACTTGCAATATCGTTGGGGTGAAACGGTGTAGGAACTCCCATACGTGTGAGAGTGTCACAGGCTGCTTGGGTGTAGAGCGGGAACAGATTTGTGGAGAAATGCATCCACGCCGAGACCCGAGCGGCATCGACATTGTCAAGCGTCATGAGATGTTCCAGCAGCGAGACATCTGGATAGTTTACAGTTCGAAGCGTCATTTCGACCTCGTTTGTGATGTCTTCTGGCCAGACAAACGGACTGTTGCTTGCCCACTCATCTGCAACTCGTATGTGTTCGATAGAAGCCTCGCTTTCAATGGAGAAAAGAGCATTTGCATACGCTTCATCATCGACAGAGTCTGCAACCAATTCTGGTAACTTCTCGTAGAATTGCTCGCACAATTCCACATCAATACCGTACAACGAAACCGGGATCATAACAACCCTCCAAGACGAGATGCTCAAGCATTGGCACCGATGCCAGATGCTATTTGTCGAGCAGACATTGGTTTGTTCGCCACCCATTCTTGCTTGAACAGTTCCTTGAGCAATGCTTCGTCTTCATCGGACGGAAGAGAGGCTTGCAAGTATGCGTCCCATTCTTCATCAGAGCCTTCGAACAGTGTTCCTTCAATGGTGTACTTTTGTCGCTTGAAAGCACCAATTGCTCGGTTGAAGTTTTCATGAGGAACAATCAACTGAGGACTTCCCTCTGGTAAGTATCCGTTGAGTTTGCGGACTTCGGTTACAATTTCATCGTGGTAGTGACCGCGAGCCTCTTCGTTGAGTGTTTCTTTGTCAACATCAATTCCTGCTTCGAGCTTCTTTCGCTCATCCCAGCGTCCCTTAACACCCCAAACATACGACCAGTGAGCAGATGATGATGCATCGACACCAAACAGGTCGTGAGCGGTTGAAACCCACTTGTTGAAGTAGCGCTGAAGTAAATCAAGAGGAATAACTCCAGCCTTGATTACACGTCGTAGTCCGTTTGAACCGGTTCCAAGGTGGAACGATTCTTCCTTGAGCATTGGACCCATGGATGCAGCCAGTGGTTTGAAAGCTGATGTTGAGAGCATTCCGAGTTGGAATTTCCCATCACGGTCGACAAACATGGTGTAGCAGAAGAAATCCAACCAGTGAGTCATCGGCTGGTTGAAAGCGCCAAGCAATCGGTCGCCGTCTTGGGCGTTTCGCTCAAGCAACTTTTGCGCTTCACGTCGTCCTTGCTGGCCAAAGTAGGTCATCAAGAGATAGGCCATTTGCCATCCGTGGCGTTGTTCCTCGGCCATGATACGGGCAGCAGCGTAGCGGTCGTAATCGGTTGGCGCAGAAGCCAAAAGATGGCGTTGTTGCTCAACGGATGCAAACTCAGTGTCGCCCTGAACGGTAATCATGCTAACAAGAGCATCTCGCATGCTTTGATGCGGCACTTGTAAGGAACGCTCCCACTTGGGTCGTCCAGCATAATCACCAAATTCAATGACATCGCCAGCTCGGTCCCAGTCAAACTGTATTGAAAGGTCGAAATCTCCCATCCATTCTCTGTCAAATCCGACTCGGTCTTGCCATTCGTTGAAGTTTGCAATCCAGTCTTCCCATGTATTCGGTAGGTTGTCCATGTATGGAGGATGAAGGGGTGTACCTTATTGCCTTTGCGAACATGTTCGTACGAACATGTTAGGGGCTGCGTCTTCTCACTTCATCTGCAAAGGCGTGATGGACGGATGATTCGATTCGATGGAGTTGGGCAGAGAGGGTTGATTTTGCGACATCCAATACAACGGCTAATTCGGTGAGCGTCACGCGCCTTGGAACATCGTAGTAGCCCTCTTTCATCGCCGTATCGAAGACAAAACGTTGGCGTGGAGTGAGAAGTCGACTGGTGACTCCTCGAGTCGATACAAGGCGATAGGGGATTTCCTCATCATCAAATCCTGAAAGAAGGTCTCGAACTTTTTCTCTAGCACAGGAAATCGTCCATTCAACCCAACCATCGCGTACCTCAAATGGGGTGTGTGGGATTACACCCACCTTAACGAGCGGTTTGAGAAAGCCACCACCACCAGCGATGATGTCAACAACGAAACTCTGCTTTCCGAATTTACGAATCTCTTCGATTCCTGAGTGGTCAGAAACAGTCTGAGCGATGTCCTCGCTACAGGATGCTCGAGCTGTTCCCCGGCCTTTCTGTAACGGCATGTGTTCTTCTATGCGCAATACAGCAGAGGGATGACTGCGAGTAACATCGCCTGCCCAATGACCTTCGGGTAAACGGACTTCAATCCGAACCTGTTGCACGGCCATAGAGATGTGTCGTCACCCTATCACTTGAATGTCACGAAACCTTGGTGCCAAGAGTTTCGGATTACTCAACATGAACTACAGTTTCAATACCTAGACGCATAATATCTGCAATGCCTGTGTATGATTCGTGTCCAAGAGAAAGGAACATAGAATCGCCCAGTTGGAAAAAGGTCCACATATCCCATGAATCATTACCTGGACTTGAATCGACAATCATTTGTGTACCAGAAGAAGTCCCGTCACTCACCCAC
>NYZH01000031.1 GCA_002687075.1 Methanobacteriota archaeon
TACCCCTATCCTAATGTCAGTGCGGTTCAGTTGGAAGTTCTTTCTCAAGTCCACTGGGTAGACATAGACTCTACTGATTTTTCTGATATTGGCAGCGGCAAGGAAGCACCATCGGTTCGACCTTCTTCAAAACAGACTGACAATTCTTCGTGGCCACTTATACCGACAGAAACCTCGCCACTTGCGGCACAACTGACTCTTTCAATTCACGATATTGCAGATGTTTACAAATTCGAAATAGAGGGATGGGAGGAATCGGAACACATCATCCAATTTGTGTTGGAGGGAAGTGAATTGGAAAATCTCAAGCTTGAGGTTTGGAACATCGACCAAGAAAATTGGGAAGAAATTGATTCGAGGGCGAACATATTATCAAATGGAGAAATCAAAACAACTCTCGAAGTTGGACGTGGAACACATTTCGTTCGNGTGGCAGTTCTCAATTCGACGAATCNAACTTCNAACAGTTGGGGAGAACACGTAGAGGCGATTGAATACCTCATTTCATCTTCATATAACCTCATCGATGAAGGAAATGAGCCTTATTTCCCACCAGATGAAAACGCTGAAAAATGGGGAGTTCGGGCTCGTTTCTTCCTTGGTGCGTTGTTTTTGGTACCCGTAGTTTTGTTTTCTTTGTCATACCGTCGAAACAAAAAGTCAGCATTAGAGTTGCTGATGAAATCTGAGCAACTTCATTCACTAAAAAAACGNCTCGACTCTGGAGACGCTACTCCAAAACAATCACGAAGAGANCTATCAAAAGCTCTGCAAGCAGTCAACTTACTCAATTGGGAAGATGCAAATACTGCTTGGGGAAAACCAGACCTTGAATATCGAACTTCAAATATCGCAATGGCGGTATGGAAAATCGATCTAAGATTAGCAAAAAATGAAAATACGGTNCCGGTCATGGTTGGCGTACANATTNTTGAAGGAATGTGGGATTTGGCTGCATTGCGTTTTGATTCACCAGTCGGCCAGCCATGGACAGTATGTCATGTTGAACCACGTTTCCTCTTCCGTGGAGAAGAAGTGTTCCTAGACACAATGGCGCATGATAACAGGACATTCATTATGGTTGAATTGGAAGGTGATTCCGAGAGTGTTGATATAGAGCTCAACGGAAGAATGAACGGTCAAGCAAGTGCAGCCCGGATACCAACAACATTGAGTTTCAGAGATGAAGAAGAATAGACCTAGCAAGACTCACTTCTCAAGAACCCTGATGATTAAACATCAGAACTTGGGTTTTACAGTGACAACAGAAGTGTTTTCCAAATCAACGACCTCATCATCCTCGTCAATGTCCTCTTCATCATCAGATTGGCGCTTTTCGCCTTTAGTTTCTTTATCGTAGAAACTCTTTGTTTCTAACTTTTTTATCTGCTTTTGAAGAATTTCGAACTCGATTTCTAAGTCCTCAACCTCATCACGTACCGATTCGATTTTGTCACCGATTCGAGATGCTAGTTTCTTCATCTTACGCAGGATGCGCTTCTCAGACATAGTTTGTCCTGTAGCCCAANGGTTATGAATTCTTATGTCAAATNTAGGTCTGTATCGGNTGAATAGATGANCTAATTTAAAATGAATTCGAGACACTGTCTCAATAAGAAAAAATAGATTGCGTAGGTGGTACGAAAAAGAGTTGTTCTTCTTATGACGCAACACCTGAGGGTAGATTTACCCCGTTCAAATAATAATTTCTCTCGTATTCTGTAGCAATGTTTTGGTCCCACTTGGACAATTCNTTTGCCATAATTTTCTTGTACAAAAATGGCGTNAGTAATACCAAATACAACATTGACAAGTATCCGTACGGTAAGAGAGGGGCATCATCGTGGCATGGATCGAGTTCCCAAAAATTCAATGCAGTAGATCTGTGNTGGTCTGAATGTCGAGTCACGTTGCAGAGATAAACACTGCTTAGCANGTGATTGGAATTCCAAGAATGCCGCATTCCAACTGGTTTTCCCTTTTCGCGAACNAGACCATAATGTTCGATATAATTGATTGCTTCGAGTAATAATTTTGCTGAAAATGCACACAAGAGGAAAGCAAGTAGACCAAATATACCTCCAAACATAAACGCAAGTACCGTGATTGTTGTGCACCGTAAGTATCCAACCAACATTCTGTTNTGAATGCTGAAAACATTTTGATTTCTTCGATTTAATCGAGCTGCTTCCANTTTCCANCCACTGATTTGTTCTTCATAACTGGCTTTGATGAGGAACAGATAGATGTTTTCTCCCCTCTTTGCCGATGCAGGGTCTTCATCAAGACACACTTCCTTGTGGTGCCCNTAGACATGTTCAATGGCAAAAGTGCAATCCCACGAAAACGCAAGCATCCAATTTCCGACGAACATGTCAAATTTTTTCTTCTTTCTATGCGTTAGTTCATGACCAGGAACAGTACCAAGAATACCCACGAGTAATGTGGTTTGGAATAGAATGGAAAATTTATCNGCGACGGTAAAGGAATTTACAACGGCTAAAAAATCCACATTAAACAATGCATACAAACCATCAACATACCAATCTGGGGAATTGTTTCCAAAAACNGAAACNACAAGGAAAATTAAACANAANAANATTGGTAAGTTTATGTAAATTGAAACATTCAAAATCGTTGGATACGAAAATTTCTGAATTTCTNTGTCTCGAGGCAAAACATAGTCNCCNACNATCANAAACAANGACCATGCGATGGCNAAAAATGTTGGGAAATTNTCACCCAGCAGCACAAAAACGATGAANAGAACTCCGGTNAAAGCCGGAATGTANTGTTTAAGATACTTCAGCATTAAACACACCCTTGNTGNNNNTTGTAAATTATCAACCCTTTTGAATTATACGAATTATTGGTTAAAAATTCGCTAATTCCGTCTTTCTCGGGCATCTTCTTTGATTCGTTCCAGAGCATCGCTTGGAGCGAGTACACTTTGAAGTGCTTGCAATGCTTTCTTTGATTTCTTGTCTACTTTCTTTGGCATGTGCAATTTTAGAAGTACGACAACATCNCCTCTTCCACTTCCCCGAGCCCTNGGNAGTCCACGTTTCTTAATTTCAATAGTGTCACCAGAGTTTGAATATGCTGGTACCTTAATCGTCAAATCTTTACCGTCAATGTGCTCGAGTGTAACGCTTGTACCCANTAACAAATCCGAATAGCCAAGTGGAAGAGACATGATGAGGTCTGCATTCGAACGTTCAAACCAAGAATGTTGCTCAACTTCNATTTCGATAAACANGTCACCGTCTTCACCTTCACCCTGTGGAGCAGGTTCGCCTCGGCCGCGCATTCGTAATCGAGTGCCNGACTCGGCTCCAGCAGGTACATTAAATCTCAATTTGGATGACTGTACTTGTTTTCCATTCCCCTTGCATGAGGGGCATTTTTGGGANATTGTGTTCCCCGAACCATTGCATGAAGGACATTCGCGAACGACATCTTGGACAAACGGGCCAACTTGTTGTCGCATTCTCACCCTGCCTTGACCACTGCAATCGCTGCATTGAGTGATTTTTCCATCCTTTGCCCCAGTCCCATCGCAATCTGTGCAAGAGACGGGAAGTTCAACTTCAACTTCTTCCGTACTGCCCTCATAAATTTGCTTCAAATCGACGCTATGGTACATGCGGATGTCAGAGCCTCTACGACGTGAACGTCTCCCACCACCGCCTCCACCAAATATATTTGAGAAAAAATCGCCACCGAGAATGTCCTCGAGATTGATGTTGAAACCACCGCTACCAAAGCCACTGAAAGGTGAACCACCGGGTGAATTATGGCCAAAACGGTCGTATTGGGCACGCTTCTGTTCATCAGAGAGTACGGCATAGGCCTCTTGAATTTCTTTGAACATTTCTTCGGCGTTGTCCTCTTGACTGCGGTCGGGATGGTATTTTCGAGCCAAACTTCGGAAAGCGTTCTTCAGTTCAGAAGCAGAGGCAGATTTCTCTACGCCAAGAACTTCGTAATAGTCGCGCTTCTCCGACATGATGTCCACCGAACAAGCCTAGGGGCTACAAGCACCCCTTTCAATATCACGCTTAATCTAGTCTGTCAGACATCTAGACCGCAGTTGAGGCAGAACGGCTCGCCGAGCGGGACAACAATATTGCAATTCTTACACAACCGTTGTGAAGAAGGGAGAACTTGGACAGCTGGCTTTGGATGAATCTTTTGCGAGGATGCAAACATTGCCATAGATTCTAAACTCTCAACGCTTTGCTGGTCATTGTTCTGTTCATCCCAAGCGTAAACAGATTCACTCTCAGACTGGACTGAATCTTGTTCCGATAGTGGTTTTCCAGAGTCCGAAACATACGAATCTATGCCACCACCATCACTCACCGATGTAACCCGTAATTCTGCTTGGCTGTCTTGGGAACCGCTTCGAATTGGGGCTACTGGTCGCTGAGCAGTTACTGGCGATGCTGCAGCTGCTGCACGCAACCTAGCCTGCCTTTTCTCTTCTCGACGCTCGCTCAAATCCCCTTTCCCAAAGAGGCCACTTACAAAGTCGAGGAAAGAATCCATTGGCGATACTTTACGTTTCGCTCCAATTGTCGAAATGATGAGTTCATCGTCGAGAACCTCTCCACCAGTGACTCTCCTGTTAGCCTTGCGTATACGCTCTGATTCAAGTAAAAGGTCGACTTCAACTTTCTCATCTTCATGCAATTCAAGTTCAGGGGATTCTTTATCGATACTTGATACACTTTGTTGGAGAATCAAATGGCCTTCAGGACCAATCTCACTGTCCAAAGAGACATTGGTCTGCCAAACTCCTGCCTCTTCTGCTTCATACACTTTCTTCATTGACTTCATGGCTTTAGAGCGATGATATTCATAATCTCGAACCGTTCGGGTTTTTCTAAACAGCAAAAAACCAAGAAACAAAGAAATACCGTACCAAACCAACATCAAAATTGGTTCAAACTCAAAGATTTCTCGAAGAGGAGTCACGGTGAAATGAGTTACACTCATCAAAAGAAGAGGCAACACAGCGAGACCACGAGAGGTTGCTGAACGCTCCTTTGCCATGGTACTCATACTTCGCTCATGTTCACCACTCAAGTAAGTTGGGATGTCTTGACCAAACAAATTCAACGATCAGTCGGGGCTCTGCCTTTACGAAAAAGTCCGTCAAGTAAGCCGATTGAAAAGCTTGTGTGAAGCATGAGCAGACATAAGGGGACTCCGAAAATGGCTGTTATTCGTTTTGTTTTGAATGAAGAACGTAAGCCTTCGGCAAGCAACACGAACAAATAAAGCGATGGAAGAGCAAGACCCACATTTGGTTTCCAAAGCATCAAACATAGTGTCATCATCAATCCAAACCAAGGCAAAAATTCCCGAAGACTCGCTCTGGTTGGGTGCTTGCGAACAGTTTTCATTCTCCAGAATCCATACCTATGTCCCATTTTCCACCAGTTGGTTAATTTTGAACGTTTGGCCATCCGGACGTATGTTTTTGCAGTTCGGGCAACGGCGTAATCATGTTCCAGTAAACGCATTGACAAATCACTATCTTGGCTCGTGATAAATTCGGGGTCCCATCCATTCACACGGGTTAATGCGCTACGTGAATGCATTGCAAATGCAGGCACTTTGGTCTCACTGGATTCAGTAAACGACTCAAATTGTCCATTACCGCTTCCAAATGGGGAAGAAAGTGCCCCTTCTATCCATGATTCAGATGTACCGTGGACACCTTCTCGTGACATGACGCGCACTCCTAATGCTGCAAGAGGCTTTGGAAAAAGTTTGGAAAGACGCGCCCACTCGTCCATTCTGACTTGAAGATGGCTGGGCTCAACCGTACAATGGCCGATTAATTCGACGGTAAATTCTACAGATTTTGGCAACAATGACATCGCCAAATTCCTTGCCTCCGCTACATACTTGCCTGGATTGTCATGAAGTTCAATAACCGGTCCATTCGATTCTTCGCTTTTACGGATAGCATTTTCAACGATTAAACGAGTTGAATCTGTTGAACCTCCGTCGAGTACCAAAATCATGTGCTGAGATGGTGGTAAAGATTGTTTCATGAGAGAATCTATGCAAGAACCGATAAATTTCTCTTCATTGAGTACCGGAATCACTGATGCAATCAAGGGATTCCTATCACTCATAATTGGTCGTGAAAGTACACTGTTTTCACCTCTTCGCCATTTTCGCCGGTGAAAGGCATATTCATGAGCGAGTAAGTTTTGGCCGGTACATGCAAGAACCAATGTTACGCCTCAACGGTGTAAATGAAAACTTGCACATTCGAGTTGAAACGAGTTTGAGAGGAGCAGATTCACCTGAAAAAGTGATTCAAGCATTGGTTAGTTTGTTTCCAGAATTCTCGGCTCCGGATGAAATTTTGAAACCACAATTGGGTTCTGCAAGCAATACTGAATTGTCAAACGAGGGTGTCTCTTTGGAGACCTTCCTAAAGAAATTACATGAACAACGAATTCTTGATACTGCATTGGATTCTATGTCGCTACTATTGGAAAACAACCAAACCAAATTTCGTCTTTCTCGTCAGGCAGCAATTGTTGGCAAAGTGGCCTTTCCACTTCCGAATGAAGAACCACTTGGTGGAGTAATAACTGTGACTCTGAGTGGTGAGCATCTCAGTGACTGGCTGGTTGCAGCCACCTGGCATAAAGGACGAGATGTGATACCGCGAAGTATTGCTGATGAGAGTGCGATGGACAGTGATGGAGAGGCAGTGACTTGGATTTAGCCGTTGTAGTTTATCTCTCTCATCCATTCGACAACCATACGGTCATTTCCGAGCCATTCCAGAGGTGAGTCATCGTCAAGTCTTCTCCAAAGAATCGCATCGTGTGAGGTCCATAGGGTTTGGTCATCCAAATCCGCTGATTCAATTTGAAGCGGCATTATGTGAAGAGCAATCTCGATATCAGGTAATGAGTGATACCACGTTCCAATTGATGGTGATGCAGAAACTTTCCAACCAAACTCCTCCATCATCTCTCGCTTAATTGCCGTTATTTTGCTTTCATTTTGCTCGACTTTGCCCCCTGGAAACTCCCATTTTCCTGCATGGAGTTCGCCGATTTTTCGGCGAGCCACCATGTAATTACCGTCTCGCCAAAGAAGTCCACCAACGACAGAAAGCACCGGTCGAAAGAACATCCGTTGAATAATTTCATGAAGGAATTCAGAGGCTTTTTCAACAGAGCATTTTTGCTCAACTGGAAAATGCACAAACAGACACGGAATATGGAATTTCTCTTGGTCCTGCAAAGTTTTCAAAGAACGGTATAATGTCTCATTACAAACAAAAGTACCAGCATCCTTTGAGACCTCACATTCGACGGACCAAGGTAGATTTGTCCAAGAGTTCACGGGCAAGATTACAGTTAAATCTCCCGAATCTGAAATCGTTGAACTCAAAATTTGTCTTCCCGAGTTATCCGGTATCCGCATTTCAATTCGGTTTTGCGCCAAGGTCTCAATACGTGGTAAATCACACGTAGAGCACAAACCTATGTGGATAATTGCATCCCATTGAAGACCTTCTTCAAGNAATTTGGAAACTGTAGAGGAACCTTGTTCGTCGACAGTTAGAACCATTTTCTCGACGTCCAAATCAATTGATTCCATCGGGTGTTGACGAAGCTTCAACCATGGGTCTTGTAAGATTAGCGAGGAGGGGAATTGTTGTACAATTTCCTGAGAAATGTTTTTTTGGAAATCGGCAAATGGCTCAAATCCTGTTATGAGTATCCGGGCCATGAAGGATGGTTAGGCAGTAAGTTATTGATGTTCATGTCTAGAAAAGGAGCGTCATGTTGACAAACTTGAACCGTCAGGCAAGTTCATGGAGAGTCCACATCGAGACGATACGACTTTCCAAACTCCAGATGACGACAAGGGTTTTCTTCAATGGCGTCCTGTTCGATTGTTTCGGGAAATCTGGAGGGAAATCACCTTTGGAGTTGGTGCATGGGGTACATTGCGCCCACTGATAACAGCGCTCCTAGCATCGATTCCGTTCCTGTTCCTTGGACAACATTTCAATCGCCAACATCGTAAAGGATTTGACTGGATGCTACTACAAATACCTCTGGCTCTAACAATTGTTCTATGGATTGGTCTTTGGCTTTACTCAATCTTTGATGCATGGAGAGCAGCTACTCAACTGAGTGCATCCGACTAAGGGCTCCACAATTGTGAAGATATTGCAATACTTCCGTCGGCAAGACCCTCTAAATCTGCAATGTCATCACTATCAAACTCTGTTGGAAGTTCGTTATCAAAAAAATTCGAAATACTTGCAGATTCAACAGCCCAATACATGACCGAATCTTCGTTATTAGAATGGCCAGGATGATCAGGGTCTTCATGGTCAGCGGGAGATGTGTACACGAGATTTACCAGTCCAAGTAGGTGACCCGCTTCATGAACAAGTACACTGTTCTCAATTTTTTCTGCAGATGGACGACGGAAAATATTCTCAGCGTCATCAATAGAATCCTTAAACAAAGCAACTGTCGATGCATCAACAGCCACACCAAGCACGCTCTCGTCTTCATACATACCTGATGGGAACATAAACTGCCATGTGAGAACAGAACCATCTCTGGGCGAGACCGATTTTGTGTCTCCCGATGCCTCGCGAATATCATTCGCTGACCAATCTCCGTCATTCAAGAAATTCGTCTCGGTAAACATCACGTTGATGCCTANCGGTTTATTGCATACGGACTCCAGTCTCTGGAGNAGTAAATTNGTTGACGAAGTGTCTGGTTGATAGCCCGGGGCATAATCGATTTCAAGGACCATGGAGGTGTATTTTGAATCATCTAGACATGCAAGCGTTAGACCACCGGGTATGCCTTTTTGCTCAACAAATGGCAATTCTTCAACACCAAAGCATCCTGAAAGAAGTGGGGCAAGAAAAACTGCTACAAGGCCAAGGCAGACAACACGTTTACTGGCCATGTTCTTCCGTAGTGGTTGGTATTTTCAAACCCATTGCTTACCATTCATCAGGAATCTCAAGAGGAGAGAACAATTGTCCTGGGCTTTTAGCACGTGAGAGCTGTGTTCGAGACAACGCTTCCCAAGGGCGTAAGGCAAGAATACCCTCAGCCAGTGACGCATCAATCTCGACCAAAGTAACTCGAATTAACGTCGACAAAATATCCATCCTGTCCTCATCGATAATTTTGAACACCTTTTCCAAATCAAATTGAAATTCAGATTCTTGATTTTCACCGGTGTCAATTGACCAAGGATGAGTCACCGATTCAGGAAATTCTTGCCCTGTCTGCTGGATATGCTCATCCAGGGTACGTGAAAGTCCAGCAATATGCTTACTGAGGACTAAACTCACCTCAATTAAAGGCATATTCAATTGATTGATGAGATTAACCATCCTTTCTTGGAGAGTCACCATACCCTCAACNGCAGTANTTTGGTCNTCCACCATTCAAACAACTCACTTTTTCAAGGCTTCAACATATTGCCATCCAAAATGATTCCACTGTTCTTGTGTCCATCCAGCAGGAAGTCCAGTAGGTGGAAGAGGCGGTGGCGCTCGGGCTCCAACTTCCGCAACGGGTGCAGCCGGTTGAGGAGATGGGGCAACTGGTTTCGGGGGGGCTGCTTCGGGTTGAGCTGGCAGAATCAATCCACTCGGTGGAGGAACACTCGAATCGATAGCAGGTATTGATTTCGATAGATTCATTTCTTCAAGAACTTCTTCAGTNTGGTCTTCTGATGGTTCATCCAANTCAGCTTGTCGAATTCGTCGATTCACAACAAGNAACCACATCGCCATACTNAGAGAGAGAAGNGCAATGATNTAGAGAACAATGCTGAAAGTTCCTTCTTGTGCTTGCTGCGCAAGGGCTTCACCATCTCGAACAGTCTGTTCCTTGATTAGAACAGGNTCCATTGATTTACGATCCATTTCGACTTCATCAACCAAGACCAANAGCCNAAATTCGATACTTTCTCCAACCGCTGCATTTGCGACTGTTGGAAGTGAACCGGTCAATGTGCTACCAGCACCAGCAACAAGGTCAACACGGGCAGTGTTTTGCCAGAAACCACCTTCCACAGAGCGTTGAAGAACAAAGGCAACATCACCTTTGCCACCAGTGTTGAGTACTTCGAACTCAAGGTTTACNGNTTGTTCTGCAANGGGACTTGGGTCATCCCAAGAGAACGAGTTGGCTTCGTCATCAAGGTCAATACTTGGGCCAAGAAGAGCGAGTGGCCATGAAGCGATAGGCTCAATTAGAGAATTTCCAATAGTGTCAAATGGATTTCCAGATGAATCAGAGCCAGAGACCCACACATCAACAGTGTACGATGGCAAAAGCGTTGTCGCACCTGCATCTGTCAAATCAAGATAACCTGTCCAGAAAAACTGGTCACCAAATGGGGTTGTATCGGGTAGAGGTACGCTTCCTCTTGAAATCTCAGCCTCACCAGCACGGACACGATAATGGAGCACTGTCGGTTCACTGAGGTCAAACCCATGGTCGTCAAATGTTTCTAACATTACGAGTAAGTTACCACATGAACCAATAGAAAGTTCCGAATTTGCCGATACTTCATCCAAAGAAATTGCAGCTATAGTCGGTCGGCTGTTATCAACCGTTAGTCGAACACGTGGTGTTTGTTGAGTCTCGTCCATTGCTAAACCGGGAAGGTCGCCGAGTTCAAGACGTAAGTCTAACTTTCCAGAAGGAACAGATGGAATCAGTAGATCAAGGCTGAATTCTCCATCTTCTCGAGTCGAAGTTGTCCAAACATTGTCATAATCGCCAAATACAACATCAAAGGCACCTGGAGGAGCAGGGGTTTCTGAATCAGAGAACAATACGCGACCGTTAACTCTCAATGCTTGACCTGCACCAATAAGAGTTTCATCAAATTCAGGATTGTAGTGATTTTCTCCGTTACGGAGTTCGACTGCCCGAATGTGACCATCCATGGTGTCAAATCTGAAATCATTGTCAAGGCTCCATGCATCATTTGCCAAACCTGCTTTNGTNTCAAAGCACGGTTGTACTTCTCCCTCATTNCATGGTAAATCAGTTACGAGTAATTTTGGAATGAATAAACTGGAACTATCTGTGTCAAAGGATTCCGGGAATGTCCAAGTCATTTGGAATCGAGCAAGAATTTTGATAATGCTGCTGTTCTGCTCATCAAGACTCACGGATGAATAAAGATTTGAAACCGCAATATTCTCTGAGCCAGATTCCATAACTGCCACTGGTGCACCATCTGCACCCATTGTTAGAGAGATAAACATCGATGTGTCATCATCATCAAAATCTCCGCCTAAGGCCAATTGAATGTATTGTATATCCTGCCATCCATTNCGGTCGGAAAGAACAATTTGCGCAGTNTAAGGAATTCCAGGATGNAATGGTGCTTCATCATCATGTCCTAAGATTGTTGAATTGTCCAAATCAAGTTGTGGCTCAAACTCAACACGAATACGGTATGTTCCCAAATCATTGTCCCAGTTAGGTGTCTGTTCATTACCAACATAGCCACATGGGATACTGGCATCGGGACAAACCGGACCGCCTCCCATTGCAATTGCATTGTTTTGAGGGTCTTGACCGGTAATGAAATACGAAACATACTGGCCATGTTCAAGCATAGAATCATCAATCAGTCCGTCAAAAATATTGATTCCTCCAGCCCGTGTATCTGGGGAACTAAGTATCTTCATTTCATATTCATCTGCGTTTGGTAATCCATCGAAATTGTAGTCACTGCATCCGATTGCAGCACTTGCTTTGCAACCAATCCAATAATTGAGGGTGATTTGGTTTGGTGGGTCAACAGAATCTTGAATGACAAAACTGACAGCTTGGCCGCCAGGTGCAGGTGGGCCTGCATGGCGTTCGCTTCCATCAAATGGCGTTGAAGACAAAACCAATGGCGATTTTCCGTCAAGAATTAGGCGAATCGTGTTGTAACCTGGATTGGTGAATTTTGAACCGTTCTTTAGTTCAACCGCTTCAACATAGAAAATCATACCACCGGGCTCAGATTGCAACGGTGAAGTAAAGGTGATGTTGTAATCGCCAAATGCAGGATTTTGTTCACGAGCAAGTTCGATCGGTTCACCAATTGGATCACCGTCCTGGGTGACATTTTGGCCAAGGATTCTCAAAGAAAATTGCCCGGCAAGAGGTGTGAGTTGTGAGTTTTGGAAATGTATTTTTCCACTAAAGGACATATTGTATCCACCTCGCACCCAATCAAGAGATGTCAAAGCTCTTCCAGTTTCGTCAAAGACTTGTAATCCGTCGAGTTGAATATCATTTTCAACGACCATGTCTAGACTTTCCGTTTCCCAAGCAGATACTGCAGGACCAAGATCATCTTGAACGGAAATCAGAGCTTGCATACTACTTTCATCATCCCATGTCCAATTTACAAGCATTGGCATTCGAATGGTAACCAGACCGTCAGATGCGGTTGTCGAGGTACAGTTCGCTACATCAAACTGCACGATTCCATTGCTATCACTGATGACGGAACAAGTGTCTCCACGTTGCCACTCAAAAGCGGGGTTTTCACCGTATGAGTTGTCAAGTGCAACAAGAGTTTGGGTGACTTTATCGACATCATCACCCGGCGCAACTCGAATTTGTAATGTCCTAAAAACTCCATCTGGCGAAACCATTCCGCCTTCAATNGATGCATCTACTGCACGTGTTTGCATCTTGTAAGCAATATCGATGTTTGAAATTTTTACACGACCAGAACTAGCAGCTTTTACTGCAATCGGAATAATTACATCACCTTCACCGTTTTCCGGAATGATGGAATTGAATGCCTGTACAAGAGTTGGTTGAGACTTCACCTCTACATTGACGACAGAAGCATCGCTTGCTACAACTGATGATTCGTTAAGGAATAACAGAGATTCCCAATCCCAAATAAGATCGTTACCGATATCAAGCATTGGACGATCAGGATATCCTTCTTCGTACTCGAGGGTGATGGAATCAATTAACGGAGATACCGAATTATCCGTCGTCGTCATCGTCACAGCGTAACGGATAGTGTCTCCAGATTCAGTTGATGGGAAACTCACTTCTTGATTGTTTAANGCAGGTAACCATGACGAGCCATTATCGTTGGAAACTTGAACTTGAACTGTACTGCTTGCGGGGATGTCAGCAACCCANCTTGGCCGTACTTTTCCGACTTTGGTTCCGGTTGTAAAAGGAGATGAAGTCCAACTTCCTGAAGTCGTATACTCGGTTGCGTATTCAACATCGACCCACCAAGAAACNGCAGTAGAACCAATCAGTTGGGCTTTCCAAACCAACTCAGTACCTGGATANTCAAAGTGTATTGTCGAATTTGAAGTGACTGATTCCCAGTGTGTACCGTTGTCTGCAGAAATCCAATAATCAACACGATCACCGATTGAGGCTGCTGACCAATACGTCTCCATATTTGCAGAGAGGACGGGGTCGCCAGTCTTTGTTACCGGGCCGTACCATGTGGTTGTGCCTGGTGCAGGAGTCGTCTTGTACTGCCAACCAGTTCCGTATTCACGATAGTACAGTGTAGATGACGACCAGGTGGAATAGCCACAATCGACAGTAACGAATCGTGAGCCATCGAAATAAAGACCGTATCCGAGAGCAGAAAGCAAACGTGTACCAGTTTGAGGCACAAGGGAGGTTGATGAGCCTGAGATTGTCCATGCTTCTAACTGGTCTTTGTCTTGACTGGCGGATGAACCCTTTTGACAGCGCATGAAGAATGTTGAGCCATTGACCTCCAAACCACGAACTTGCTGACCGGTTTTACCGCATTCCCAAGAACTTCCCGAAGAAGAGGAATACGAATACATGTTTTGGTTTCGAGTGTATTGTCCGTCTGGCTGATCTCCAAATGAATAAGATACAATGCGNCGTTGNGAATTATGAACAATCCAAACTTCATCTGTGACTCTGTCATAGGCAATGCCAGTGTACTCTGAATATTGAGGTGAAACATCATACGAATCAATGCAAGTCCAGACATCATCTCGGGAAATATCCATTTCGAGGACCCTGTGATACTGCGTTGGTGCAGAGGTCGAATAATGGTAACGGTATCCAGACAAAATTGCAAACATTCGCTCATCATCAGTTATTGTCCAATCACGGAATCCATAACTTGCGTAATACGAACTTGGATGGAGATTTGGCAAAGTACATTGTGCCTGATCAAGAGTAATCACCGATTCCTTCGTTGCGTTGTTTGGATACAGTCGGTGGACAATGTTTTGGAAGTTTGACGAACTCCAAGTCGACATAAAAAGCCAATCATGATGCTTGAGAATTGCGCCTTGACTTTGCTTCGTGAGACCGGTTGAGGTTTTGAGAACCTGCTGGGAGAAGCGACTTTCGGTTGAATTGGAAGTGTGGGGTTGGCGGATAGAATACGTACCGTAGTCAAGCCATGCATCAGAAGCTGGATTCATAGACTCATCATAGCCGTGGGGAAAGAAACTGGTCGAGTGATTTGAAAGTCCGAGACTCAATTCTCCACTGCGCGAATCCGACGATGATGCACTTCCTTCAATCCAATCATCGCGAACATCGGTATCTGTTTGACTCCAGCCGGTCGCAGAAGCCCCAGAAAGAGTCATCGAAACGTCAGTAACGAGGGCNCCTTTGGGCAATGAAATCTCGGCCCCTGTGTCGGGATTGGCACCTTGATAAAGAGCAACATGTTCTGTAGAACCATCATTGAATTCATAGATATGTCTCGAAATACCCGAAGCGTCAGCTGTGCCAACAAAAACCTCAGCCATGGGACTCATGGGAGACAATACCATGATGAGAAATAAGCCAAACATTACGCCGCGACCGCTCGATAAGTTGTTTTGCATACCGCTCCCCCTANNNGTCCACACACGCTACGGCCTTTGAAATCTGCGCCTACGAGTTTTNATTCATTCAGTCAATTTGGCGTGAGTCGTAGCGTATTGGGGAAGAATCTCCACGTACTCCGTCTTCTTCATCATCGTGCACTTCAAACCAATCAACCATCCAATCACCATCAGTGTCCCAATTTGTTGGGTCCGTACCTTCAGCAATGTGATCGTCATCAAAGTCCAGTAGATACCATCCATACTCGTGTTCGCCCACTGCACGGACCGGTGCAGTATTTGGAGAACCAACATAGTAAATTTCCCATTGGTCGGTGCGATTTCCGGCAAGCTGAATTTCATCATCACTCGCATCAAGAGAGAGGAAATTAGTATCTTTATCGTCGACGATATATGCAAATCGGAAATCGTTTCCTGATGACTTGTCCATCTTCAAATAATTTTCATTGCTCGCTCCATTTTCATCAAGCTTCAACAGTGCAGCACGTAATTGCCACCATTCAAGAACGATTTCGCCATCGTAAATGAGGCCGCTTAATCTCACAGCATTCGGTGAAGACAAATCAGAAGTTGTGATAGCGTAGAACTCCTGGAAATTCGTATAAGGTTCGTAGACGCAACCTGCACCGGTACAATCCCAATTACCGTCTTGGTCTGGATCAAAATTAGCGTCAAGAGGGTCTGCAGGATTCATGGTGAACCAAGTTGAAGATAATTCAGGCCTCGAAAGAATTCCACCTGCGCCTTGCTGTGAAAGCGGAAGACATGAATTGGTGGCGGTAGTACATTCGCCTCCAGTGGCAGCATCAATCCAGATGACCTTAATCTTCAAGAATGAACTGAAATTATCGTTCGACTCATTCCATGCTTTCGCATATTCATACCAATCAGGCAACATATCGCCGTCTGAATCGTTGTCACTCGGATTGATTCCATACTTGAACACTTCACGACCATCAGTGAGGTTGAAATCCTGTTCATGAAGAACAACAACATCGTTTACAGCAACAGTCCTGTATGAGACACTATCTTCATCTGAATCGTTGAGGTCCGGTCGTGTTTCGTTATCCCATTCCATCCAGTTGGTGAATGGCAAATCGCCTATTCCAGACTGGACAATGTCTCCATCCGGCGTAAATACACGGTCCGACCATGTACCCTGCGAAGCCGGTTTGTCAAATACAGTGCGGTCATACCAGCCATCATGGTCACCGTCGTAATTGATGTCCCATGGATTCAATGGATTTGATGCCCAGTGGTTAATTGTTGTCGGGTCATCCATACCGTACAGAGCATAACAGTACTCCCAGCCATCAGGTATTCCGTCCGAGTCGGAATCGGAATTTGTTGGATCTGCAACGCCAAGAAGGGTTCTGTTGAAATTTTCTGAGTCAAAGGAATTGATCATATCCATACGATCTGAACTGGCTTGGTCTTTTGATGCAAAATCATTGTACAAGGCTTGCTGAGCTTGGATGAATGACAAACTTTGTTCTTCCATGTAAGCTTGAATTGCATCCTCGCCAAAATCAATTATTCCGGAAGAAACCGGTACAGAGAAACGTTCAAGATATTTCCCATAGGTTTTCGATTCCCATTCACGTAAATTCGAAAACCGCTCATCCATCGAAATATTTCCGTCTCCATCGCAGTCAAAACTGTCTCCGTCTGAATCCAAATTTACATCGCTATCAATCAATGGATTCATGCTCCATCTGTTCTCCTCCAAATCCCATACAGTGAACCAATATTCAAATCCATCATACATGCCGTCATCATCGGTGTCAGGATTGGTTGGATCGGACATTCCAAGTAGGGTCGAAAGAATCGAGTTGGGTGGAACTCCTGCTTGCCAATCGTTGAAATCAGCGAGAAGACGCTTGCCTCGTGATTCCTTCGTCAAGAGAATGTTAAACACCCGTTGAGCCTTTTCAGTAGGTTGTTGGATGTCTCCATCGAGGTGCAGTAGCGGGGCGTCAGATGGATGNTCGACGCCATTGTCTGGTTTTTCAACAGCGAGTTGAAACTCTTGGCTATCGGTCAATCCATCTCCATCACCGTCGAATAATCCGTCACCTGCAACCAAGGGATTAAGGGTCCATCGACCAGCAGTGAGATTCCAAGAAGTGAACAACTGCTCGATGCCGTCAATCATTCCGTCGCCATCGGTATCCACATTGTTCGGGTCGCAAGTCCATCCAGTGGCATTGATTTGCTCTGGAGTAATGAATGAGCCAAACGAATATTCAAATGTATTTCCAGGCCATTTTTGAAGAGCAAATGCAGACCCTACGGTTGTAACAAACCACTGTGGTGATGAGCGATTTTCATCGGTCTCACTGTATAGAGGATCAATTGAGTTGTATTCCTCCCAATTCGCCATACCATCATCATCAGCATCCTCCCATCTATCTGAAGAATCCATGGGATTCAGGGTCCAGTCGTCGTCGAGTACATTCCATCGAGCAAACCAAATTTCCCATCCGTCAGGCATACCATCCGAATCTGAATCAGCATTGAGCGGGTCTGCTGAACCAATACTGTAGACGTTTTGAACAGCAGTAATGGANCCAGANGCTCGTTGACCAAAATTGGCTTGAGGGGTACCTGTCAAGGAGATATTTTGAAACAAATTCGTAGAAAAACCGTTCGGAATTGGTACTCCATCTAGCGTTNGGTTACCGGAAAACAAATCGGTTCGAATATGGTATTCTAGATAGTTAACAAATGCCTCGGAGTCATCGAGAACTCCATCACGATTGATGTCGTACCCATCGCCATCAGGATTGCCAAAAGCATCGGAGGCATTGAGTGGGTTAACGCCCTGCTTAGAAGGCTCCCAACTGCATGCGCCACCGGTTTCCCAACCATCAGGAAGTGTGTCTCCATCAGAGTCGATGTTATTTGGGTCGGCAGAGAACCATTCCAAACTTGCATTTGTTGATTCACCGTGTGATTCAAACAAGAGTCCGTCAATTGCTGCATCTCGGACCAACGACCACTGATACTCGCATAGGTTGGCCAGCCCATCGCCATCAGCGTCCCAATTCGCATCATCTGCACGGTTNGGGTCCAATGTCCAATTGTTACCNCCNGTAAAACTCGAACCAATCCATCGACGATGTTCGATTTCCCATCCATCAGGCATTCCATCCCCGTCACTGTCGAAGTTCGTCGGATCAGTCGCCCTGTCATTACTGGAAAGNGCCAGATATGTCGCATTCGCTGATTGTCCAGCNGCATCATTACAGATGTATTGCATTTGAACCGAATAATGACACCANAGGTTCGATTCTTCGAAAAAGAAACCAAAATATTCGCTTCCATCTCCGATGCCATCACCATCAGTATCGCCAACCTTCGGATTCGTTGAATTGTAGCCGTTCAATGTTTGACTAACAAACCGATATTCATCGAGATTTGTCCATAATCTTTCGAGGAAGCCATCGTCTGCTTGGTCCAAGTCTAGACCATCTCCGTCCATGTCGAACAGTGCGTCCCATGGGTCGGTTGGATCTAAGCCATTNGCGACTTCCCATCCATCAGGCATTCCATCGTTATCAGAATCATTCGCACCGGGGTTAATCAGTTCAAGATTTGCGTATCGACCCGGAGANGAACCGGTGAATATGGTAATGTTTCCATCGATATTCATGGAATCGATTGCGACAATCTCGCCATAAATTGGTTCTTGAATCTGATAACCATAAACTGCAGAATAATCTCCAGAAATCGCCCACATTCCCTTGACAGAACCAACGATGATTTCATCTGATGTCACATGGAGTGAGCGTACAGTGTTGTATTCTCGAACATAACGGCCCTCAACACCTGGATGTTCGAGAAGCCCGCTGTGTGTGATTGTATCGTCAACAAGACTCAACATGTGAACACCAGAAGGAGTCCCAAACCATAGGGTTTGAGCGTTGGAAAGTGTCGGCCCATCAAGCACCATCGCTTTTACTTCTGCAGGATTCGCAACCATGCCTAAAGAGAGCGAACGTAGTTCNTCAATGGANGTTGGATACGGAGTTGATTCNGGAGTGTAATAAAAACGCCAGCTCGGTTCAAATTCATCCCGAACAGTTGTCGTTTCACCGAGCAAAAGCCCTCTGTCAGTGCCGACATACAAGACATTTGCACCACCTCCAGCAGGCCCATGTGCAACATGTGTCACAGTGGAATTCGATTGGCTTAATGCAGCCTCAAGATTGGTGGAAATCGCGTGTTCTTGAGCAATTTCAGAGGAGAGTGAAATCTCGAAAACCGAACCTGCCCCTGCATGTCCTAATCCGAGTAAATGGATATTTTGACCCTCGATTACGAGCGGAGTAAGTGCAAACAACTCGTCTGAGAGCGACCATTCCCAATTCTCAAGTGGAGCAAGGTTGCCATCGACCTGCAAAGGAGCAATTGCTAGACCAGCACTCGTCGCAACGGCAAGTGCAAACTCGGAACCTTGCTCTGAGAGGAGAACTGATTGATGCAGTTCAACTCCTTGCGGCATCCAATGATCATAGCTTGTCATTTGGGTATAATCGAAAACTGAAAGTCCATATTTGGTGGTCGTGTAAAGAATGTTTGAAGAAGAATCCAAATCACGTACATCGTGATGAATCAAACTCATCTCATCTGGACTTGCGGTGAAACTGAGTGGCATGTGCAGGTGTGTATCGGTTTGGTCACCGAGTCGAACCGATTTCAACCCCGGTAGAACAGAATTGCCGTCATCATTGTGAACATAATACTCTTCGAGGGTAGATAGCGATTCTCCTAAGGCGAGCGCTGTCAAGGTCCGGCTAACGTCAGGTGTTATGCCACCGTCCCTGTTTGCATCCCACCCATCATTATCAGGGTCAAGGAGTGCATTGGTTCTGTTGAGGGGGTCTAATCCAAAGTGAACCTCCCAACCATCCGGAATCCCATCACCAAATGAAGGGAACAGGCGACGAATGGAAAAACCATCCCAATGATATCGATCCGAATCAGCGAGCAAGGGGTCGGTACCTAGCCAAATATCTTCGTCAACTACCATCGTTGCATTCTTTGTACATGCAGAAAGCAAGTTTTGGAATGTAGCGTTAGAACCAGTGGCAATAAAAGGCCAATTTGTAAAAATTGAACCCTCCGGAAGTGTAGCGGAACACCACAACCCATCGAGTTCTGTCGTGTGGTTCAAAGGCGCACCTTGAATATATTCTTCAGGNGATGAAAACCGTTCGGTAGTCGAAAGTACTCCGTCTCGATTCACATCAAAACCATCTTCATCGGGGTCATCATAAAGATCACTGCCATTGAGAGGGTCGAAGGTTTTGCATTCATACTTGAGAGAGAGTACGTTGTATCCTCCTACCCGTTCGCACATGTAAGCCTCGTAACCATCTGGCATTCCGTCTCCGTCAGTGTCAGAGACACGTGGGTCGAGATAACTGCGTTCGCCTTCTTCATCAACGACTCCAGTCAACCCTCTAGGGAATCCAGGAGCGGTACAATTNGCNGGGTAAGGCCAACAATATTCTTCTGTTGAGTTGAGTCCATCATTATCAAAATCAACCAATGCATCGGAGGCATTGTTGCTATCCATNCCCTGAACAAGGATTGGNCTACCGTCAATGGCNGTCCAATTCATCCATTCTTCAAACAAGTTCTCATGAACATCCGGAATCTTATCACCGTCACTGTCCGTTGAAGGAGGTTTCGAACCGTCAGTCGTGTCAGGGTGTAAATTTGACACGGAGGAAATGGCTGGGAACTGCGACATGAACAGCAGACTGGAAACTACAGCAAGTGTTGTAAGAAGAGTGGTTATACTTCGTCGCATTTGGAGACCAGCCTACAAAGCATACGCTTCGCAAGTTCTTATGCCTGCTAAGACACTTATGAGGATGATGGAGCGATGTTCGTACATTCGTGTAGAAATTCTACTGAAGAGGAACTCAAACTTTACAACTCACGGTATGAATTATCCTTTTGTGCAAAGAAATCCACCCGTTGATGGCCGAACATCCGGTTTCTTCAAAGGCCTCTCGCGAAAGGAGACATATGTTCGCAATGACAATGACCTTGACACATCTAGGAACAGGCAGTCGTGGTAATGCGACATTGCTTGAAACTGAAACTTCAAAGGTTTTAATCGATCAAGGATTTAGCGGTGCTCAATTGGAAAAACGTCTCGCAAGAATGAATATTCATCCAACTGAAATCGATTTCATATTCATCAGTCACCACCATGGTGATCACGGTGGTGGTGCGCTGGTTGCTCAGAAAAAATGGGGATTGAAAGTTCAGGCAAATCATCGTACTGCGGAGGAATTGGGCCTATTACCAGAATTGACCCATTACTTTGATTCACTTGACATCGTTCGCGTCAGTANAGACTTAGCAGTCCTTGCGGTTCCGATTCCACATTCTGGAGTAGATAACGTCGCCTTTATCGCAAGCCATAACGGTGAAAGAGCCGCAATCATTACCGATTTGGGCTCGTGGACAGATGAACTCGTAACACATGTTCGTGGATGTCAACACATTGCAATTGAAGCAAATTACGATTACAACCGATTGATGAATGGACCCTATCCATATTCTCTAAAAGACAGAATCAGCGGAAGAGGAGGCCACCTTTCAAACGATCAAACAGGAGAATTCCTCGCACAGGTATGTACCGATGCCACGAAAAGCATCTCCCTTACACACCTTTCTGAGAAAAATAATCGCCCACATCTCGCTGAATCAACCGTTCTCTTACANATNGATGAGATCTTTTCTGGTGATATCACAATATCTCTACAGGATGGTCCGGAAAAGTCACACTATATTGGTCAGTTTGAAGAAAAACCGAGTACTAAAAAGCAATCTCTTGTTTAATTCTCATCGCTTCAATCACCTCCAATGATGGATGGAGAAGGTCAATGGCTAAATGATACCAAAGCGTGTGCGTGTTGTGAACGCACAGCCGACCCCCTGCTGCCGCCCTTCTCTCCGGAGAGATACTCGGGCTGTTAGCGAGGTTCTTGGAGTCGTAATGATGCTGGCAATGGTTGTTACAATTATGGGAGGCGTCTGGATATTTTTGAATCCGTACATCACGGACTTTGAAGATAACACCAACTGGAACAGTGCGAACGGTATTGCTGATCGTTTTGAGGATAGAATAGATGTTGCGGGAAGTTCTCCTGAAGGCACTGGAATACGTCATACACTAGCACTACAGTCCACTATGATTCAGCCNATTNCCAAGGTTGAGACTTGGACAATTGCCGCCGACTTAACGGCCCATGAAAGAGTTACAGTCCGTGAAATCAACGGTACNACACTCGGGATACAATCGGTGAATGAAACTGCTCGAAGCGCNACAATTGAGACCAAAAATGGNGTTGAAACATTCAATTTCATGTCNACATTTCAAGAAGTCATCGTAACACATAATTCTTCTCGTGAACACTGGATGTCAGTAACGATTTTTGATGCCGACAATCGACCAATTCATCGAAGCGTTTCATACATCTTGTCNGGGATTCAGATTACNACNTCTCTTGGNCAAGGAGAACATCAAATCGCTTTGATGAACGATGCGAGAACAGAACGTTTTCCTGATCAACCATGGAAAGTTTCGAAGTTCCCAAACATCGAGCTTGACACNTTGGTAANTGGAGACATACGGCTCTCTGTTGTTCTTAATGATGTGACAATCAATGGTTCCTTGGGTACAGGGAATAAAATCGGCATGGACATGATCTCGCTAGGACCTATGACCCTGTTTACTGGACCAGCATACCACATGAAATTCACTGTCACCAATGCACTCAGCGATTTAATTACCCCTCAATATCATGACAAATTACTCGATGAATATACCTTAAACCGTGCCTCANGAACTCTTGACTCATNCACTGGCTATGCTCCTTACTTNAGAGCCAGTGGTGCAGATGGCTTCACTGTTGAAACGCAAGGGGTAAACCTCTTCCTCGAAGTCGATGTCAAACGNGTGGAGGTTTCTCGATGAGGTCGCAACTCCAACGCGATGAACAAGCAGTTTCTGCTGCAGTCGCTACNGTTCTTCTGTTTGGTGGAGTTCTGTCAATCATAGCNATGATGATGGTTTCGATGATACCNGTTATCGAAGAGTTAGAAGGTTCNATTGAGCGNCATGACATGTCTTCACAAATGACACTCTTGGCTCATCAAACCGCTGCACTTAGTGAAACAGGTATGCCAGGTGATTCGACTGAAATCGAATTGATTCCTGTGGATGGCGCATTGAATTGGAACACAATGCAAAGCAGCATGTGGTACTCNGCAACATGGTCNGAAGGNATGAGTTTCCGTGTTCAAGGAGCATTGGATTATGATGANCAACTCANCATCCGTCATCCTGAATCCAAAAACACTGCAATCTGCATCGATGATTTACGCCTCGGACCCTCGAACCCCTACATTTTTACTGTTCCAGCATGGGCAGACAGTATCTCNATGACTGCCGCTCCGGGGCTAGCACTACCTTTGGGCCCTATCGATATTGAAATCTATGAAGATTCTCAAAAACTCTCTGATGTTGAACTAAAAGTCGACGGAATGTACTCGATGAACACAACCGAAAACGGAGAAATAATACTTCACTCATCGCATCANCTGCATTTGTTAATCGCTCGAGGTAGTGGAGGGGCAACTGTTGTTCAACCAAATGATCCAAGTCCGGTAGATTCGACAGGCAGTTCTTGGTCAATTCCGCTGCCTTTGGGNGATAGTAGAATTCACATCATCAGCGAGTCAGCGAATCAAATCGTCATTAACAATCAATCGTCCAATACATTTTATGCATTNCCCTCAAANCAAAATCGNGTAGGCGTATCNTTCAGTCATTCATTTAATCAATCCGANACGGAAGTTGTNCANATCTCAAGCAGTTCTCCATCTCGGCTGATTCTGCAAACATATTCTCAAGANAACACGGGACACTTTTCTATTCCAAGTACTGATGGACAATTTCTTGGACATTCATTCATCACACCGAATATCAACGGCGAAATGGTCTTTTCCAATCCAGGCACAGAAAGTGTGACTGTTACATGGAGAGGAGGAGGTTTGTCAATTCCTGCCAATCAAAGTTCAACATTCCCATGGCCTCCTGCNGAGATTCGTGGCGCACCNCTTCTGGATGCAAATGGCGACTTGTTTGTGACTTGGAGAATGAATTCAAGTGGCTCTGGAATCTACCATCATCCAGCCGATGATACCGGAGCCTTATCTGGCCAACTCCATACCTTGAGGACTGCTTCATCTGCGCAGATTCACATCGTCCATGCAGGTTCATACACCGAATGGAATTTATCCGGTTCAAACAGTGCTAACGGCACATTCCTTGACGATGAAAACAGTGAGATTGTCGATATTTCTTCTGGNAGTAGCCAATTGATTGTCGAAAATGGTCACGCTTTGAAAGTTCTATATCTTCAAGGAAACCACGGACTCGTTCAGGCAGTTCATGATGGTGCACAGAGATGCATGCCTATTAACACNCAAGCCAGTGGATGGATTGAATCAGTATTGCCTTGGCAGACTATGGGTGGTCGAAGTGAAGTTGACCTGAAGAATGCATGGTCTTCTGGCACACACCCTGCAAGCATGCAAATTAGCTTGATTGGCGTAAATGGAGCATCGAATCATGCAACACTCGGTACAGTTTGGGGATTCCATTTATCNAGGCTAAGTTATGAATTCCGTTCATCGATTGTTGGAATGGAAGTTGCCTACTCAGGAGGNGCAGTGGTNACGAACCATCCTGAATTTGAACCCTACATCGTNGTNCCACCTGCTGACAGAGGTGGNCCCGGACCACGCTTTGCAGCAACTATACCTTCACTTCACCCAACACAAGACAGTACCAGTGGTGCCGGTAAAATGAATTTGAATATTGAACTAATTGACCGCTCATCACTCGCCTCATCAACTGCATATGAGGTTCGAAGAGGNTGGTCAAATCCATATGGAGCAGCCATTGCNGAAGCATCCGCAGATGGGCTTGAATCNAGTGAAGACTGGACAATTTATCCTGGTCGAATTGATTTGTTGTCCGACTATGTNGGCTGGGTTCCTGACCCGTCTTATGGAACCTCAGAGGCGGTTTGGCANACAAACGGTGAACCGATTCAGTTCACGTTGCAGATGGCATCTCTAAACGCCCGAATGTCCGAGGTGATTTCATGAANTCAACTGAACTCCGACAAGACCGATATGCTGCAGCAACTGAACTNGGGTATATTTTCACATTNCTGCTTGGTGTACTACTNCTCACGATGTTCAGTATGTGGGCTTATCAAATAGAAACCGCAACCCGTGAAAGATGGAATGAAAATGCCATACAATCAAATCTGGATGATTTAGCCGCAGCGGTCGAAAGAGCCGATGAAGCAAGCAGAATGGGTTCCGTTGAATATGCTGAAAAG
>NYZH01000032.1 GCA_002687075.1 Methanobacteriota archaeon
AAAACAGTTTTTTGGTATCAGAAAATGTTCCGCTCATGAGATAGATTTCTCAAAAGGGGTTTAATACGCTGTGTATTTCAATTTCTTTCAAACGTTTGCCATTTGTAAGTGCTTAACTGAAGGAGCAATTCCCAAATCGTCAGGGAAAAACATGGTTGGTTGAGGAATTGGTATCGGTGTAATTTCACGGCCGACAAGTGCAACACGGCTCGGTCGTGAGTCGGATAGGACCTCTCGTTGAGTGAGAGGTGCAATTGCATTCGAGAATTCCATGATGTCCTCATGACTTGGCATGTTTTCAACACCCAAATTTTCACGGCTGTGGCCAACAAACACATAGCCCTTGTTTTCGATATAATCTGGGTCTGCTCGCATGTCAAGCGCGGCAAATTCTTTGACGTGTTGTTTTGACATGTTGATGCCTTTCATGAGCGTATGTCGGCATACGATGCGGGTATCGAGTGAAGGCAAGAGGTCCAATGTTTCTGAAAACTTGTCCCACGCATTTGAGTTCCATTTCGGCTTGCACACTTCATCGAAGACTTTCTTGTTCGGTGCATCTACAGAGACATAGAGTTGTGTCGGTAACGTATCGAGTTTCTCGATGACTTTCGGTAGAGTCCCGTTGGTAACAAGCATGGTCGTCATGCCATGCTTGTGGCACAAATCCATGTACTCGGAAAGACGGGTGTAAAGGGTAGGCTCTCCGTTCAGTGAGATTGCGACGTGCTTTGGGTTTTGAGCATCGAGCCACTTTTCTCGAGGCACTTTGGGGTTGCCTCCAAAACCTGAGAGCAATCGGCGTTGGGCACGTACCGATTCGTACAGCAATTCCAGTGGGTCCTGGTCGGTGAGTTCCAGAGTGTCCATGTGCGGCTCTCTCCAGCAATATGTACAGGCGAGGTTACACTGGTCAACAACGGGAGACATTTGCATGCAATTGTGGCTTTTAACCCCGTAGAATTTGCCTTTGTAGCACTGACGGTCCCGAAGCAGAGATTCTTTGGTCCAGTGGCATGTTTTTACTCCACCATGCTCACCAACAATGTGGTAGCGCTGCTTCTGCAATTTTGCTTTTAGTGCAAGGTCCATTCCAGCCATGCGGCTCACTCCTAGCCTACTCTCCACTGTTGTGCGAACACGGCCGGGAAAGGGCTCTGACAGACTGTGGGCAAACTTCTTCGCTATCAATCCTCGCTTAACGATCTAAAATCGGCAAGAAGGCATTTGCGGCTTTTTCACAAGCATTTGCTACATCATCAAGGCGTTGCAATACTCGGTACATGTGCATAGCAGCAAGTGGCGAATCGTCTCCGTTGGTGAATACATAACCGGCAGCCTTTGCTTCAACGACATCCGCATCATGCTCTTTGATGTTGACTTCTCGAATCAATTCAGCCAACTTGTTTTGGGCCGCCTTTGTCTCACCGCTGATGGTAAAGTCACGAAGTGCCTCGACAGCATCTTCATACTTTGCTACAGTTTGTGCAACAGCGTTGGCCATTTCCTTCAGGTTGCTCTTCGCTTCTTCGTCATCATACAATGTGCGGAAAGCGAGTTGTTCTGCGACATTTTGGGCATAATCAGCAATTCTATCTTGGCGGGTTACCATGTAGAGGAAATCATCATAACTCACGAGGAGACCAAATCTACGGTCCTCACTTGCAAGTTTACGAACTTCGGTCTTGACGTTATCAGCATCAAGTTCTGCAGCGATTGTTGCTTCGATTGCCTCGGTAGCATCTTCTCCATCGCATGCAGTGTTGACGGCTTCAAGCATATGTTCTACCGTTTTCTCAACAGCCTTTGCGTGTTCATGGAAGAGTTCGAAGGGGGTGGTATCGCTGATGGTAATTTGTGGGGGAGCGTCACCGCTAGCACCCGCATCGGACAGTGCATCTTCAACATGAATCTCGCCGCTGCTCTTCCAAATCGCTAGTGCGACAGCGATGAACGAAAGTGGCAGAAGGACCACCATATTTAGCGAATCTCCGCCTGAGGCCACAAACAGCACGATTGCACCGAAGGCAGCAGCTGGTACACTTGCAACCCATGATGCAGCTATTTTTCCGAATACTCGGAAGTCGACTGCTTTTGCTCCACCTGCCAGTCCAACTCCAACAACTGCTCCAACGAGCGTGTGTGTTGTGGATACAGGTACGGCAAGGAACGGCATTGAAAACACCAAAATTGTAGTTGCTGCACCGAATTCAGCCGCAAAACCTCGAGTCGGAGTGATGTCCGTGATTTTCTTGCCAATCGTATCCATTACTCTCCAGCCCCAAGTCATGACACCGATGGCAATACCTGCAGAACCAAGTAAAATGAGCCAAACCGGTATCGGTGCTTTCTCCATTAATTGGCCGCCGTCGCTGCTGAGAACTTGCCAAACTGCGGCCATCGGTCCAATTGCGTTTGAACGATCGTTTGCTCCATGTGCAAATGCAACATATGCAGCAGTGATAATCTGTAGCCACACAAAAATTCGCTCAACGCCACGGAAACCACGCTTCTCTTCACTGATGTCAATTCTACGTAATACCAGATAGAGTCCGATACTTGCGATTGTTCCAATCACCGCGGCAAGAATCAGCGAATTGATTGGGAACCAAGCATTTTCTGCAAATGGATTAAAAACACCGTTTTCTTTTACAGGTAACCAGTCGTATTTGTTTTCTATCCAGCCTTCTGATGCTGCCTTGGAGAAGAACCCTTTGAGGGCTTTGAACTGTAGGGCGAGTCCAAGAATAAAGAACGTAGGGAATGCGAGAATTGGTGCTAACCATTGGGAACGGTCGACGGGATTCTCTGAATCAAGAATTGTTTTCTTAATGATGTAATATGAAAAGAATGCAAGCAGTGCTCCCATAAGCGGACTTGCAACCCACGACATCACGACTTTCTGAACGACTTCCCAGTCGATAAGCGAGGTATCGTGTTTTACTTCAAGAATAAGTCCTACTCCGATAATTCCGCCGATGATTGAATGTGTCGTGGAAACCGGAAGGCCGTACCTTGTGGCAATAGTGAGCCAAGTTGCAGCAGCCATCATTGCGGCAATGAACCCAAATGCGATGTCCTGCGAAAATGCAGAATCGACCATTGGGTCTGAGAAATCAACAGATAGAATACCTTTGCGAACCGTATCGGTTACTGCGTCACCGGCGAAGAAGGCGCCGCTAAACTCGAAAATGGCTGCAATAATGACAGCCTGTTTGAGCGTAAGCGCCTTGGAACCTACTGAGGTCCCCATTGCATTGGCAACATCATTTGCTCCAATGTTCCATGCCATATAGGCACAAACAATCAACGCCAGTCCAATCAATACCATCGTAATAGGTTCCATGAAAAAAACTCATGATACTCAGTATATATTCAAATTCATGTATATTCTATATAGTTCAATGTAGACGGGGCGCTTGATACTATGGGACTTGGTTTGGGCGAACACGAAGTACGAAAGTTGCAAAGCACTGGCGGTAGCACATTTACCGTCAGCCTCCCAAAACCATGGGTTTTGGAACAGCAGCTCAAGGCACGCGATTCACTGCGCGTTGATTGGAGGCCCAGTGGTGCCCTTCGAATAACGCCTCTCAATACTCATGGAGATCCTGTTAAGCATGTGTTCTTTGATGCTTTGAGCCTACCTGAAAAAAGTCTTCATGACCACCTCATGGGCGCCTATATATCTGGGGCGGATAACATTAACATCGCCATCACGCCAAAGGTGCGAAAAGCGGCAGTAGTTCAGATTCGAAAATTTCTAAAAAGTACCAGAGGATTCGAGATTATTGAAGAAGGTGAAGGCAATATCAACCTCAAGTGTTTGCTGAGTGCGGGTGATATGCCTCTCCATGCAAGCCTCAACAGGATGTATTTGCAGGTCACTTCGCTTATTCGAGACATCGGTAGTGTCTTCGATGGAGAGGACCGAGAATTTCTCTCTGATGCAGAGGAACGCGAGAATGAAGTTGATGCCTTGCTGTACCTTATCGAACGTCAAGTCCGAATTTCACTTGATTCACACCTTGTTGCTTCCAAATTGAATCTTTCTCGAACACAGGCTCTGGAGTTTGCGAATTTGGCTCGTTCGTTGGAAAGAATGATGGATCATGCTTACACGATGTCACAACTTGTCCTCGCGAATCCTCAAATTACACGTACACAAGCAGGTGCGACCGCTTTAGAAAAGATACCTGAATGGAATGTTTCACTCAAGGAGTTGATGATCAATATACGGACCAACGACTCTCACCGAATTGAAGAGGCGAGAAAAACACTGAAGGATATTCAACAGGTATTGGTCCTTCACGAGCAAGACTTGCTTGCTAACCACCGTCAGAACGAATGGATGGCCTTTGATTTGAGCCTTTCTGAGTCGGTCCGCAGGCTCTGCGCTTACTCTCGTGATTTTGGTGAAATCCTCCTGAACATGAAGGTTTTTAGCGAAATACATCGTATAAATTAAGGTGTAATTAAAAATACCTAATTTATTTATTGCACCTATGTGTTGGCAAATTCACCGCTAGTTGATATAGTGCCGGTTCCTAATATACACTGTAACAAACAAGAGTTACAGGCGGAAGTACTATGGATAAAAACCTGGAAATATATGTGGACACAATTATGAATGAACAAGAACATCGAAGTGGTATTTTTACCAACCTCTTTGATGTTGTTATCGGAGCTATTTCTGACTACCGATGTGGAGCTGACGCTCGAGGCGCATACTCGTCCCGTCGAGGTGTTCTTTGATGGACGCTTATCTTTCTCAGTACGTTGATCAAGTCATTGATTCACANGAATACCAAAACGGGATTTTTTCAAAATCTTGGTCTTCTCGAGTCTTTTCTTTTCTCTTCGGGCGCTGGAAGTAGTATGTTGAATCCTTTTGCTGCTCAAGGGGGCAAACCATACACCATTTGATATAGCAAAAGTCTATGATGCTGCTTATTGGTGACTTGAATGCTGCAAGTAAATGGATTAACCAAGACGTTCGGTTCTGGTTCAAACAAACTCCAAGTCCTCAAAGGCGTGGATATGAACATCAAACAAGGTGAAATGGTCGCCTTGATGGGTCCATCTGGGTCTGGAAAATCAACGCTGCTTAACATCATTGGAGGCCTCCTCGCTGGTGATTCAGGTTCAATTGTGCTCGGAGACAAAAAATATGGCACGAAAAACCCATCATCAGTGGTCGATGTACGCCGTGAATCGGTTGGTTGGATTTTCCAAGATTTTCACCTTTTGGACAACCTCACTGCTGTTGACAACGTTGCTATGGCCCTCGAACTCTCTGGGATGCAGTCTCATGAGGCGGTCCAGGCAGCCATGGTTGCACTGGAAAAAGTCGGCCTTGGTGATCGAATGCATTTCATNCCAGACCAGCTTTCTGGCGGTCAACAGCAACGCGTAGCCATCGCTCGAGCCATCGCTGGAAACCGACCAGTCTTACTTGCAGACGAGCCAACCGGTAACCTTGACATCGCCAGTGGTAAAGAAGTCATGGCGTTATTCAAGGAACTCTGCCACGATGAAGACAATCCAGTCTCCATTCTGATGGTGACGCACGATCCAGATTTGGCCTCAAACGCAGACCGCATGTTACTGCTCAATGACGGTCGAACCGAAGCGTCGGACATCCGTTCTGCTTGGGGCCTCGATGATGAAGAAGGAGGCGAGGAAGAATGAGTGAACACCAAGATGAATTGAATGAGGCTGACTTTTCTGTTGGTCGCTCCCGTCTTGGCCGCTTGAAGCACAAGGCCATGGAACTTCCCAGCCGCCTACGCCTCGCCGGACAAGGCGCATGGCGTGGAAAGGAGCGAGGCCTGGCCGTTGTAGCCGGTGTTTTCCTTGCTTCGCTTGTCATTACCACAGTGCTGGCTTACGGTGTTGGTTTGTCCCAACTCTTCTTTGAGGAATCGCTCAAATCCGAACCTTTGGATGCAAAGATCGAATACGCTCGAACACCTGTTGAAAACGCCTCTGGATGGTCCAATAACACCTCGACCATGGTCGAAGTATGCGATGAATTACGTGAAGAATTTTCACAATTCAGTGACTGCACGCTTGTACTAGGTCGTCAAGGCATCCATAGCGCAGGTTTGTTCAACATCGACTTCGTGGTCGCTCAACCACTTGAAATGAGNATCATAACGGATGATGCGAACCCCTATTGGGGCAANGTTACGTTCGACTATCCTGAAGCGGCTGAAGCCGGTCCGCCTATNTCTGATAAGCGAGCAATCCGCTTCTATGGNCCTGAGGCTTTCGATGGAGAACTTGCTGAAAGGTACAGTGAAAACATCATTGCCGGAGCAGGTGAATGGCCAACTCCTGAAAACATGAGTGCCAACCGTGGTGTGATTCTTCCGTCCACCATCGCCAGCGAAGCCCAAGCCAATGTAGGCGATGTCCTTGATTCGCTCACCTTTGCTTACGTCGTGGATGAATCAACGATTTTTGAAGGAACGGTTACAGAAGACAATTGTGCTGGTGAAATTACACCTGAAAATAACGAAATGATGTACTGCAGAATGTCGATGACGGTTGAAAACCTCACCGTGATGGGAATCTATGAGCCATGGGATTTCGGCAACCCAACCCTTCCGTTTAATCCCATCTTTTCAACTTGGGAGGTTATGACTGAAGAGCAACGCAGTGTGCTGATGGATAACGATCACATGTACCTCGGTGCAACCATTGATCGTGGAGCGCTACCGACAACATCGACTGCGGATGCAGCCGAATGGTTGGAAGCACTCGGCACGGATGTNCAAGACGGTTCGTACACGGATGAAGAGGTTGAACTCTACTACACNGACATCATCAGTGGAACTATTTTGTTCCTCAACATCTTCCTTGGTNTGATTCAAATTTTCGATTACATCATCATGATTCCAATCGTCTTCCTCTCGATATCGGTTTTGATTTACGGGCTCGTGCTTTCCCTCGAACAACGGCGGCGTGAAATCAGTGTTCATCGCGTGATAGGTGCAGATGGACAGAGCCTCCAAGGCATGGTGCTCCTCGAACTGTTTGTCATGTCTTCAGTCGCTTGGCTTGCAGGCTATCTCTTGGCTATGTTTNCCGTTCCAATCGTCTTATCGGCGGTTGGTTTTATGGAGTTTAGAATGGGTGACTTTGATGTCAATCCAACGCTTTCAGTTGGTGCAACCATCTTCACGGCGGTGACCACACTCGGACTTGCGTTNCTGTTTGGACGAAGTCGAGCCCGTCAATTCATCGAACTGGAAATTGAAGAAGGGGTTCGAAAAACCACACAAGCCGCAGAACCAAAGCGTTGGCTTCACTGGCTTGCTTTCTTATTCGGCATGCTTGCAGTAAGNGACACATGGTTGGAAGCCAACGGAAGCGAGGACGGCATTGTATCCAACTTCTTCTTTGAGGGTCTCATCAACATCTTCGGGCCCTTTGCTTTGTGGATTGGTGGTGCGCTCTTGCTTGGTCGCATCGGGGCACGCGGACCACAAATTATGCAGTTGATATTCGGTCGCACGCCCCTGCTCAAGGACGTAAAGCGCGGTCTGAAAGGTTCTGGTTCAGCCGAATCCGTGAACCGTCTGGCCGTCATCATGCTGCTGACGTTATCGATTGTCACTCTTGCTGCAGTACAAGGCTACACAGGCACTCTTGTCGACGAAAAGACGGTCGACGCAACAGTTGGTTCTGACCTCCAAATCACAGTAGAACAACCGTTCAATGAAACGGCGATGCTTGGACTCGTGGGTGAATTTACCACCAACAGTGTNACTNCAGTGGCCACCACTGTACCCGAGATTGGTTTGGCGGACGGCAGTGGCGGNGACACGTTGCCGACATATGTTCTGCTCGACAACAACGCAGATGTCTTGCGATGGAGCGAACAAGCGCTTCCAGGCACAAGTGTCGAAAATGCGTTGGCAGCATACACTGCAGGTGGCTTTAGTGCCGGAGAAGACGCTGCATATTCCCTCGACTTGGCAGGTTCCGGACGAGGCGGTGATGAAAACCGCCTCAATGACATGTTGTTGAAGCCAGGCGATGAGAAGTCGGAAACATTGACCCTCGTNTGGGAGAAAATCGAATTCAATTTCAGTACGGGTGGTTCAAATGAGTCNGACCCAATGGCATTGTTCAATGCCTANACCATGTTGATGGACAGNGACTGGTCCAGCTTAGACCTCTCCGGCCAAGACCTCAGCGGACGAAATATTGGCCGAGTTGATCTCTCGGATGGCAACTTCTCTGGTTCTAATTTTGCAGAAAGCAACATCAGCGAATCAATTCTTGTCGACACAGATTTGTCTTACGCCAATTTCAGAGGTGCTAACTTGCAGAACACCGTGCTTGTTGACTTCATGGGTGGCTCGCTCGAGGGCACCGATTTCACGAATGCCAACCTTGAGGGCGCATTTGGATTCTTTGATCTCTCTCAAGCAATATTGACCAACGCAACCTGCCCAGATGGTACAGCTGCGGATGAGACCGCCTGTGCTTCAGGCGCTTCTCTTGTACCCCCACCGCTTGCTGAACCTCTGTTCTTGGCCGACACAACGGTGCGCATCATAACCACGCCATACTCGGCAGACATGTACTACATGGGGAATCACGAATACATCCCCGGTATTAATTCCGCTACTGCTTCTGGTTCACTCATTATCGGTGAAGCCTCATGGCGAACTCTGGTTGGTAACGACCAAGCTGACAATTACACCTCAACGACATGGATTGTTGATGTGAGCGGCATCGATGGTGAAGAACTCGANGCTTTAGGCTCTAAGATTTCAGCAGATGCTCGAGTCTCAAGCGTTGAAGATTGGGCCAGTTCTCACAAGAGTGTTGAGCGCAATGGAGGTTTGATTTTCGGCACACCTGGATTGCTTTCTCTTCAATTCGTTGTGGCCAGCATCGCAGCAGTCGCTTCGAGCTTCGTCTTCCTCTCACTTGTACTGAGTCAGAGGCAAAAGGAACTTGCAGTCTTGCAAGCGATTGGTGCTTCACCTAACCAAATCATCCGCTTGGTGTTGTTCGAGATTCTATCCATCGTGGTGGTATCTATGGTGCTTGGTATCGTTCTCGGTGTCGGACTCGCTTTGTCGTTCAACGGTTTCTTTGACGTCTTTGGATTCATCTTCCAAATTTTCGGTGGCTCCACAACCACTATTCAACGGACCCTTGTCTATCCGTGGTCACAGATAATTTTGGTATCGCTTGCAGTGTTCGCTGCAGTTGTGGTGGCGCTTCTGGTGACCACTCGCCGGGCATTAAAGTCAGACTTAGCAAGTGTGCTCAAGGGGGAATGAAGCATGAAAGATAGTATTTTGAAAGCAGATGGCCTCTACCACGTGTACCAATCGAAGGCAGAAGACGGAAACGTCGTTGCACTCCGAGGACTTCATATCGATATGAAGGAAGGGGAAGCAATCGCTGTTGTTGGCCCTTCAGGTTCAGGAAAGTCAACCCTGATGAAATGCCTTGGTGGTCTTATGAAAGCCAGTGCAGGGTCGGTTTCTTTGGTTGGTAAGAACATGACACGCTTGACCGGTCAGGAATTGGTCGAATTGCGTCAAAAGACGGTGTCGTTTATCTTCCAAGAAGGCAATCTCTTGCCGAATTTGAACGCTAGGGACAATGTCGCTCAACCGCTCCGTCACCAAGGTGTATCTTCTCGTAAAGCATTGAAACTTGCCGATGCGATGCTCGATAGATTAGGGATGATTCATCGCGCTCATGCCTTGCCGATGATGCTCAGCGGCGGAGAGCAACAGCGAGTTGCCATTGCTCGAGCCCTCATCACAAATCCTCGGTTGATCCTTGCAGATGAGCCTACTGGGGCGCTTGACCCGGTGACTGGCAGGGAAGTGCTTTCCCTGTTCAAGGACCTTCACGAAAACGATGGCGTATCGTTTTTGATTGTCACTCACTCTAAGGAAGTTGCCGCGTTTGCTAACCGTTCACTCGAACTTCGCGATGGACGATTTGTCGCCGAACACGGCGCTGATGTCGACGTAGAGAACCTTGGCAAAGACCGCGAACTCATCATTGATGAAACTGGCACGGTCACATTGCCTCCTGATTTGCTTGTTCGAATAGGTGGTGCTGGACGCTACACTGTTGGTAATGCTGACAGCGGCTATATTTCCCTTCAAGGAGAAGCAGTCGAATCCATGGGCAAGATGGAATTAGCTCCGATTTGTCCTGCTTGCAAGTATAAGTATGAAGGTACAGATGAGCAAGAGTGTCCTTCCTGCGGTTCAAGCAGGCCTATGGTCGAGGTCAAGGCATGAAACAACTTGTCTCACTCGTAGGTTATCTAGAGGGCTTTTCTTTCCTTATATTGATGGGTTTTGCAATGCCGATGAAATATGTTGCAGGCGACCCAAGTTGGGTTAGTCTGTTTGGTTCACTTCATGGAGGATTGTTCGTGGCATATGTCGGTTTGCTGTTCTACGGAGTCGGTAAACACTGGAATTTTACCGCACTTCTTCACGGTTTTATTGCCGCAGTGGTTCCTGCAGGGCCATTTTTGTTTGAAGGCATGCTCATTTCTGGTGAATACGATCTCAAAGAGTAATCATTCACTGATGTATCTGGCAACGCCATAACGAGATTCAATCCCGGTCGAATCCATTCCAACCCATTTGTTTCGAATTTCTTGAGATGCAACATGGCCAATGAATTCCTTTCTTCCCTCATCGCTTGAAAGCATCCATTGCTCCACAGTGTATGCCTCACGAACTTCATTTTCAGCAACACACAGCACCAAATCGACCTTTGCAATCCTAGGAGCTGAAAGTTTCCAAGAGCGCCGAGTGGCTTCATACAATTCTAAGGAACTCATGCCCCTGCGCCAGGATTGGCTAATTTTCAGAACAAGTATTTCCTTTGCCATGCAATCATCTCACGCTGATTTGACACCTTCCGGCCACAGAACAAGGATGAGTGTCTTTCCTCGTGTCTTCGGAGTATGTGTCGTCTCACGGTTCATCCATACCAGAGAGCCGGTAGGATAGGTACCATCTTCGTCCCAAACCTCGCCTTCAAGGACGATGTATGCTTCTCCACCAGGATGGCTGTGTGGCATGAAAGCATCCACGGTAACATCGGTGTCCGCTTCATACAGGACCAGAGAGCAAGCGTCTTCTCGATAAAGTCGTCCAAGGCGTACACCTGTACCGAAATCTTTCCAGCGGATGTTTTCCTCCATCCATTCTTTGTCAATGGTGAATCCAAGCCAATCCGCCATGTTATGAGTAAAGGTCATGCATGTCCGAAGTGGTTCCAATTGATGAGGACTTCTATTGTCTGAAAAGTATTTTTCAAGAGGACTGTTTTTTTATGAGGTTGAAATACCCTCAATCATGGAGAAACGTCGCCGTGATTTGTCAGTCACTCTCTACCGAATACTCTTGTATCTTTCAAGAATGAGAGAACGTGAAGATAGTGTTCGTCGATTAATGCGTATTGAAAGGGCAGTTAGCGTAGATCGGAAAGAGTTACGAATGCATTTAGAAAGACTTAGTGATTCGGGACATGTGGAAATGCGATGTGTAGATTCACGAGGAAGAGGTGGCCATCCTGTAGTGATCTACAATATCACTGAAAATGGCAAAAAACTTCGCTCAGATATTGGAAGATGGATAGATCTTTGTGTAAGAATGGGATACTATCCCGAAGAATTCTTTTATCTTCCTTCTGATGACTAATTGCGGGTAATTTATACCGGTATAATTTACCACGTCTGATTAAGTATGACCGCACAATCGGAAAACAATGTCTGGCAAGAAGGCTGTGGATAAGGTCTCCAAGGGTTTGACATCCTTGATTGACGAGTTTTCATCAGCAGTGAAAGAAATGGTTAACGCTGGTGAAGCTACTGTTGTCGAACTTG
>NYZH01000033.1 GCA_002687075.1 Methanobacteriota archaeon
ACTTGAGATCGTCATTGGTAGAATCATAGTAGGAAATGTGGACATCATCGTTGGAATCGATGGCGATTGAAGTGTATAATCCCACAACACCTGTTGTGTCAACGGAGACGGTTGTCCAATAGCCGGAGGCATTGGTGGCGTACTTGAGATCGTCATTGGTATAATCATAGTAGGAAATGTGGACAACATTGTTGGAATCTATCGCAATTGAAGAGTAATATCCCACAATACCTGATGTGTCGGGGGCGACAAACGAGGTAGGGTCGGTTCCACCGATGTGCATCGGTTCGGTTTCGGTTAATTCTGAAGGGGCTTGTTCGTGGTTTTCAACGGCCAATCCTGCAAGGGCAGAAAGGGTCATCAGCAGGCAAACAAGTAAACTTCCAGCGGTGAGCGCGGTTCGGTTCATACGCCTAGGTTTGGCATACGGCTCTTGAACGCTTTTACTACAGCCAATAGTCTAGAAGGACATCAACGGATATATTCGTCAAAATTCGAACCGTCATCTTCGTCATCATCACTCCAATCTACAGCGCCAGGTTGAGCGAGGTTTGGGTGCAGCATCAATTGCAGCATGGGCCATAATCTCAGAAAAGAAGGAGATGCCTCCCACATAAGTTGAATCATTGGGTGTTCGCTCATTGGGATGCCTCCTTCGCCGGGTGGGGGAAGGTCTGCAGGAAGTTGACGCAATTCAACTATCAAATCTCGCAGCGCATTGGCTTCATCATCGTCGACCATGTCAAGTTCTTCACACGTTTCCATGGTTAATTCAAGAAGGTCAGCCAACTCGTTCGGGTTCATAGGGCCGGTCTCGGTATCTTTGACGTCAACAGGTCCGAACGAGACAGGCCCTAAATCGGTTGGAAACATCTCGTCGCCTTGACGTTCAACTTTGGTCAAATGTTGACCTGCTGTATTGCCAAGTGGAGCAAGAGCAAATCCTCCATCGACAATTCGCGAAGACAACCATTCTGGTAATTCACGGACTTGTCCGGTAATCAATACTCGATTTAAATCACCAGGGAAAGCAACCGGAGCAATCTCGACGGCTTCCAAGACACGAGATTCGACAGTCGGCCAGTGCGTGAGTCGAGATTGTACGTGTTCTATGGCTAGGTGCGAAGGGTCGAGTAGGCGAACGCGACCGTGTTCACCTACAATCATGGCGATGAGGGCCGCGATGTACCCTCCTTTGGCACCCAAAACCACGACTTCTAGCCCTTCGGCCAATTCCAAATGGTGAAGGAGTGTTGCAATCATGTGCGGAGCTGAGATGGTCTTGACTCCACCTTCATCTGTCTCAAGAAAAGGTATGGGGCGGTCGGCGAAAAACGGCTCAACATCGTAGTCGGTGAAATCAGCCACATCGAGTTTAAGCATGGCTTTTTTGATATGACTAGGGACTTCAATGCCACCCGACTCAAGACGACGCAGCAGGTCGGTCATGTCCGCCATGCTACACTAAAATTCGCCGGCACATGTAAAGGGTGGGCTTCATAATTTTCAAATTGCAGCAGTTTGAGATTTTTTAGCACGAAGAATTTCATCGATATGCGAGAGATTATGGCGATGTTCCTCCATACTTGCTTCGATGAGCTCCTCATCGTTTCCAAGTCGCTTTTGGAGGTACAGTTTCTTAGCGGGTAATTCGTGTTGGATATTGTTGCGAATTTGGCTCATCATTTGGCGGAAACCATCGCTGCCATAAGTTCCGATATCTTGCGCCTCGTCAACCATAGTATTGATTGAATCGCGAATGGATTCCGGAGAAAGATAGACGTTGTTGAGAGATGAAAACATATCGCTCATGACGGTTGATTCAATTTTAGCCATATGCTCTGAAACAGTTGCACGTGCAAGACCAAGTTCATCTGCAAGGTCAGAAATTCGAGTTCTTTTCGGGATGTCGAAGTAACCATTGTCGTAAGCGAACTTGGCGAGTTTCATTTGTTTTGGAGAGAGTGAAGCATTTTGATTGTTGAGCGACATGTGAATACTTCTTGCGCTTATTCGATCTGGTTTCGCTATAAGACGTGCTAATCCAGATACAAGTCTCAATTTTAATTTCGGCCCTTGAATTGTATATCTCAATCCTTCACCATCCAAGTAGCATTGCCCTGGTACAGCACTAGTGCCGTTTGTGCGAGCGTTCATGTTGCTGAATGAATGATTGATACGAAGCATGAGAATATACGGCTCGTCAGTATTGTCAGGTTCGACGACGGTTTCCAAGTGTTCCAAGAAGTACAAGTCGGCTATATCACTGGGGCCCTTTCCCTCAATGAAATGGCATTTCATCAGACATCGAACATCTTTAGGCACCCTTTTAACATAGGATAAAAATTCAATCCTACGGAAAATTGTTACAACAGAGCCTATATCTAACTGTGCTACGCGATTTTTTTTCCAAAAGAAAGTAACCTCGCGCATGGTAGTACTTGGGGAGTGCGACCTATAAGCAATATGCCGGTCTGTTAACGCATTTCAAGCCAAGCAAAGAACGAAAAAATGGGTAAAAGAATCAAAATCGCCCTATTGATTTTCTTCTGTTGGTCAACATATTTGACGGTTGGTTCAGGAGAAACTTCAATCGATTTTGCACTTCTCTTGCGTCGAGTAATGCTCACTTTCTGTTCAATTCTGTCAAGAACCTTAGACCTCAGTTCAGGTTGTCGACTGTTATGGGCTCCTTGTCCGACAATAAAACGAACTGAATGGTGGTCGGCCAGTTCCAATGCAGCATCGACCACACCGTTGATGTTGGTGAGGTTGTGCATGTCGATACGAATGGACATACCATCGCTTTTGACATGACTTAATACGCGCCACTTTCCTTGACCTTCGTTGAATGAATGCAGCAATTCTCGTGCCACCAACAAGGGCTGAGTTCCTAAAAAAACCGGTCTTCTTCTACGCGCTAAGAATGGGCCGAGGAGTATTGCTCCTAGCATTGGAGGCACACACATGAGCGTAGCTAAACGCTGAAGTTTGCTAGGGTCAGTAAGAACAGAAACCACTGCGAGGCTAAATCCCAGATAAAGCCCCATGAAGGCACCAGCTTGAAGGCCGGTTCCAAGGCCGACTGGCTCACCTTCTTTGGTGCTCATGATGACTCTATCACGGCTTTACACATCAATACTCGCATTTGACCGAGCCAAAGTTCATCAATTCTCTAGTATTGCGAAAATTATGGAGAAGAACGGTTTATCGAACCGTAACCGAGAAAGGAAAGTCGGATTATGGGTTTTTGGAATCAGTTTGTTCTTTTTCCTCTCTTTTTTCTTGGCTCCTTTCTTACTACCTACTGGGACCATACCAGATTTGGGTGCACGTGCAAATGCTTTGGACTATGCTACTGAAGACGGACAGTTTTCCAACGGCAACACCCCAGAATCTCTGCGCCATGTGCACGAAGACGGCACTATACACTTTCACGAACCCTTTGCTTGGACAGAACTCGACCCATATACCGGCTTCATCTACATGTTCGGGGATATAAACTGCCACAATAAACACGAGCGTTCATGGTCGATAAATGACAACCAGATGCCGGTTTGTACTCGAGATGTTGGCATCTTTTTCGGTTTGGCAATCGGTGGTCTGGTCTATTCTCGATACGGATACAACCGCTGGACAGTTCGAGATTCATGCTTGTCTCTACTGCCTGATTCTTGGCTTGAAGGAATCTATAGAAAAAATCGCAGAACGCTTGCATGGATTGGAATGGGCAGTCTGCTTTGTTTGCCTTTAATCATTGATGGATTCACTCAACTGCTTACAGGATATGAATCAAACAATTTCACTCGCCCCCTCACAGGCGCTCCTTTCGGTTTTGGAATTGCCATCTTAACAGCGGCAGCATATTCTGCTCGTCCAAATCTTTTCTCAAATGCCAGTGAGGTCATCCTACCGGCAAATGCAAAATTTGCTTTGGCTGCCGAAGAAGAATGATTACTGATTTGGCGGCGGTGTTTCCCACCATGCCAGCAACTCCTCTGCCGTACTTGGAACTGGGCAGTTTTCATGCCCACTGCTTAACATTTCCAACCTTTTGCAAATGTTCGAAATCGCTCTACGAATGGATGGCCGAGGTTGCTTTCCTCTCTCAACTACGATGAGTTCTCTTAGAGCAGATTCCCAAGGCTTGCTCGGATTTGCCCTTCGCCAAGAAGCCAGATTGGAACGCAAAGGCCACATTGCAAGTGCAAGCCTTCCGTATCCGAGTCGGCTGTCTCGAAGTTTGAACACTTGTGCTTCTGCAAAAGGTACATGAGACTGTTGTTTGTGAATCCAACGGGTTTGTTCAAGCCACTTGATGAGTCGTTGTGTGTGGCGCTGTGTCACCATGCGATGCGGGCCGAATGCTTTGTGCAATCGAGGTATTTCACTGGACCCCACGATAAGTGAAAGCGTGCCAAGTACCGACCAGCACGAATGAGCATGAGGGACCACAGGTACATCGTAATTGTTTGACAAATCCGAGTCCCACTTTTCTTCAGCATAATCCATCCATTGTGCTGGAGAGCGACCGGAGAGCCAACCGAGGTGAATAGCGGTTTTTTCTTGTGGAGCCCCAGGGAGTCGAGTTTGCTTTTTGACATCGCTGACCAGTGTTCGCAGCAGATAACGGTCCACTTCGTCAGCGTCAACATTGAGTGGCTTTGGCTTCCGGTTGAAAAATGCACGTAGTTCTTTTCGAAGCTTCTTTTTCAGTTCATCCAGCCCACCTTCGTTCAAAATAGGGCCTACAACGCTGCACTTGTCAAAGGGAGAAGGTGGTTTAATTTCTCCAGATAACAAGTCAATGAATCCTTTGCGAATGGTTTTTTGAATATCTGCAGTCTCGAAGTACTCCTGTTTTTCACTGTTCATTCGAAGCGTTCCGGATTCAATTCTTTTCATGGCTTTATCAGGGTCGCAATCAATCCACAATACCAAGTCCGGAATCATTGCAGCAGCGTTCATTTTGGCGACTTGTTCAACACCCAAATCGCCAACTATCCCTTGATAGATTAGCGAAGAGTGAATATTTCTATCGGAGATGACGATGTGTCCTTTTTGCAATAAGGGTCGAATCCATGTGTGCGAATGGTCGAGGCGATCTGCGGCAAAGAGTCCCGCTTCTTCAAGAGGTGTTTTGTCGCCCATCTTTACGGATGTAAGTGCCAACTTACCTAGGGCACTGTGCCTTCTTGGCTCGTGAGTAGCATGGACTTCTGGGAAGGGATATTCTGCAGCGAGTTCAAGCAAAATCCGTGCCGCCTCACCTTTTCCCGAACCGTCGCCACCCTCGACAGTAATCAAGTACATTCAATCTCCTCCTATGTCTGCAAATTGTTCTTTTGCGATAACAAGGAGAATCATTCCAATCAATATAAGCAATGGTCCAAACAAAATCAAACCCCGACTAAACAAGGCTATACCAGCGAGATATTGGGTGCGTCTGTATTTTTTTGCTCGACGAACTTCAACTGCTGCTTGGAAGCCAACAAGGGCTGTTAAGACCGTAATTACTCCAATGAATGTTGAAAGTGCAACAGCTGATTCAATAGTCCAACCGTCGCTACTTGAGATGTCGTTTTCTATTCGCACGCCATCTCCTGGAGTCATTGTGATAGGGCGAAGCCCGGCTTCTTCAGGAATAAAGTCACGCTCGACAATCTCGTATCCATCCGCCTCGACTCGCAAAGTCATTGGTTCTGAAAACACCTCTTTGAATCGAAAATAACCGTTTTCATCGGTTTCGGTCTCTACGATTAATTCATCGGAATCGATGTCCAGGAGTTGCACAGTTATGTTGGCGATTCCTCTCCCTTCTTCGGCTTCAAGTGCTAAACCCGTGATATCAACGATATCCGCTCTTTCAAAAAGTGTTGAAGAGAGCAATTCATCTGGATTTCCGTTAAGTATTAGGCCACCTGTCGCCATGCCCAGAACACTACCAATCAAAATAAGGGATGCAGCGAGAGTAAGAATTCTAGAGCGATCAGAATCATCAAGTTCATCGATTTTCGCTTGAAGCCGTGCTGCTGCCTTTTCAACCGCTTTATCCAAGTCGCTCGAGTCAACCACCAATTCTTCATCAGCGGCTTTCTTGCGCATTTCAGTAGCTTCTTCAGAGGCTTTGAGTTGTGCTTGAACACGAGAGCGGAGGGCTTCACGACGTTTGTTCATGTCATCTTCGTCCATAGTCACCTACCCCCCCAATATCTCTTCCAAGTCATGCGCGGATAATACCCTTCCCTTCACTTGGCGCGCATTTTCTCCTGCTTTAATCCCGAATTTGCCAACGCAAAAACACCACTAGAAACAGTACAATAGCGATTGAAACTCCACCAAAAAAGGTAAGAAAAGGGTAGTTTTGAATTTCATTAGGTACTTCTTCATCAACACTTTGTTCACTGTTGTTCTGCTCATCCTCGCTTAGGTTTTGGGTAATATTTTCGTGTTGAACCTCTGAATGGTTCCAGACCCAAGCATCTGTTCGAAGGCCTAGCTCGAGCATTGAGCCTATGTATTGCAGCGATTCAGAACTTACTTTGTCAGCAGTGTCGTTGTGGGTGTGCCAATGACCGCCCCATGTTGAAGCGTTTTCTCCATAGTTCAAGTCGATGAAGTTGATTGCAGGGATTCCTGCATTGTGTGCGGCCACATGGTCGTCAATCACGAATCTTTTGTCATCTGGGTCGGGATTGTAAATGCTGAGTCCATTATTCCCTTGGCAATCCACCTCTCCATCAATCATACCCAAAGCAGCTGCAATTGGAGTAACGGTATCCCACAATACATCGGAAGTGGAACTTACTCGAGTGAAATCAAGATAAGCATCGCCAATCATATCGACCACGATATATGCTGAAATATTTTCTTTGTATTCCTCAGTTAGGTTGCTGACCCATGCGTCTGCACCGTACGACCAGGTATTTTCCAAAAACGGCTTGCCTTGGTCCTCAGCATCGGTAAAAAACAACGTGACATTATGTTGAAGGTCAAGAGAAGGAATAATTCTACCAAGTTCGATCAACACTGCAACTCCACTTGCTCCATCATTTGCACCGGGGATTGGTTGTGAGCGAAGGGTTTCGTTTTCATCCCTTTCACCGATGTATCTGCTGTCATAGTGAGCGACAAACACGACATTTTGGCCCGTCGAGTTGTTCGGGCTGTATGTTCCCACCAAGTTGGTAAGAGTAAAATTCTCTCTTTGGTGAGAAGATTCTTCAAACGACCATTGCGTAAGGTTTTCTGATATTGATTGGCGCAACTGAGCAGATGCATTAGAGCCCGGAAGTCGAGGTCCAATGCTGGTTTGCCACAAGACTGATTCGTTTGCTGCGGTTCCGTTAAACTCCACTGAATCAATAAAATCACACGGATTCCCACCTGAATACTGTTTTGCACTGTTCTCTGCAGATGCGACTCCAGTAAGTACCAGAATTACTGCAAGAAAATAGGCGTAAAAGTGACGAATATTCTCACGCTTAGATTCGAAACCGTCAGTGAGCATTATTGACTCCTAACAGACGGACACTTAAATACTTCTTTTTCACTGCACAATTTGAATGCAAGACTGCATTTAGTCGGGTCGCAAATATGTCGGAACTACGCTCTAATACCGCCTTGCTTTTGGTCACTCTGTTATTCGTGTCTGGAGTGTCTCCAATCCTGCTTGCATCAGGTGCAGATTCTTCGACCAAAGAAGAGGTTGAGCCTTACAATGCAGGTGGCGTTATCATTGGTGATCTTTCTGATTTTGATGTTTCACAAGGTAATCAATACCTCATGATTGAGGAGGAACAACCTGTTGTATCTGCGTTTTCGTTTTTTAAACAAGAATGGATTGATGCTGGCCGACCTGGTGTCGATGAGATGGTATACAATCCACAGACTTCCGGACGAGCTTCTGCTCGAGCCTGTAACCCGCATGTTGTCAACGACCAACTTACAGTGCCAACATCGGGTGGCTCGGTAGATACATATGTTGCTAAAACCACCACTACGGTTGCTTTCTTGGTCCAATCTGGTCGCACATTGAGCTCCACAGTACTCAACAATCTAGCATCGTCTTGGGACCAAACAATTTACCCTACCATGACCACATACTACGGTAAAGACTACCAAGATGGGCGCGGGTTAGCTCCTCCAGATGTTGACAACAACTGCCAAGTTCAAATTGTGATTTATGATATTGATGGTGCTTTCAATACCGGTGGATACTTTGCTCCATCGTTGTCGAATTCACGCGAAGCCGTCTATGTCGATTACGCTGACATCACTCTTTCATGGGGCAAATCGATTCTTGCCCACGAACTTGAACATCTGCTTCACAACGCCCAAGACCCGTATGAGAATCTATGGATTGATGAAGGCAATGCCGATGTTGCCATCTATCTCTGTTTTGGCGCTGATTCAACCCTTGTAAGCCACCTGAACCAATGGACTCAATCCTCTGAACTTTCGGTTCGCTGGTGGAACCAACGATTTGCCGATTACGGTGCTGGTTTCATATTCACTATGTATCTTGCAGACCATCTTGGTGGCGGTCCTGCCGTACGACAACTGGTTCAAGATTCGGCGACCGGCGGATTGGGCGTTGAAAACCTTGCAATCTCCCCTGTAAGCGGTCAAAGTGGAATGCTTGGTCGAACGATGGGTGAAATTTTTGCAAATTTCTCTATTGCCGCAGTCTTGGACTCTGACCAAGGAATTTACGGCTTCTCAAATCTTGAGTTGACCCCTGCGTGCTCTTCTGGGTCTTTTTGTCGTGTACAGCCCGCTGACACAAACAGCGATTGGACCGGTCCATGGTCATCCACCGGTCACGATGTTGAAGGCTGGGGAATTCGAGCATTCAAGTTCACTCCGGGTGGTTCGTCTCCAGCCCCTCTCACAATGCGCCTCACTGCAGATGTCAGTCAGTTTGATGGCGTCGTTGTCTCGCGTGCAACTGCGGATGGTTTGTGGTCGGTAACTGATTTGGATTTCCAAAACAACGTGGCTACAGCCCTCATCCCAGGATTCGGCAATCTAACCGACGAAGTGTGGGCCATCACTTGGTACGCCAGTACAATCGCTGATTGCGACTACACTTCGTGTGGTCCATCTTATCCTCAAGGTACCGTTGATATCGAAGCGGCACGAATCACATCCCCAGCAACATTGACTCTCAACTCATCGAAATTGACCGACAGAGACGGAGACGGTTCTCCTGATACTGCTCAAATTGATTATGAAGTGTTCTCCAATGCTTTCTTTGAAGACCTCGACGTTACGACAAAGGTTCTCGATAGCAGCGGTCAAATTATTGATTCTCAAACCAAGAGAGTTTCTGCAGGTGGAGGTGTTGCCACCGAAGAAAGCATTTGGTTTACTGCGCCAAAAAATTCTCAATACACCTTTGAGATGGAAATGAAGGATATGATTGGAACAACTGTTGACACCCTGACGTCTCCCCCTCAGGTGCTCGACAACATGAGGCCTACTGCTAACGGAACCATTTCACCCAATGTTTCTCAGACTTGGGAAAACATTCAATTCACCGGTGACGGTTTTGATGCTTGGGGCATCTCGTTTGATAACAATTCACTGCCCTACTTTGACCCTCCAACAGCGTATGCATGGGACTTCGGTGACTCGACGACCTCCGGCTTGAAATCTCCTTACCGTTCTTACAAAGAAGTTGGACTTTACAATGCCACCTTGCGCATTCAAGACCAAGGAGGTTCCTGGTCTGATGTCGATGTTCTTCAAGTTAACATCACCGACAATACTCCGCCAATTCCACTGATTTCAGTGAACGGTGTTTTGATTGAAGAACAAGTTTCTATTCTTACGGAGCAATTGATTCTCTTCTCTGCATCACTCACTGTCGACAATGTACCCACTCAAAATTTGTCCTTTGATTGGAATTGGGGCGATGGTTCTCTTGACAGCGGTATTGGTTTGTTTGAAGCAGCTCATGAATGGGGTGATATTAACGGAATTAACGAGACTTACAACTTGACGTTGACGGTTTCTGATGGCAATAACATCGGAATTAAGACCATTACCGTCATCGTAAACAACAGAATACCATACCAAATTTTCTCTGACAATCTGTCCACTTCGACATACAACTCCATCGTCATGCCTGATGTTTTCAAGGATTCAGACGGGAGCATCGTTTCGTATTCTTGGTTCTTCCCAGAAGGAGTTAACCTTGGCGGTGGAGTAACCGATCGAACCGATGATTTCACCCAAACGTCCTCCAGTGAACCGAATCCAACGCCTTCTTGGGATTCTCCAGGTCTCAAAATTGCAGAATTAACGGTTGTCGATGACGACGGAAGTTCGGTAACGACTTCTCTTTCGGTCATGGTGATGAATCAGATTCCAATTGCCAATTTTGTTGTCAAAACCACAAGTTCGGGCACTTCGATTATCGATTTCCGAGTCGATGATGGTCAAGTTGAGACTCCGTATACATTCGATGGAAGAGATTCGTTTGACCTTGACGGCACAGTAGGCGATTCGAGTGACTTAACCTACAATTGGAGTTTCTCTGATGACGGTTCCTTTGGTTCGAGTCCTCAAGTTACACACACTTTCTCCACCCCCGGAGTTCACTCGGTAATTCTTGTCGTAACCGATGAAGATGGAGCTGAAAGTATTGCTCGAGAACTCATCGTTGAAATCGCAAACCCACTGCCAATAATATCTGTTCAAATCCTTGATGCTTGGCACAATGGAGAACAAATGACTGACTCTAGCGCTTTACCTCCTCTAACACAACTGGATTGGTCGCGCACCTTTGATGAGGAGGGCGAAACTTTCGCTGCTCCGCATTCAATGCTCTACTTTGATTCTGATGGAACTCGAGATGGCGACCAAATGTTTGAAGGAAAATATGTTCCACTCGATGTTAATTCACCAGATTGGAACGGACTTGTACAATATATCTGGGACTTTGGTGATGGTTCTCCTTTGAATTCTGAACCAAATCCATGGCATTCCTATTCGCTCCCTGGCGACTACACTGTTTCGCTTACGGTCAGAGATGCCTACGGAACTGGAGATGTTTCTCGAGCCTATTTCGATGTGAAAATCGATAACCCTCCAGTGATTAATGAGATTTTTGCTCCAGATGAGATATTTGTATCTGATTCAAATTCTTTCAGTGCGAATATTTCCGATTTTGAATCCAATTTGGGCATGGCGGTTTATCGAGATACGAATGTCAACGACGGCTCCATATCGGACAGGGATGAGGTTCTGCCTCCAGACCTCGATGTTCGGTGGGATCTCGATATTGAATTTGATGCCGATGGAAACGGTAACCCTGCAGATGACTGGGTCACCCCAACCCCAGCAACAGAAAGTAGAGTTACTGGAGTTTGGGAGGAAGTAGGAATCTACACGCTGCGAATTGAAGTTTGTGATAACGTTGGCATCTGTGTTTCGAAGGACCTTGAAATCGAAGTCATCCCAGAAGCATCGGCTCCTCCTTCGTTGTCAGACTTCAGCGTTGATGATTGGAAGAGTTGGCTTGCTGATGCCGGCTCAGACCTTGCAACCTTTGTCACTTTGATCGCAGTTGCGCTCATATTAGGATGGTTTGTCATGCGTGAACCATCTGAACTTGAAGACGAAGCCAAGCAAGCAGCAGAAGCATACACAGATGTCGAACATGTTGAGGCTCAAGGCGGACTTCTCGGAATGGACCAACATTCACCTCCACCCGCTCCAGGTATTTTGTCGAAAGAAGAACGACGAAGTGACGATAGCGGCTACATTCGGCCACTCCGCCGTAGAACTTGACCGTTAGTTTGTATAACCTCCTAGCGCATGAGAGATTGAGGAGGCACCATGTCGTCGTATTTTCGGGTTGGGTCAATTGCATTGACACTTCTGCTGCCGATGTTTATGCTTGCGTTTACATCGCCTCTTTCGATGAATGCTCAAGCTGCAGATGCTTGTTCGGGCGATACGACGCCTGTACAGTGGAATCAAACGGCTCAACGCCTCTCTTTGGTGCCTTTTTACAACGGCATGTGGTGGGGTAGTGATTTCTACGAAGATATGTACTATGAAGAGGAAGGGAAGGGTTCCAATTCCCGAACCGGTGATGCAGTTGAGCCCGCATACAATCCAGCTCTGAGTCCAGAAGAATCTTGGATGTACGAATCGTATTTTTTGCCTCGCCTTGACCCACTTGAAGAAAATCATTTCACTTCAATGCTTATTGGAAACGATAGCGTAGGTGCATTACGCGTCAACCTTTCTGAAAATTACAGAACAACAATATGCATCACTCTTCAAGACACAGAACTCAATCCTGTGGATGGCGACGTCTACTTATTTACCACACAGGAATATGAAAACTATGTGCAATCCTATCACGCAAGCCACGACCAAAATTGGTGGTATGGAGAAGAGGTTGATGAGACGCTTTCCGATATCCCTCCGGAATGGAGAAGTTTCAACTTTCTAGGATGGAAATCCTACCGTGATTCACACGAATATGAAAAGACATCAGAAGTGAATTTCGCTCTCAATCTTGATGGTCCCGAGGTCTACACCTCATTGTTTTCAGGGGCCGATTGGCAGGATTTCTATATCGTCATTGACACCTGGGACAATGTTCATGATTTTGATGCTGAATCGCCGAACGCTATTGTTGCTGCTGACGTGACAATTATTACCACTGAAAGAAGTTTAATCCTTCCGCCCTTCACAGTTGCTTTGGTCTTCTTTGCGGTATTCCTAACCACGCTCATAATACCGTTTGTGTTGAATGCAAAATACATGAAAGCAGGTCTTTCAGTGGTAATGCCGGTAGAATCAATCGTTCCATCTTTAGACACTCAGCCTGATGAACAATATCTTTCACGAAAAGAGTTGCAGCAACCGGTTCCTTTGCCAGAACCAGTGGGTGGAATTGAAACGACAGTAGAATCGGAAGAGAATCCTGCGCCGAGTAGAGAAATATAACTGTCTAAAAATACAGTTTAAACGCCATTAACTGGCCGATTAATACTCGAGGAGTCTCCAAGCATCTTGGAGGTCTCGAACATTCACGAGGCCTTTGTCAGAGAGCCGGAATTCGTCACGCATGGTTGCATAGACGAGTTCTTGGCCAAGGATAGGGGCGTGCAGTCGTCCCCAATCTCCTCCCTTACCAAGCGCCATAAGGCTGTACAGTGGGGTTCCGTCTTGGCCAGAAAGGTTGTTAGCGGCTTCAACAATTTGCAGTGCATCTTGATGATCGTTTACTGTACTGCAGAATTTGACGAGGTCGCCCTCGCTAGCATTGGAGGTCACCAAATTGACAATGTCTTCAGCGGATGGAGTCCCTTCAACATCGTGTTGGGATGCAACGATTTGGCAATTCGCTGTTTTTGCTGCTTCGACAAGCGCATTGCGGTCTTTCGATTTAATTGATAGTTCAATGTCGACCCAAGCCACGTTTGAGTCAATGGCATTTTGCAAAATCTCAAGCCGTTGTTTTTCAGTGCCGGGAAAGTGACCGCCTTCACGAACGGAACGAACAGCGAAAATCACCGGTAGAGAGATTCCTTCTTTCAAAGAAGCTATTGATTCTGCCACATCAAGTTCAGATGCATCAGCAACCGCCCATTCGGTAACAGGAGGCATGGTTGAGGTTTTGTTTCCATCTTCGTCTTCAACAACGGTAGCCTGTGGTTTGGTGAGGTACAATCGGTCGAATCGGACTTCTACCATATCTGCTCCTTGGATGACCGCACGAGCAGCCTCCTCAACCATGGAATTGACTGTGGTTTCTTCAAGAGAGACGCATATCTTTGGGTTGGGCATGCTTTCGGCGACTTAGACGGGCTTCTTAACGCTCTCGCTTGAATTTTCATGGCTCGGATACCAGCATATTTCCTGAATGTCGTATTTTTTGAATGAATGAATGTCCATCTACACCGCTCTAAAACCCATTTTCAACCTCGGTTATATGTCGGCAATTCGCAACTTTTGACCGACCCATTGCACTACCTTTATACCCCCTCGGCACAGGGTATGTTTGTAGAGGGGAAAGAGGGGCGAAAAGTAATGCACTGCGGCCCAAAATAACCTCGAAAAATACACTCTTTTTTTGGCACAAATTCTGCCCAGTAAAAACTCAGCGGAGGAATAATTTTGACAGACGAATACAGCGCATCCAGCATTCAGGTTCTCGAAGGCCTTGAGGCCGTACGAAAACGACCCGGTATGTATCTGGGTGACCCACACGACGGAACGGCACTTCACCACTGCATTTGGGAAGTTGTAGACAATTCTGTCGACGAACATCTTGCTGGCCACACACCTAACATCGACATCATCCTCAACCCTGACCATTCGGTCAGTGTCCGTGATTATGGGCGAGGGATACCTGTCGGATTGCACGAAGAATACGGGATTTCAGCAGCCGAAGTCATCATGACCAAACTCCACGCCGGTGGGAAATTCGACAACAGCTCTTACAAGGTTTCAGGTGGATTGCACGGTGTGGGTGTTTCTGCAGTAAATGCAGTTTCCGAATGGATGGATGTCACTATCCATCGTGATGGAATAATCCATTTTCAAAGATTTGAAGCTGGTGTGGCGGTAGCACCATTGGCAGAAATAGGGACATGCGAAGACACCGGTACGACAATTTCATTCAAACCCGACCTTACCATTTTCACCGATGTAACGGAATTTGAGTTTGAGCAAATTAACACCCGCGTGAGGGAGACCTCATTCCTCAACGCCGGACTCAAGATTACCATTGCCGACAAGCGCGGCGAGGAGGAGCATGTTGTCGAGCACCATTACGAAGGTGGCCTCAGCGAGTTTGTTCAACAGTTGAATGAACGCCGCGAGATTATGCATGAAAATGTCATCACAATCTCAGGTTCGAAAGAAATTGAGAAAGGTCCGGTTGAAGTCGAACTTGCATTGCAATGGTCGGATGCTTTCAGTGAATCCATCATGTGCTACACCAACATCATTCGAAACAAGGACGGAGGCACTCACATGTCCGGGCTGAGGACTGCCTTGACAAGTTGTGTTAACGGATATGCAAAGAAGAGAAATTTGCTGAAAGGCGATGCACTAAGTGGTGAAGATGTTCGCGAAGGACTTGCTGCAGTGGTCAGTGTCAAGCACCCAGACCCATCCTTCTCGTCGCAAACAAAAGACAAATTGGTCAGCAGTGAAGTCACTGGAATCGTTCAAACGGTTGTCTATGAGAAACTCAACGAATTTTTTGAAGAAAACCCTTCTGTTGCAAAACAGGTCGTCGATAAGGCATTGTTGGCCTCTAAAGCAAGAGAGGCAGCCCGTAAAGCGCGTGACCTCACTCGCAGAAAAGGCGTCCTTGAAGGTGGAGGGCTGCCAGGTAAACTGGCGGACTGCCAATCTCGAGACCCTCGAGAGTGCGAAGTCTACTTGGTAGAAGGTGATTCTGCAGGAGGTTCGGCAAAAACCGGTCGTGACCGCCGAACTCAAGCAATCCTACCATTGAGGGGTAAAATTCTCAATGTTGAACGTCAGAAACACAATGTAGCTAAAGTGTTCCAAAATCAAGAAATTCAGACAATGATTCGCGCATTGGGTGCTGGAGTTGGTAACAATTCAGAGGACGAAGGTTCATTCAAACCAGAGAAATTGCGTTACAACAAAATCATCATCATGACCGATGCTGATGTTGACGGTGCACACATTCGTACCCTTATGTTGACCTTCCTTTGGCGTTTCATGCGACCTGCGATTACTGAGGGTCACGTCTTCATTGCTCAGCCTCCTCTCTATCAACTTTCGAAAGGAAGAATTAGCAAATATGCGTTTTCAGATGATGAACGAGATTCAATTATTGCCGAACTACGAGGGGACAACCCGAACACAAAAATTGGCGTTCAACGCTACAAGGGTCTTGGTGAAATGAATCCCGAACAACTTTGGGAGACTACGATGGACCCCCAAACCCGAACCATGCTGAAGGTAACAGTTCGTGATGCTGAGGAGACAAACAGAATGTTCGAGATTTTGATGGGTGAGGATGTTCCAGACAGGAGGGCGTTTATTGAACGCCACGCAAAGGAGGTGACGAACCTTGACATCTGATGATATGAATGAAGACACGAATCAAGAGACAGAAACAGTCCCAACCGGAAATCTTCTCAACCACCCAATTAACGATGAGATGAAAACATCTTACATCAATTATGCAATGTCGGTGATTATCGGGCGTGCCTTGCCAGACGCTCGTGACGGTTTGAAACCGGTTCATCGTAGAGTCTTGTATGGTATGCACGAGGGTGGCCATACTGCTGATAAAAAATTCAGTAAATCTGCTCGTTCAGTCGGCGAGGTTATGGGTAAATATCACCCGCATGGCGATCAATCGATTTACGACACTATGGTCCGAATGGCTCAAGAATTTTCTCTTCGCTACCCGTTGGTTGACGGGCAAGGAAATTTCGGTTCTATCGACGGCGACCCACCCGCTGCTATGCGATATACAGAAAGCAGATTGGATCGAATTTCGAAACACATGCTCGAAGATATTGATAAGAAAACCGTAGACTTCCAGCCCAATTTTGATGACTCAGAGCAAGAACCGACGGTTCTTCCTGCACGTCTACCCAATCTACTTCTCAACGGTAGTGATGGAATTGCAGTCGGTATGGCGACGAAAATCCCGCCGCATAATTTGACTGAAATTGCTGGTGCAGTCCATCTTCATGTCAATCGAATTATTGAGGAGGGTGAAGCGAATACCGGCATGCCTCAAATTTCTATAGAAGAGTACATGGAGCACGTCAAAGGTCCTGATTTCCCTACTGGGGCTTCTATTCATGGCATTGACGGGATTTTTGATATGTACAGTTCTGGAAAAGGGAGATTCCATGTGCGCTCAAAATGCGATGTTCTTGATGATTCCAAAGGAAAGCGAATCATTGTTCACGAAATCCCCTACCAAGTAAAGAAAGCAGATATGCTTGTTCATATTGCAGATTTAGTTTCGAAAGGAGCAGTAATTGGAATCCGAGATATCCGCGATGAATCTTCGAAAGAAGGGATTCGCGTGGTTATCGAAGTAAAGAACAATGCAGACCCTCATGCCGTACTGAATCAGTTGTTCAAGTCCAGCCGATTGCAGGAATCCTACTCAGCCAATATGATGGGTATTCTCGACGGTCGTCCCGTTCTTTTGACACTGCCCGTTATGCTACATACTCATGTTTCTCATCGTGAATCAATCATCGAACGTCGTGCACAATTCGATTTGGAGAAGGCGCAAGCTAGAGCCCATATTTTGGAAGGTCTGGTGTTGGCCCAAGATCGCATTGACGATGTAGTTGCGGTAGGTAAAGCGAGTTCCAGCAGGGAGCAATTTGAATCCGTACTGCGTGGTGATGAAACGATGGCCGGTATTGCAGCATTCAATTTTACAGAACCTCAAGCCAAAGCTATTGCGGAGCGCCGCTTGTACCAACTCAGCCGCTTGGATGTCGATAAAGTTCAGAATGAATACCAAGAATTGAAGATTCGAATTGCAGACTTGGAGGAAATAATTGCTTCTCGTACTCGAAGGCTAGGTATTTTACTGTCCGAACTTGACGAGATGGTAGAACGACATGGAGATGAACGCCGTTCGTTCATTGACCCAATGCCTTTGTCAATGAACAGAGAAGATTTGATTGAAGAAAGAGCAATTGCTATTACATTAAGCGAAGATAATTACATTCGACACATGCCTGTTGAAATGTTCCGAGTCCAAAATCGAGGCGGTAAAGGACTCAAAGGAGTGGCAACGAAGAATGAAGATACTCCTCAACTAATCGTCACCTGCTTTAGTAAAGATCGATTGCTCATTTTCACCGATAAGGGGCGAGTTTACGGACTCAAAGCTTGGGAAACGCCTCTCGGTAGTCGACTTGCACGAGGAAGCCACATTCGCAATGTCATTGAAAAGATTCAGGACGACGAAAACATTGTCACAATTCTTCCAATCACAAGAGATTTGCTTGAATCCCCCGAAGGACATTTCCTGTTGTTTGCCACACGCCTCGGCCTCATCAAGAAGACAAAACTCGAGGAGTATGTACGAATCAATCGGAATGGAAAGTACGCTTTGCGCTTCAAACTTGAAAATGATAGTCTCGTCAATGTTCGAACGGGGACGAACGATTCATCGATTGTAATGATATCAAGCACTGGCTTTGCCAGCCGCTTTGCATGTGAAGACATACGGGCATCAGGTCGTGTTTCTGCTGGTGTGTACGGTATCAAAACAGGTAACAGAAAAAACGCAGATGGTGGGCACGTTGTTGCAATGATGGCAACAGAAAACACGGAAACCCAAATCTTGACCATCACCCGTAACGGTATGGCGAAGAGAAGTCGTCTAGGTACCTCTGAGAAGATTCCAGATTTGGATGCTGATGGGAATCAGAAAATTGACCCCGAAACCGGTGAAGGGAAGATGCGAACCGATGGATACCGAAAGACAAAGCCAGGTGCGAAGGGTGCTTTTACAATGAATCTTGATCATGACAACGGCGATGTCATCATTAGCGCTCGTCAAATCCCGAATTTGGACGATAATCTCTTCCTCCTCACGAAGAAAGGAATGATGATTCGAATCAGTGCCGGTCAAACCAAGGAAACCAAGAACAAGAAATCCAAAGGGACTCGAATTATGGAACTTCGAAACTCCGACCGGACAGGATTTGACGACCACATCATCTTTGCAGCGCGCTTGCCAGCGGAACTTTTGGAGACTCCTGCTGATGAGTTTGAAGCCATGGACACCGATAACGACGGCGTTGTTTCACGCGAAGAATTTGAGGCTGCTCAGGCTCTTGAAAAATTGAATTCTTCGGAAGAAGAGTGAATTCAATCGAGCCGACGCATTGAAACATGATTCGGTGCTGTGGGTGTTGTGTCGGCCCTTGTTGGCTGGTCCGGTGATGTTGATGGATGAACGCTCGCTGATTTACGATTGGAACACTGTAGAGTACGAATTGAACAGAAACCCAGCGAATCATCCACATGGAGTTTGGTTTGATGATGAAACTTTGCGGGATGGATTACAAAGCCCTAGTGCACGTAATCCTACCATAGATCAAAAGATAGAACTGCTGACATTTATGGAAAACCTCGGCATCCAAAAAGTCGACCTTGGACTACCCGGTGCCGGACCTTTTCATTTGGAACATATCGACGCTATGTTGACTCACATTACCGAACATGACTTCCAAATCCGCCCGGGTGCGGCTGTTCGCACCTTGATGAATGACATTGAACCACTGGTTGAACTTCAAGCAAAACATGGAATTCCCATTCAAGCGAGTGCATTTCTTGGAACCAGTCCAATCCGACAATACACAGAGGGTTGGACTATGGAAAAACTCCTATCCACCATGGAAAAAGCAGTCTCTTACGCTGTAGAAAACGATGTACCTGTGATGTTTGTTACCGAAGACACAACACGTTCGAAACCTGAAGATGTCAAACTCATCTATCAACGAGCAATGGAATTGGGTGCTCGCCGTCTGTGTGTCTGTGACACTTGTGGTCACGTGACTCCTAATGGTGTGAAGAAGTTGCTTCAATTCATTGATGAAGAGGTGATTAAAGACTCTGGATTCAAACGTTCTGAAATCGAAGTAAACTGGCATGGACATCAAGACCGAGGGCTCGGAGTTGCCAACAACATCGCTGCTGTTGAGGCAGGTGCAGATGTGATACATGGTACAGCTTTGGGAGTTGGTGAACGTGCTGGTAATGCACCTCTTGACCAAACCTTGGTCAATCTCAAGTTACTGGGAGTCATAGACAATGACTTGACGCAATTGGATGCATATATGCAAAAAGCCAATGAATACATCGAAGTTCCTCTTCCTCGAAATTATCCTGTCTTTGGTATGGATGCTTTTGAGACTGGAACCGGAGTTCATGCTTCTGCAGTCATCAAAGCCATGAAGAAAGGCGATAATTGGCTTGCAGATAGAGTCTATTCTGGCGTTCCTGCCGGTGATTTTGGTTTGAAGCAAGTTATTCGAATTGGCCACATGGCCGGACGTTCGAACATCATTTGGTGGCTTGAGCAAAATGGATACGAACCAACTGACGATTTGGTTGGTCATATTTTTGAGGTTGCAAAAAGTCAGCGCCGAAATATGGAAGATGCAGAAGTGAAGCAAGCAGTTGAGTCTTTTATCAAGGCTTAATCAAGCCTCAGCCTCTTCTTCATCATGGGAGAAAACGTCACTCTGACTGCCGTTTATTTCTTTGGTAATAGTCCACTCAGAGTCAACACTACCTCCGCTCCAGTTACCTTCCACAGCGACTTCGTCGACATCATGTTCTTCGCGCCATACTGGGTTACTTTGTGAACCGCAGACGAGGAATCTTCCGTTTGAATCAATTTGGTCGCTTAATAATTTCATGTGTTTTGACACAGGAAGGAAATGACCGACCGGCATTCCAGCAGCAGTGAATGGGTTGGTGGCTGCACCGATAAGCAACCCGTCTTCAGGCGCTACGATATCGACGGTGATTCCCGGTGTTCCAGGGTCAGAAATGGTGGCGATAACTTCTCCTTCCCGTATTACTGAACCTGCTGAAACAAACATATCGAGTAACCCGCCTTCTCCGGCTCTCAGCCAGTGTGACCCACTGGCAAGCATTCGAAATCGCGGTCGATGTGGATTACCATCAATCATTCGAAATGAACGAAGAACATTCAGCACTCCGTGCATGGCAACTTTAACCGATTCATGGTCCAAAACATTGGCTCCTCCACCTTCATAGGTGATTACCGGTATGTCGTGTTCAATTGCTGCTTTGCGTAATGAACCGGACGGTGGTTTTGAGTCAAGAATAATCTCTATACCAAATGCTTTGGCCAGAATATTCGAACCAGCATGAGTCAGGTATGCACGTACTTGAGGCATATTTGAGCGGCCTTTTCCAGCACTGTGGAGGTCGACAATAGCATCTGCATCATGAAACAAATATTTCCACGTTTGAGCTGCAACACGCTTCGTAGTCGAGCCTTTTGGGTCTCCCGGAAAATGGCGATTTAAGTCTCTGCCATCGGGGAAATATCTCGACTTTGAACGGTAACCAGGTAGATTCACAATTGGAACTATTCGAATTGTACCGGCTATTTGACTTGGGTCGAGAGGCTTTCCTTCATCGGTGAACATATTCGACAATAGGTGGGTACAGGTAGAGGGACCTGTCAGTTCATCGCCATGTACTCCACCCAGTATTGTAATGACAGGGCCAGGTCGAATGCCGTGTAAAATTGTGACCGGAATTGGCCATGAATCTCCGAGGTCGGTTTCCAACAGAGGTAGATGAACGGTTCTCATTGTACCTGGTTTGATGATTTTTCGATAGAACCGAGTACTGGTCCATTTAGCCGTTCTGTCCCATTCGGGCCGGTCTTCGAGTTTGTGTGCTGCCATCGCTTCTTGAATGGCGTTTTTCCGTTTACGGGGCAACTCGTGAGCCACGCGAATTTTTTTCTTCGCCTTCGGCTTCTTTGCTGCCATGGTTGTTGCACGCCCACCTCCTCATTAAGAATGCGTATTTTTCCGAACTATGAAGCAAAGAAAACAAGTGCTTTGCCCTATACGCAAAGCCATGGAAGAACTCGGAGTCCAAATGCAATACGCCCCAAGTTCAATTTGTTTTGGCTGCGGTCCTGCAAATGAAAAAGGATTGCAAATCAAAAGTGTGAGAATTGAAAATGGCCTTTCCATGGTTTTCCATCCAGAACACCATCACCAAGCATTTCCAGGAATGATTAACGGAGGAATCATTGGAACTCTTTTGGATTGCCACGGCAATTGGACTGCAGCCATCGCATTGATGGATGCTCAAGGTTTAGAAGAGCCTCCGTGTACAGTTACTGCATCCTATACGGTAAAACTCCGAAGGCCTACGCCGTTGGATGTGCCTCTAAAAGTAACAAGTCAAATTAAACAACTAAGCGAAGACCGCGCTGAAATCGAATTGTTGTTGGAGGCAAATGGGAAAGTGTGCGCAACAGGTAGTGGTCTTTTTGTTGCGGTGAAAGACGGTCATCCCGCTTATCATCGATGGAGTTGACCTCCTTATGGCCAAGCCCAGCAATGAGCAAAAAATCCTCCTAAATGAATTACGAGATTTCGTAATTGAAGTAATGACTGACATGCCAGAATGGGCTGAATCCAATGTTGAAATCCTCCGTCAAATACCCCTTGGTGTGTTGAGAAAAAACGCAACGCAACGACATGGTGTTACGCGTTGGAAACGCGGAGTTAATCTTGCCTCACTTGCTCCGGAAGACGTCGAGGTCATCGATCTTCATCCACGAATGCTTGAAGATGATTGGAAGGCGTATTCTGCCTTTGTCTTGCATCATGAATACATTCACGCTCTGGGACTTCGGGAGCACAATTCGCTTTTCCGAAAACTTGAGTCCGCTTGGCCAGCACCTAAAGCAAGCGGACAAGGAAGATTATTTACAGAATTTTTGCGAAGACAAAGGGCAAAATGGCTGTGGTATTGTTCAACATGTGGAGCTGAGTATCCTCGCCAAAAGCGTTCTCGTCGACGTTACAGATGCAGGGCTTGCAACACGGTCCTTGTTGACCGAGAAAATCCAGATGCCGTGTTAACAATTAAGCATTGATTTGAAACATAACCATGCTGTGGTGATTTCTATGGGCTGTTCAAGGATGGATTTTCAGTCCTCGCAAACTACGGTTTTGTTGTTGTTAGCAACGCTTTTGTTGGCTGTTTCAACACCCATGGCTCAGGCAAATTTGAACCAATCTCAAGACGGCGGACAAATGTATCTTTCATGTTTACAGGATAACCAGTGTTTTTTGACGGCAGTGGCAAGTGGTGAAGAAGTTATTTCCAACAATGTGTTTGCATCTCCCGCCCAAACTGAGACGGTTACTCTCGAGTTTGATATGGACCCACAGCAATTTGAACTTGCTCTCCTGCCAAACCAATTGAATTCCATGGAATTGGATTTGAGATTCACAGGTGAATTTTCTGGATACAATAAACCTGAACTCGAAGTATCTCTCATCCTCGGCTCTACGGTAACAACATGGAATTTTGAATCTGATTTTGTACCCTCGGTCTCTGCAACTAGCCCTTATACATTGGAAAATGAAAATCTCAACTTGAACGGTGAAAGGGTTCTCTGGCCTGGTGATACAGTTCGGTTGAGGATGACCTTTGTTTTAGACCGGCCAGGGACTTGGGAATTGCATCTTCGAGGCTCTTCATCACTGTTGTTAGAAATTCCATGGTCTGAGAACGTTGAAAATCGAAATTCAGACGAGCCATCCAGCGATTACGAGCCGCGACAAACCGAGTTTGAGACCGTTCACTATGGGGCACTGGTTGAGAACGACCGAGACTGTTGGACTTTTGAGATCGTTCAACACGAGGTGCTCAACATTTACCTCGAATGGGAGAGTGTTCCTATCGAACTTCAGCAAAGCCATGGTTTGCCTGATTTGATTCAACCAACTGGTAGGCTTTCTCCAGCACCTGATGTCGTGGTGAAGGAGGACGACGATTCAACCCGAACAACATACCGATGGAGGGCATTGCCAGTAGGGGAATACATCTTTTGTTTTGGAGGTACAGCAGGAAAATTCCAACCGTATACATGGACTGGCCAACTTGCGTTTGAAGGTGTAGGCCCTATTACTCCAGATGATTTTGATGGAAAAGCGTTCTATCCAGCTGGAAGCGCAGTTGTCGGTGACGAAGATGCTGGAATCTCATTGTCGCCTCAAAAATTCGGTTTTTTGACCATCTCCTTCTTCATCTTGGTCGGCTTTCTCTTTGATGGACTGAGAAATTCAACATCCGTCGTTCTTCGTTTCGGAGCATTTACTCCGGGGGTATTGCTGCTATTATTCGGAGGGATTGTACATCCATTGTGGGCTATTGCAGACGAAGTTCAAGGTGAGGATGAAATTTTGTTGGACGAATTAATTGAAATGAGGTTGCAGCAACTTTGGGATGTTTCTTTTCCAGGAGTTCCGGAGCAAGTCCTTGTCACACATACCGGCTCGACATGGGGTATGTTGGACGGCGATCGGCTTCAGTTACGTTTAGAGATTGAGCAAGCNATACCGCTTCCAGACGGCCGATGGCAACTTGTCGTACCNGAATTNCAAGAACTGCGNCTTGACCAAGCTATATTTTCTCAAGTTGCTCGCGGGGGAATCGAATCGTACGACGATGGAATGTTGGAGCAGCAAACAGTTCGCTTTGTGCTTCTAGCGGGACGTTCTCTTCTTCTTGATATGTTGATGCTTGAGGCAATGATGGTTGTAGAACAACCTCCAACTTCTTCGATATTCCATGTTGATTTTGATATGGTGGAAACATCACCTACCGGTTCGGTGTCGGTTCCAGCTTGGGGGACGCGGCCAGCGTCGGTAAGCGAAAGTGAGTGGACAATGCTTCAAGGAGCACTTTTCCCAGAACGTATCTCAGTGAGTCTTTGTGATTGTGAACTGGATCTTCTTGATGTCAGATTTATTGCCTCATCTGGCTTTGATACAGGGGACATGCCTCAGAATATTAATATTGAAAATGCGTCAGGAATTATTCCATATGCAGCGCCTGTGAGTATAGTGGGACTAGTACTTTGTTCAGTTTCAAGTCGAGGTGAATTTCTTCGCAGGAAGAAGGCCAAACAACTGGCCAGCAGAATGTTTCAAGGACAAACAAAATGGGAATGAATCACTTCTTGCTTCCTTTCTTTGCTTTTGACTTCGCTTCCTCAAGAACTTCTTCTGAGTCTACACCAGCCTCTTCTGCAACCTTCTTGATAAGTTCTTCTTCATCTTCAGAAATCTCGCCGTCCTTGGATGCAGATTTGACAACTGCATCAACATTCATCTGTGCAGCCTCTTCGTCGGTAATTCCGAGTGCATCTTGGAATGATTTGAGTTCGGCAAGTTCCTCTTCAGTAATGATTCCATCTTCCCAAGCAGCCTCGTAGGATTCAAGGAGAAATGACCTGTAGGCATCTGGGTTGAGCAAAACATCTCGAATGAGTCCATGATTCGGCCCATCATCCATTTGGGACATGTCGAGAATTGCAATCGAGCGACGAACTTCTTTTACAGCCATATCTTTGAGTCCGTGGCCTGCCCAAACAGCCCCTGCTGCAATCACTGCTGCAGCAAACCAGCGCATGATGTCTGGATTTACGAATTCCCAAGGTTCGACAAGATGAAAAATACCGAGAACTGCCATTGCAGCACCGCACATAACTTCAACCCAGTCATTCAAATCGGGTTCGTCTTGAAAGACAGAAAGGCGCTCTTCTACCATGGATTCAACATCATCGGCCATGTTACGCACATGGGAAGAGGGGTCTTATGGGTGTCGGATTGAAACTATCCAAGCGTTGTCCTTTTGGACTGTTGGCATAATTGGCGATACATGGAGAGGTCCGAACGTGCTGTTATGGGGCTAGATTTGCCTGAAAAAGCCCTCCATTTTTTGAATAGTAATTGGGGAATAACTCACCTTCATCCACCGCAATTTGAGGCAATGCCAAGCGTGCTTTCTGGCGCCAATACTTTGCTCGCAATTCCAACTGCAAGTGGCAAGTCATTAGTTGCTTACATAGGCATTTTGCGTCGCTTGTTAATCGATGAGCCCGGTTCAAAGGCAGTGTATATTGTTCCGTTGAAAGCGTTAGCAAACGAGAAGCATGAAGATCTCGTCGAACTCGGAGGTTCTGTCGGATTAACGGTAGGACTCGGAATTGGCGATGCATCTGGTGAAGCCAAGAAAATTGACGAGTGTGATATTCTGGTTTGTACATCTGAAAAACTCGACTCTTTAATGCGAAATCGGTCTGAATTAATGGCGAATGTTTCGATTGTAATCGCTGATGAATTCCATCTGATGAACGATTCAACTCGTGGGCCAACTCTAGAGATAAATCTCACGCGCTTGCGCTATCTGCGGCCTCTTGCACAAATCATCGCCCTTTCCGCAACAGTTGGAAACTGCGATGAGTTGGCAGAATGGCTCGATGCGAACTTGATTTTGTCCAACTGGAGACCTGTCGCCTTGGAATACAGTACTTTCCATGATTTACATCTGGAGCCCCGTCTTGTGCAATCTTCTGGCATGTCTACTGAACCCGACGTCTTACAACCCCCTCGCGATATTGAAGGGCCCAAGTCTCACCCTGCTTGGGTTGTCGTTGGAGATGCATTGGAACAAGAGGGTCAAGTGTTGATTTTTGTTGGAACTCGGCGAAGTGCACAATCAGAAGCCATGAAGTTATCCAAGCGGGTTGCGAAACGTCTTGCTAAAGAAGACCCGGACCGTCTCAAACGTTTGGAAGATTTAGCTAATTCATTGGAGGGTCGAAGTCAAACGGCTATGGCAGAACGTCTTTCAGAATCCATTCGAGGTGGGGTTGCATTCCATCATGCAGGATTGACACATGGCCAAAGAAAAGCCATCGAATTGGCGTTCAAAGAAGGTCTTTTGGTTGCATTAACCGCAACCCCAACCCTCGCAGCCGGAGTGAATCTTCCAGCTCGAAGGGTACTTGTTCGTGACCTCAAAAGATGGGACGATGGAATGAGTCGGCCATTGCCAGTCATGGAGGTTCGACAAATGCTTGGTAGGGCAGGTCGACCCAAATACGACAGTTTTGGTGAGGCATGGGTGCTTTGCAAAGGTACGGACGGTTGGGGTATTGCCGATGATGTGAGCGAACGGTATTTTTTTGGCCCTGTCGAATCCATATCCTCAAAATTAGCGAGTGAACCAGCACTTCGAACTCACCTCCTGGCGTCGATTGCTACGGGAGGTTTCCGTCACAGGGGCGAATTAGGCGATTTCTTTTCGGCCACATTTCTTGGCGCATCTTTATCGAAAAATCAGTTGAATGAGCGGCTTGATGAGATGCTTCATTGGCTGGTTGAGGAGCGATTTATTCGGCGTTTGGGTGTTGATGAGTCGTATGCTTCACGTCGAGCAGATCTTGAGGCGAGTAAAGACGATGACGAAGAATGGGATGATGAAATGCCGATTTGGGCATCGATTGCTCAATCAACCGAGGGAGTTGAGATTCAACCCTCAAATTCTCCTCCTCACTCTCGGAACCAATCCACCACTGCTTTTACCGAGCCATCCCTCGGTTTCACTTCTGCCACAAAGCTTGCGCATGTTGGTGGCTGGGCTCCATCAAATTCAAATGACCACGATTCTATGGAATACGAGGCTACGCTGATGGGCGAACGAATAACTCAACTGTATTTAGACCCCCTTTCAGCATCAATTTTGCGCACCGGATTGCGGCGAGCAGTACGTCGAAAGGTTCGCAAAAACGGTGACGTAACCGATTTCGGAATGATGCACCTTGCTTCATCAACTCCTGATTTCATTCCCCTTTGGGCAAAGACTTCGGAGTTGGAACGAAATTCTTCTCTATGGCTGAAGACAAACACCGTCGAAGACGAACTCTTAATTGACGATTCGATGGAGGAGAGATTGTTGGGCAAGGTAAAATCTGCATGGATGATTGAAATGTGGACTCAAGAAGATACATTACGTTCTATAGAAAGTGAACTTGATGTTAGCCCCGGAGATGTTCATCACAGAGTCGACCTCATGGGATGGTTGTTGGCAGCGGGGCAACAAGTTTTGCTTACGGATGATGTGTTTTCAGAGGAACATCTTCCGGTCATCGGAGAAATTGCAACAGAAATCGACATGTTGAGGCAACGTGTACGTCATGGATGCAAGAGTGATTTGCTTCAACTCGTGAACATCAAGCATGTTGGACGAGCTCGTGCTCGTGAACTTGCTGGCCTTAATATTCGTACTCCAAAAGATGTAGTGAAAATGAATCGTTCAGTTCGCAATACATTGCTTTCAAAACGGGGCTGGGGTCCGCTGTTGTTGGATAAGATACATGCAGAAGTGGAGAAGGTGCTTTATCGACAAAGCACATCTCATCCGAACGAAAGAATCCCAAAGATTCGAGACGACGACATCCCTCTAAGCGATGAATCTTCATCGGATAATTGAAACATAAAAACGCTCTGGAAGGACCATGGCACAGCCATCATTTCCTTGTTTTGCATGGCAATGCGATTCCCCTCTTCAAGCCAAAAGTCTCTTGTCGCAGTTTTTGGAATTACGTCCAGACTCGCAATGGGTTTTGATTGGGGACGGTTGTGTTCAATCAAATCTTCAATTGTGGACTGCTTGGAATTGCGCCTCTCGGCGTTGGATTCGTTCTTCAGCCTTAGCCCGTTCTTTGGATGCAGAATTTCTCCGCTACCTTTGCGGAACTCATCATGTATCGGAAGCTTTCAAGCGCGCTGGAGTAAGGGACGGTGATGTTAGAGGATTCCTTCTCTATCTGCCCAGTGCCTCTAATTCTGATGAATTGAAAATGGATTGCTCACCGGTTTTTTTTGATGAATCTCACATTGAAGAACAGGCCTTCTCGATGCTTGATGAACTGGGCCTGAAGAGGAATCCGAATCTCCTTTCACTTTCTGAAGAAGGTGCTAAACGCTTGGGTTTGAATATTGAAAACAGCCAAGAACGGTTGACAGAAGATACACTAATTGGGCATATTATCTCAGCCGAGTTCACTTCATGAGTGAACAAATTAGAGTAGACTTCAAACACTTTCGCATATTCCGTCAGTTCATGGTGATGAGCGCAAGTCCAACAGACGAACATAGACCAAGTACGGGTCGCTACCTCAATCAATCGAAAACCCAAGCGGCTCTTGACCATGCTCAAGAACTCGGTGCATCGTATGCAGAAGTCCGTCTGATGGCGATAACCGATTCAAGTGTTGCATTAAGGGACGCCAAACTTGAACGAGCAATCCCCGGACAAGAAGTTGGCGTTACTTTACGGGTTTTAGCTGACGGCGCATGGGGCGTGCATTCGACGACAGATCTCGTATCGTTACCTTCTCAAATTGAATCTACAGTCCGGCTTGCCAAGGCTGTTGCAGCTCGACGTTCATCCAATGATCGACCAGTCCAATTAGCAGAGGTCCCTATCCTTGAAGACGAAATTCATTGGAAGCCCAAGAAGGATGTTCGCAACACAGATTTGCAAACGAAAATGGAACACCTCAAGGTTCTGCATGATAGCGCTGCAGATGATGACAGGATTATTTCGGTGACTTGCGGATGGAGCGATGAACATCTTCATACAGAATTGATGACCAGTGAAGGGATGAACAGAACGTGGTCGTATCAGCGTTCTCTAATCAACGCCAGTGTAACTGGCCGGGATGGTGGCGAAGTAGTCTCTTACAGAACTCGTCACGGAGGCGAAGGTGGGCTCGAAGTAATCGAATCATGTGATTTAGGGGCACTCGGAGAAACCGCTCGAATTGCTACGTTACGCTTGCTGAAAGCAGAGCGAGCCCCTTCTGGTAAACTGCCATTGATTGCTGACCGTGACCTCACCGGAGTTTACATTCATGAAGCACTTGGACATCCATGTGAAGCGGACCTCGTTGCAGCAGGAGATTCATGTTTAGACGGGAAGTTGGGGCACACGATTGGAAACGAAATTGTGACCGTCGTTGATGACCCGACAATCCGTGGAGGGTACGGTGCTCATCCGATAGATGATGAGGGTCTCGATACCAGAGAAAAGCGTCTCATTGAGAACGGTGTTTTGACCGAATATCTCAATCATCGAGAGTCAGCCCATCATTTTGGAATCACTCCGAATGCTGGTGCCCGTGCTCAAGACGGTTTGCATCACCCACTTGTTCGAATGTCGAATACTTTGATCCAAGGTGGAACCCACAATGATATTGACGAATTAATGGAGGACATCCAATACGGAGTCTATGCCTGTGGTTCTCGAGGTGGACAAGTTGACACCGGTCGTGGTTCATTCCAATTTGCTGCTCAAGAGGCTTGGTTGATTGAAAACGGAGAGCTAACTCGGCCGCTCAAAGATGTGAGTGTGAGCGGTTTAACGCTTCAAATTCTCAAAGATGTTGATGGACTCACCCGAGATTCTCGACTTGCAGCCCCAGGTTTTTGCGGTAAAGGTCAAACAGTTCCAGTAGGTGACGGCGGACCAATTATGAGAATCTCTCAAGCGTTGGTGGGCTGAACATGCTACCTGACGACGCCGTAGATCGAATCGCAGAAGGTTGCCGAGCAATTGGTGCAATGTGCACCTCTCAAGGAATTGAACAGTGGGAAGTTGTTGCAACCCAGTCTTACGGTCACAGTATCGATATTGAAGCTGGAAAAATTTCACTTGCAGCGGGTGGTGGTGAAGGGGGATACGGTGTACGAGTCGTAGAAGGTGGTCGTTTCGGTTATGCCTACCTCGTTGACCTCTCGTCAGCAGAGTATGCCATCAAACAAGCTCGTGATATCGCCAAGGCATCACCCTCTATCGAGGGTTTTGTATTACCAAGTGAACAACCTGCTAAGGAAGTCGGCGGTCTTTTTGATTCAAATATCCTTAGTGTTGGGCCAGAAGATTTACTCGAACAGGCAGACGCCATCCTCAGCGAAGTCGCCTCTCTCGACCAACGCGCAGTTGTAACCGGGGGTGGATTGGGAGTCAGTGCTAACGCAGGCGCCATCTACACCAGTGAAGGAATAGAATCGAGCGGTGTAACCACATCACATGGAGTCGGTGTTCAAGTTTCAATTGACGCCGATGATGAACTTACAAGCTCTTACGAAGGCGATTCAAGTCGAAAACGTCTCGAGCAAGTACCTCATTGCGTATCAATTGCAGTTGACTGGGCTCAAAAAACACGCGGTCCAATTGAGGTAAATTCCGAAGCCCATGATACGCCTGTATTGATGACGAGTGAAGGCTTTTCACCGTTGTTTTCGATGGTCGTTCCATCCGCAATCCGTGGAGACCGTTTGGTTCGCAACGAATCTTTTTGGTCAGGCAAACAGGGTGAAGTCGTGCTTGCTAACGACCTTTCTCTCATTGATGATGGCAGAATGGAGGGTGGNAAATCTGCATCTGCAAGAGATGGAGAAGGTGTGCCTACGCGTCGTCAAACGCTCATTGAGAATGGCCGCTTNGTCGGCTCCCTTTGGTCGACTCGAGATGCTGCTCAACANGTTTCNGAAGGTCGAATTGACTCNGCACAATCGAATGGCTGTGCAGTGCGTGGCGGTCATCAAAGCCCTCCAAGTACAGGTTGTGCCGATTTGCACATGGTCTCATCTCGTCAAGGTTCATCACAAGATGCTTTGCTGCGACACATGGATGACGGATATATTGTCCATAGCGTGATGGGTGCGCACACTGCGAATCCAACAAGCGGCGATTTTTCAGTCACAACCAGTACAGTGCTTCGCGTTCAAGATGGTGAAATTCTTGGTCCGGTGAAGCAAGCCGGCTTATCCGGTAACTTAGCCAAGGCACTTTCTCACGATGTGCATCTAGGAGATGAAGTTCGGATTCAAGGGTCGTATTCTTCTGGCGCAATGCATCTACCAGATGTGCTGTTGATGCAAGGCTTGAGAATCAATCCAGTTTAAGTCCTCAGTGACTTGATTCAACGATTGGCTTCAAGGAACAAACATCACGGTATTCTTTATGTCCTGTCGACTCTCCTGTAGAAATCCATGGAGGTCAAGGGAGTGTACAGTCTCAACCAAATCGCACGAAAGCCCGCAGCCTGTTCTCCGTACAGGCAACGAACGAATTCGCCTGACGGAGGGCATTGCAATGTCTGAAAAATACGAATCACATGTCAAGTCAATTCTTGCGGAATGTCCTGATGCTGATCCCGAAGAGATTGCTGCAGCGTTTGCAAAGTATGAGACCGAATTTTTCATTCCCCCTCAAGATGCAATGCGTTCAATTCTTCGCCGGTTCAAAGGCGACAAGACTCCTGCTCCGTCGGGCTCGTCAGGTTCATCAGGCTCATCTACTGCAAAGCCAACGCGTAAAGTCAGCCGTCTTAGTGAGTTGAAGGGTGATGATAGAGATATTGAAATCGAAGTTGAAATCATTTCACACAATATTCGTGACCAAATGATACGTGGTGAGCAAAAGCAAATTGCTTTTGGTTTACTCGAGGACAATCCGTGGGAAGAAAACGGTGTAAAGAACCGTTGGGAGTACAAAGATTGGGGTCCTAATTCAAACATCACTCCAGGTTCTGTTGTCCGAATCGAAGGTGCTTCGGTCAATGAGTACCAAGGAAAAATGTCGTTGAACATCAATCAGTCCACCCGAATTGCAGTTGTTCGTGAGGGTACTCGACCGGTAACTGCGCCAGGAGAGCCACAAGATATCGAATCATTGCCCTCAGAGGGATATGTTTGTGTTGTGGGCCGTATTCTTGCTTCTCGACCCGACCAAATTCATCGNAAAGATGGTTCNGGTTCNATTGATATCGTGCGAGGAAGAATCGCCGACGACTCTGGCACCATTGGTTTTCTTTCTTGGGAACCCTTTGAACATGAAGTTGGAACCCTGTTGAAGATTGAAGGTGCTCAAGTGAGAACTTTCCGGGACACTCCAGAATTGAATTTTGGCAGAACCACGAAGATTGAAATTTACCATGACAAAAACTTCTCTGATGCCGACACATTATCTCAGCAGACAGTTTTGACATTATCTGAACTAAGGGATGGTGCTCGGGATGTCGATGCAGTTGTGCAAATCACCGAGTGGACGAAACGCTCTTTCACACGAGATGGCGAAGAACGATTTTTGTGGTCTGGCCAAATTGCAGACCCTACTGGCAAATGCAGGATGAGTGCTTGGAGTGAGTTACCAATCACCGATGACAAACTTCCTCTCACNGTTCGCCTCAAGGGCGTACGAGTTCGTGCATGGCAAGGTATTCCAGATATTACTGTCGATAACGCTGACCAAGTTGAATTCTTGGATGCCCCACCATGGGATTCTGAACTCGACCTCACTCAGCATACTGTAGAGGTCGAGTTGCATGAACTTTCGACCGGTGCCAGCCGAGTAGGCGTATCTACGGCAGCTGTGGTGGTCAGTGTTCGAGAAGATTCGGGATTCATTATGCGATGCACTGAGTGCAGGCGAGTTTTACGAGACGGCGAATGTTTTGAACATGGACCCAATGATGGAAGTACAGATATCCGTCTTCGTCTAGCAATAGATGACGGGCAATCATCGGTTTCACTGCTCATCAACAAAGACGCTACACTTTCACTTCTTGGAATTACTGAGGAAGAAATGCAAACTCAGGTAAGTGATTTGGGCCAATTGGCGTTCGTTCAATCTCTTCGCACAAAAATGCTCGGTCGAAAAATCAAAGCTTCAGGTAGGACTATTGTCGATGAACAGGGGGCAATGATGCTTGCAGACTCTGCTTCGTTTGTCGAGGAGGACGCTGGTTTAAGNGCGACTGAAATTCGTGCTCAATGGAGGGTTGCTTAATGCAGTCTTCTCGTCGTGCAAAAAGACAGCCAGCATGGCACATGCTTGCGTCTGAATTCAGTGAATCAACATTGAACGAGAAGGGGTCCGGAGAATACGACCCATCGTTCGTTATTACAAAACTTGGTGCAAAGGTCAACAGAGTCGTTGTGGCAGGTCTCTTGGAACGGCTTGAAGTTCGTGAGACTTCCAACGGCTCTACATTGTATCAAGGTCAAATGCGTGACCCATCCGGACTTCATTATTTCTCAGTGGGGGATTACGCAACTGAATCAATGCGTGAATTGACTTTGCAACTGGTTGAGAAGGTCGAAGTTGGTGATCCAGTATTGTTGCTCATGGTCGCTAAATCGCGTTGGTACCAGACTGACGAGGGTGCGGTTTACACGTCCCTTCGACCCGAAGAGGCTTGCGAAATCGATGCCCAACAATACGCTCTGTGGCTGACTCGAGCATGTGAAGATACTTTAGGACGAATGAAACATTACACTGACTCCTTATCTGCAGAACCTACTCGTGAAGGTTTGGTTGCCGCTGGCATTCCGGAATTCATGATCGATGGACTTCTTGTTTCAAGGAATCACTACGGCGATATTGACATTGAAAATTATACTCTAAACATNATGCAGGCTCTTGATATTGCTGAAGGTCGCATGGATGCAGCGAGTCAACCGGTTGCTGCGCCAGTTCAATCTGTGGAGGGTGAATCAGAAACCCCACCGACTGGTGNCGATTCAGAGGTAAAGGACACTATTGTATCCCTCATCGAGCAACTCGATCAAGGCGACGGTGTGGATTTTGAAACAGTTCTGACCAATGCAGTTGCACGTGGTTTTGACCGAGGGTTGGCTGAAGAAAAACTGGATGAACTCTCCAATGAAGGAACATTGCATGAGCCCCGTTTTGGTTGGTTTAGAATCGTCAGTTGATTGATTTGCGCCCCCAACATTGAAGACCTTGTGATTGCGTGGATAGATTAGAGGTCGACATATGGCTGGNATGGATTTCTTCATTCGCCCCGCATCAGGAACGACGAGCGCAGATTGGGTCCGAATACCTAATTGTGATATGAAAGTACGTCTTACCCGCCGCCTTACTCGAACAATTATTCGTGGAGAAGAAGGCGATGACCTACATGATGAAGGTGCTGAGTCGACAGCATACACAATAACTGGTGAACTTGAAATTGATGATTACAAGCGAGTTCTCGCTATGTTCCGTTCTGGCCAACCTTACATTCACGACCCATTTGAAGAAAGAGATGTGAAAGTACTTTTTGCATCGATGGAATATGAAAGTTCGAACAAAATGTTCACTTTTGAATTGTTTGAAGATATTGTTTGAGGTGAGCCGATGCGAAAGTTGGATGAGCAGAGAGAAGTTCTCTATGTGATTCGAACTCTCGATGTTTTGATGTCATCCGGAGTGGGTCTTGAAGCAGCAATTCATACCATCGGTAGCGGTGGATATGGCATCATTTCAGAGGATTTTTCTTCAATGATGGCTCGTTTGAGAAAAGGAAACAGCCGCGGTTTAGGTCCTGANNTGAAGAGTTTGATGAATAAAGCAGATTCTGAAGGGTATCGAAGACTGATTAACACCATGTACACCAATGTCACACAAAATACAGACATTATTGATACGCTCCGCAAACAAGGTTCAAGAATGGAAAGTGAACGTACTGAGTCTGTTAAAAAGTACATTGAAGAATTAGGGGCAGTGCCTGAAACTTTGCTTTCTATTGGAATGATTGGACCAATTATTTTGGCGATTGCTGGATTGGTACCCCAACTCATGACCGGTGACCTTGGTGCATTCATGCAACTTCCTCCTGCTTCAACGATTAATGCAGTTGTAAAGGGTGGATTGGTTGTTACTCTTTTTGCAATGTTCATGATTGGATTGAAAGCTCATACCAAGGACCCAGGGTTGTGATGTCATGATTTTTGGTTTGCTCGAAAGTTTCAATGACAACCTTTTGCTTTTGGTACTCTTTGTCGTGGGTATCGCTAGCGCTGTAGGTGGCATCCCTCCTATGCTTGAGCGCAGAAGGAGGCGTTCTATAGAAAATGCCTTGCCGGGCTTGTTGGAATCACTTTCTGATTCTGTAGGAGCTGGCAGGGGTATTCAAGAAGCAATGATGGAACAATCACGTACCCTGACAGGTCCCCTTGGAAAACTTCTCAAGCAGACTCTTGAAGAAAGTCATTCGTCTTCTTTTGATGCTGCTTTGGCATCATTTTCAGCAAAAACCCGTTCTTCTCAAGTACAAAGAGTGATGGTTTTGATAGAAACAGCGATTGAGCAAGACTCTCCGCTCCAAGGCATTCTTTCGGATCTTGCAATGGATTATGAGCGTTTGAACGACCTCATGAACACTCGTGAGGAAGAGTTACTTGGTCGCGGCATCTTGATTGTGATGTTCATTAGTATCGGTTTGCCAGTTTTGATTGCATTTATTGTCGGCTTGTTTGCTCCGGCGAGCAAAGGTTTCCAAATTGATTCATTCAATACAACTTTCTCGTATTTCTTTGGAGTTGCATCTGCCATCGCTGTTGGAGTTTCCGGCCGTATGTTGGGTCGATTCAAAGACGCACTGTGGTGGATGCCAGGTTGGATTGCACTTTCCATGACACTTTATCTAGGAGCGGTAATGATAGTTGGAGGATGAAAAATATGGGCGAACAAGTACTAGCACAATACGGTCGAGTAACAGTTTACACTGAAGATAACCACCCTGCACCGATTTACCATGTCGATGGCTCTGCAGAACCAAATCCATACGGTGATCTAGCTGTTTTGCTTGAAGACGATGCTCTTGAAGAAGTGATGTACAACGGTGGTACCCAGTGTGTGAAAATTGCGCACAGAGACCACGGTATGTGCCGAACAAATATTTGGATTGATGACGAATCCGGTATTCAAATAGCAAAAAACATTGCAGCATTTACCAATGTACCTCTTGGCGATGGTCCTGGTCTCGTTCCTATATTTGATGGAAGATTGCCGGACGGTTCCCGTGTGAATGGCACCATTCCCCCAGTAACTCCGGATGGCCCAACACTTACAATTCGTAAGTTTAGAGAAGATCCTCTGACGATGATTGACCTTGTAAAATTCGGAACCGTAAATTCCCGTCTTGCTGCCATGATGTGGGTTTGGATTGAAGGACTTGATAGTCGACCTGCGAATTTCGTCATTGCAGGTGGTACNGGTTCAGGTAAAACAACGACATTGAATTGTCTTGGAATGTATATTCCTTGGCACCGTCGTCTCTTGACTGTTGAAGATACCGCTGAATTGCAAGTTTATCACGACCACTGGCTTCGTATGGAAACTCGTAGAGAGCGACCAGATGGAACGCCAGAAGTTGATATGAACGATTGTTTAAAATCGAGCCTTCGTATGAGGCCTGACCGAATTATTGTCGGTGAAGTTCGTGGCCCTGAGGCAGCAACATTGCTAACTGCGATGAACACAGGTCACGATGGTTCCTTTGGGTCATTGCACGCAAATACCGCTCAAGAAACGGTTACTCGAATGATCAATCCTCCAATGAATGTCCCNCCAATTATGCTCAGTGGACTTGATTTGATTATCATCCAAGCGAGGCTGCACGTCAATGGAAAAACCGCTCGTAAGATTACCGAGGTTGCAGAAATTGCTGGAATGGAAGGAGATAAGCCCCGACTCAATATTATCTGGAAGTACAATGCAGCAACAGACCAAATTGAGGAAACAGGTATTCCTTCTAAGTTGCGTGAAATCATTTGTACTGCTGCTGGAGTTTCTCCAGATGTGTTTGAAAAGCACGTTTCACAACGCCAAGCAATCATTGAAGATTTAGCGCGTAGAGATATCCATGATATCCAAACCGTAACGCAAGTGATTCAGAATTTCTACGCATCTCGCTGATACATTAGCCTCGCAATCGCTCGAGAAGTTCATCAATCGCATCGATTTTACCGCGAGCAGATTTCAATCTCTCAGATGCTTCACCCATTGATTCGGCAACGATGTGTTCATCATCATTCTGTTCTTCTTGATTTGGTTTGAATGCTTGAGCAAGCGCCTTCAATTCAGTTACGATGGCGTCTACTTGTGTATCAGATATCATTATTCCTGGGGCAATGCGAGGAATCTCTGCGGGGGAAATGAATCCTAGTTCTGCCCCTATTATGCCAGCACATGCTAAAATTCGTGGCCTCAAATCAGCAGTGTTGACTTCATATCCTCGAGATTCAAGGAATCGAATAACCAATGATTGCTGTGGTTCTGAGAAATGTCCTTCACTTGATTCCAAGATTGTCTCAACCATTTCCTCAAAGGCTCCAATATTCCGTTCAAGTCGATCAAGAGTCATTCGCTCATTGTTGGTCAAGTGAACAGCACCGTGTTGGAGTACCCGTAAAATTCTCGTTCTTCGAGCGATAGAAGGGTCTTGCAGTGCTTCTGCTTGGTGAATTTCAACATGCAGGTCAAACAATGCATGCAATCTTCCAGACACACTTGGAATTCGGAGGTCAAGCCCCATCTCATGCCCAACCTGTTCAAAGTTCATTCGAGCCTTTACCAAGTCGCCCTCAGATGCTGCTAGTGTGTTGTTCAACTGGTCTCGAAGAACTTCACGGGCTGCCTCAAAATTGCGGAGTGCTTCGCGTTCTCTCCACGAATTAGGCATCGAATAAACAGCCTCTTTTTCGTTCTGTGAACGGAATTCAAGTTCCATGAGCGTGTTACGAATACTGTCTCTAATTGCAGGTAACTCAACTGCAAAGCCGTGCTTCGATAAACTTTCAATAAAAGCTTCAAAGTCATCNACCTCGCTTGTTGAACTCACCGCAAGGAAGTCTCTGCCAGCGGCTTCGATTTCAGCAGATCTTGCTGTNAGTTCCAACAAGACGGCCTCAGTTTCTAGGCTAAGTTCGCTCAATTCTGAAACATGGGCAGTNTGGACCATTGCTGGTGTTTCAGATTGTTGTTCNTTNNCTTGAGAAGAGCGTAAGGCCTCATCAATGGAAGATGATATTGGGGCTCTTGAAATGGGAATNCCGTCTTGTGCCAGTTTCGTTCGCATTTCGGTTTCTTCCTCAAATGTCCATCCTTCGGGATGTTCAGAAACAAACGTTTCAACCTTCTCTATAACAGTCGTTTGTTCGCTTGAAACACTTTGTGAGGGAGTTTCATTCTTTGAGTCTTCACTTGGAGTGGGAATCGTAATTGCTGAATGACCTCCACGAGGCCTCCTCAAACTTTTCTTTACTTTACCCCAGCCACCTTGCTGATAAGCCAATACTCCAGCTACACGAACGAGGAGAGTTTGCTTGTTTCCAGAAAGTGGTAATTCAAGTGTCTTGCACATCTCATGCAATTGGTCACGTGTCAAGTTGTCGAGTGATTCAGGAATCAATTGTTTGGGGTCATGATTGAGGTGAAGGTACAAACGTTGTCTTCGTGCTCGAACCGAACCGGATTTTTTTATTCCAAAGACGCCAAGAATTTCTCCTAATTCAGCATTCATCAGTTTTTTTATGCCCTCAGGTGATAAATCCCATTCTTCTAGGATAAGGTGCTGAATCAGCCGTGCACGAAGCACCTCGACCGAACCTGATTTTGACACTTGATAGGTTACAGCGAGTTCCTTGAGACCATCGAAACGAGCTTGATAAAGTTCGTTCAAGAGTTCACTTTTTGGAGTCACTGCACCACCTACGGATTACTTTCGGTCCTAAGGAGTATATGTGTTTTCGCNGTGTTGAAGTAGTTTAGAGGTCAGTTCTTGGACCGTATTGCTTAATCCAATTCGACGTTTCCTTTTCAAACTGGCAATGGTTTGAAGTGATAGAACACATGGATTAGGCTGATGGCGAGGTCAATCAAGGCTACAAGGCAAGGCCTCAAAGAGGCAAATTCTCTTGTCGACTCGTTGAAAGAATTGGTTTGGACTGACTTGAAGAAGCACTACAACGGTTTTGAGGAGATGATTGATTCACGTCTAAAGGAATCCGAGGAAACCATTTTGGATGCCAGTAAAGCCAAATTAGCAATCGTTGCTGGAATTTCAGTCATGCTCAAGGATTTTGAAAAGGCTCAGAGACGATTTTCTCGTTCAAATGATGTCGAGGAACTGCGTGAATTCCTGACAGAATTATCCGGTCGTATACGACAACTACGGGAAACGAATCTCAAAGTCGTGGATTCTCTTCATGCAGTTCTTAATCACAACCTTACTTCTATTGAAGTGGTGGAAAAGTTTGCTTCAGATTTACAACGCTCGGCAGGTACTTGGGAGAGAAATGGGCGAGAGATTGATGAAGCAATTCTAGAGTTATGTGACGAGAATGAGCCAACTGAATTGGTTGATTTGGAAAATTACGTTTCCAAGCAAGGATTTTCGTCATTGCTTCATTCAACTTCTTACTCTTCTTCGGATGAAGACGATTGAGATGAATCAAGTTTCAACAATGCCGGTCTTGAATGACTGAATTCTTCTGGTAGCCCGGGATACTTACGAACCATTTCTTCATGATCGGATTGCATTGTTTCAAGTAAAATCTCGAATTCCTTGAGTAGATTAACCATCCCCATGTGACTCTCTTCAATGGTGCATGTTCGCTCTACACTTGCAGAAACCGTACCTTCAAAATTCAAAGTCTCAATTTTCATCTGAATTCGAGCGGTGGTCGGCACTGCTTTTCGGGGGATTGCTTCCTCCCATTTTGAAGGCCCCTCTTTCGCTTTCGCTTTCCCAGAATTCAGTAAGCTCTCATTGGTAAAGTCATCACCTGAGCGTTGAGCTTCTTTCAAGATAGTTCTAAACTTTCTCTGTTCAACAAAAATGCCAGTAATCTCGAGTAAATGTTTTGGTAATGAATCAAGTAATGCGCTTTCAATTCGATGAGCCATGAAGGCTCCAGAATCAGTCACAGGCGGTATTTTCGATTGAGCAAAGCCCTTTCTAGACACCAACAAAGTGAATCCATAAAGAGGTGGAGGTACAAAATGGGTACGCTCAGGATTTTCTCTTTGCATCCCAAGAGTATGGCGTCTTGATTTGTATCTCAAGGCTGAATGCTCACCCCGAGAAACAACAAATCCATCCACGAGTTCATCTTGACGGCATTCTTCAATCCAGTGAACTCTTTCCTCTTTCTCAAGTTTGAGAAATGCTTGAAGGTGTCCAATTTTCTCGGCAAACGCGGTGCTTGTTAAGATGTCCAGGTCGCTGCGCAACCTTCGCATCTGTCTGCGAAGCAGTTCATTATCACAAACAATGAGGGCTTTTTGATGCAGATATTCGGGTTTGTCATCGGAAACAAGAACCCACGTAGGTTCACGCCGAGGCAGAACCGCAACAATTTCCAGTCCGTCGACATTCAAATTTCTCCAATCTAATGCACTCATCGCCATCAGGTCGCCAGTGCCGTTTTTGAGTGCTTCAACAGCCGATTCAATATGCGGTAATTGACTTAGTTTGAAGTCAAAATTCTTGCGCTGTGTTTCTATTGTGCGTTCGATTTGTAGCCGCACTCCATCGTTTCNTGATGCAGTGGTTAAGACTTCAAGTCGAACCTTTTCTGACAACGCATCACCTCGGCGAGGATGACTCCTCACAATACAAGGGCGGAGACTACGGGTTAAGAAGGACACCCTTGTAGGGGAGTCGTGGCGAGTATTCAGTTAGAGGCAAGTGACCGTCTTGAAACCATGCGATTGGTTGTCGACGCGGAACTTGAAGCCCTCATTGAAAATGAAGTTGAAAACGGTGCAGGGCAGGTTGCTGAACTGTGTGGTTCCATGCTCTTGGCAGGAGGTAAACGTCTTCGTCCACTGCTCATCCTTTTGGCGTATGAGATTGCAGGAGGTCTGGATGAAGATGAGATTATGCCTTTGGCGCTTGCGTTTGAACTCATTCATACTGCAACCCTTGTTCATGATGACATCAACGACGAAGCCTCTCACCGTCGCGGAATCGAAACCATTCATACGCGTGTCGGGATTCCGAAAGCAGTCATAGCAGGAGATTGGTTGTTCGTCCAAGGTTTCGGTCTCGGTGGCAGGTATGAAGAGCATATTGTGAGAATTATGGCCCAATGTTGTGCTGACATCGCTACTTCGGAATTCGATCAACTCGACCACGTTCTCAATTTAGCAACATCTCCTGAAGATTATCTCAGTATTGTGCGCGGTAAAACAGCAGGACCTTTCTCGGCTGGATGTCATGCAGCGGGACTTGTAGCTGGATTGTCCGAAGAAAAAGCGCTCGCTCTCAAGAGGTTCGGCATGGAACTTGGTATTGCTTTCCAATTGGTCGATGATTTNCTTGACTTACGNGGTGATGAACGAATGGGAAAACCTCGTGGTGCTGATGTCCTTGAAGGTAAAATGACGTTGCCTCTCATTCACGCTTTGACTCTTTCTCACGGTGCAGAAAGAATTCGGCTTGCAGAAATNATTGAAGACTTTTCAGACGAAAATTTCGATGAATTGATGTATTTGTTAACCCGCTCAGACAGTATGAATTATGCCAAGATATTGGTCCAAACACATCTTGAACGTGCGATTTCGGAACTTTCTCATTTCGAAGAAAGTGAAGCGAAGCAGCATATGCTTCGTATTGCAGAATATGTCATGAATCGAGAAATGTAAGGAGATGAAATTATGCAGACCTACGATCATCAACTGATAGTCATTGGAGGAGGTCCAGCCGGTAGTACCGTAGCTCGCTATGCTGCCGAAGGCGGAGTAGATGTGCTTGTCATTGACCGTAGAGAGCCTATTGGTTCTCCATTACAATGCGGTGAACTTGTGCCTTCGAACGACGAAATGCGNCGATTATGNCCTGATGTTCCAGANATGGACGACCTGTTCCAGACNCCGAGCCATGCTATATCACGACACTCTACGAAAATGCANTTGCTACCCCCNTCTGGTAAACCTCTAAAATTTGATTTTGAAGGACATGTTCTCAATCGGGTTGCTCACGANGAATTTTTGGTNGAACTAGCGAAACAGGCAGGAGCAGACTATTTGACAAGTTCACGTGTTGAACGTGTTGAAGACCACACGGTTTTTCTTCGTGATGGAACCACTCTAACTGGGCAAATCATTGTCGATGCTGGAGGTCACAATGGGCCTATTCGTAGGGAATATTGGGACGAAAAGTCAACAAAAATCCCGGTAAAGTTCGTACTTATGGACGGTGATTATGGCGATGCAGTCGAACTTCATTTCGGTTCAATGGCACCCGGAGGCTATGCTTGGATGTTCCCGAAAGGTCAAGGTGCCAACATCGGTTTAGGTATTCAAAAGAGCTTCAGTAAAGGGAAATCACTTAACCAATACACAGACGAATTCATTTCCAAATACGATGGAGAAATCACATTCCATGGGGCAGGTTCTTTACCAATGTCGGGCACTCTGAAGAAATTTGTCAAGGGCCATTATATGCTCGTCGGAGATTCAGCAGGTATGGTTTTGCCATCCAACGGAGCGGGAATTACAATCGCAATGATTGGCGGTCGGATCGCAGGCCAAGTTGTTGCCGAGCACATCAAAAATGGAATTCCACTTGAACAATACGAACAAAGGTGGAAAAAGCAAATGGGCAAGGTCATGCGTAATTCAAAGCGNTCTTTCAAAATTGGAAGTATGATGTTTCGACTGCCCGATTGGATTCTCAATTTGATGTTTAACTTCTTCACGAAGCGTATAATTTGGCGTGCTGTAACTTGTCGTCGAATGTTTTGGCTTATCTGACATGGGATATTTCTTGAGGAACTTTTCAATTTTGGTGAAAGTTTGCGGTTGGTTCAAGACCTATCGGCTCTACAGGTGTTCCATGCGCAATACTCGGAGGTCCGCTGACAACCAAGCGGTTAGCCCAGTTATTGCCACTGTGTTGTTGCTTGCAATAACCGTGATGCTTTCGAGTATGGTGTTCGTTCTCATACAAGGTGCTCTAACCACGACTGAAAAGCCAGCTCCTGAGGCATCGGTGAGTGTTCGAGGATTGTCCAATGGGTTTCACGTCATCCGATTGACCTCACTTGACCAAACAATTGACCCTGCGAGAATTCAATATGACTTAGCACCTGATAATATCGAAGATGGTGACCCTATTCGGGGCAAGGTCAGTGATTCGAATGTTTACGGTCTCATTGGAGCAAATATTTCATTCCACGACCGAGATGCAGGTTATTCTGTGAGCCAAGGTGATTATTTTGTTATCGATTCCACAACTGTAGGTTCTGATTCTGGAACTTGGAGATTTCGACTTGTAGACCTCACCAGCACTTCGGTTTTAGCAGATGTTATTCTGCCGCCATTAGAGGCCAATTAACCGCCGATAAACGACATCTCGATTGGCTTTCTTTCTTTTTTGATTTTCTTGCGTAGTTGAGAATATCGGTCGTCACGATAGATCCAAATTCCTTGAATCACATCTTGAATCTCAAATTCTGTGGCTCCAAATCTCAATATTCCTCTCAGGTCGTAACCAGATTCAGAAAACAAACATGTGTACAATGAACCATGAGCAGATAATCGGGCTCGTGTACAATTCCCACAGAACGGATTGGTGACCGATTCGATAAAACCGATTGTTGAACCATCACTCAAGCGCCATAGCCGTGCAACGTCNGAAGGATGTTTGGGANCTACAGGTTCCAGTGGCCCNAGATGATTTTGCAAAACTTTTCTCATTTCTTTACCGCTCATTACCGCCTCAATATTCCAGTTATTTGTTGTTCCAACATCCATAAATTCAATGAATCGAACTGGTATTTTACGTTGTATACATCGTTTTGCAAGGGGGACNATTTGATTTTCATTGACGCCTTTNTTGACAACACAATTCACCTTGACNTTCATTCCCGACTTCATTGCTTGGTCAATTCCGGCAAAAACATCGCTNGGAGTCTTTCGACTGTCGGTAATTTGTTGAAACATTTCTNGTTCCACNGCATCAAGACTTACAGTGACTCGATTGAGCCCTTTTTGATACAGAATGTCTGCGTATTTGTGCAACAAAATACCGTTCGTGGTTAATGCCAAGTCAAGTTCGAGGTCAAGACTTCGTAAGAGTTCGATAAGTACATGGATATCCTTTCTCAAAAGCGGTTCGCCTCCGGTAATTCTTACTTTTTTTAATCCAAGGGGAAGGAGTGATGAGACGACCTTAGCCATTTCCTCGTAAGTAAGGATTTCTTCTTTTGCTAGGAAAGTATGACCGGGACCAAAATTTTCTCTTGGCATGCAGTATGTGCAACGAAAATTGCATCTGTCTGTAATGGAAATACGGAGGTCCCTAAGCGGGCGACCTAGCGAATCCTGCACCGACATTGAACACTCTATGCCGATTCGGTTTTTTATTCTGTGTTGCAAGGGTTGATGGGTACTCGGATTGTGGGGGAAACATGGCGAGCGACGAGAACGACCGTCATACCAACAGATTTGATATTCTTCGAATCACTCCAAGAACCACTCATGAAACCGTAATTTGGCAACTCCCACCATCCAAAAGTCATCTCATACGGGCCATGGCTTTGTATTCGCAAACACATCAAAAAATCGGNCTCAGGAATGTAGCCTCATCTGGCGAGGATGTACGTGCGATGCGTTCATGCTTAATGCAAATGGGAGTGCAATTCGATGATTTCGATTCACAAGGTCAAATCTTGCTTCCTAAAGAATCCAACACATTTTCACCTCACCCAGATGCCCACAAATGGGTCGTTCATGGAGTAGGTCCTCACGGTTTCAAAAGACCCGAAGGAGTTCTAAACGCTGCTAATTCAGGAACAGCCCTGCGATTTTTAGCAGGTTTTGCTGCCCGTATGGAGGGACCAGTGATTCTTGATGGAGACCAAACCCTACGTGTCCGAAATTCAGATGCCCTCTGGGATTCATTGCGTCAGGCAGGAGTTCGTGTATTGATTGATGACGACGCAGAGTACCTGCCTGCGATTGTTTNTGGACCATGGAAAGAAGAAAATATCGAACGCGGCATTCATCTTGACATTTCACAATCAAGCCAACCGCTTTCATCTTGGCTGCTCTCTTCTGCAGGTTTACCTGCGAAAATGGCATTAAATCTCGTTGGAAAAGGGGTTTCAAATCGTCATGCACANTTAACTGCACAGATGGTGAATGAGGCTGGAGGTCACATTGAAATCATAAACGGGAAATGTATTCTTGAGCCCTGGAATCCTGAACGAGATGCTGATTATGTAGTTCCTGGCGATGCTTCTATGGCTTCATTTGCTGCTTTGGCTGCATATTGTCTTGAATCTAAAATTCAATTGCATGGCTGGCCTGAAAAAGAACAAGCAATTGGGCATGAAATACTCCAAGAATCGTCTATAGAATATGGCATAAAGTGGCTTGANGNCGAATTGTCAGTGAGTCNAAAAGCACAGCCATGTGAGTTGAACTTGACAAATTCAAACGACATTTTGCCTCCAATGTGTGCTCTTCTCGCTTTGGGATGTGGTGGTCGAATAGTTGGAGCAGGCCATGCTGCGCACAAAGAGAGCAATCGTCTTGAAAAAACCGCAGAACTTCTTTCGTATTTTGGACTCGTGGCAACTGTTCATCCAAACGGCATCGAAGTTGCAGGAAACCAAACTCCCACTCGACCCGAATCGGTGGTACCTACATTTGGTGACCACCGTTTGTTCATGACTGCGATTTTACTCGCTTCAAAAACAGGTGGAGATATTCTTGGCCATTCGTTGCATCANGTCGCTGATGAAGGATTTGTTGAACGGTTGATTGATGCAGGAATCGGGATTCAAAAAACCAGAATCCCTTTCGATGGTAACTAACCATGTCGGCCAAAGTGATGGTCAAGNGAGTTCAGCGGTAATCGTAATGCAGTAGGGCGTCCGTGTACACATGCCCAAGGATTTGGAATTCTACGCATATCCTCAAGTAATCTTCTCATTTCAGGTAATGTGAGTTTTTGATTTGCTTTTACCGAGCCTCGACAAGCATTAAGGAAAGCAAGATGGTCCTTTCTGCGATCGACAGTTTCGAGCGGTGCTCCATCTTCTGATATGTCTTGGATAAGGTCCATGAGAAATGGTACGAGTTCTTCTCCCTCCAGGAGATGAGGTGCAGCGTCCACTACCCAACCGTTTTCTTCTTCACGCACTGCAAATCCAACATCTGCCAAAACATCAATTGATGCTGCAATNCGCATGGATTGTCTAGCGTCCAATTCAAGAGGAATCGGGTGCAATTTTTTCTGACTTTCCCAAAGAGATTCATCGTTTCGTAATCGTTCATACCGAATTCGTTCATGCAAAGCATGTTGGTCAATGAGTAGAAGTTCATCTTCAGCTTGAACAAGAATATATGAATCGGCAAATTGAGCGAGTGGTTCCATTTCTGGTAAATCATTGATTATTCCAGTTAGAGGTTTTTCTTCATTTGGGGACATTTGAATGCCACAACCTGCATGACGATGTAACGCTCTTTCTGCAAACGATAAAGCAGGAGCTGTNGGGTTTTCATCCATTCCAGGTAATGTGCCTTGCGCAGCAGGAGCAGTGGATTGCGGGCGCTTTTTCTCGGCGGTTTCCGGTTCGTCTGCTTCGTGTCCGTGCAGATTGAGTTGCGCGCCTGCAGCAATAGCCCATGGAGGGGCAGCAACCGGTTCAGAAATTCGTGGTAAGACTGTAGAGGAGGAACCCGCAGCAGCATCCAACGGGTTGACTTCGACGGTCTGTGCTGGCGCAAGATGTTCTTGAATAGAGGTGACTTTCTGAACACCGAGTCCCTGCAGTGCTTCAATTCCACCTGCGGCATCGGGTTGGGTAGGAACCGATTCAAGCGTNTGNGCTATCGCTCGTTCCAGTCTTTCCAAAACTCGCCAAGAATGACGAAGGCGTACTTCACGTTTTGTTGGGTGGACATTTACATCAACTTCCTCGGGTGGTAATGAAAGAGACAGAACCGCAATTGGATGCCGACCTTGCATGAGTCTTGTACGGTATCCTCGGCGAATTGCTTGCAAAAATGGTCCCGCTGCAACTGGTCGGTCGTTAATCAAAACATGAACATCATCGCCTTTCCCTCGAGTAATATCAGGGGTGCTAATCCATCCACTCCATTTTTCTTCACCAGGTGCCTCATCGTCAATTTTTGGAGAAGAAATTTCCATCATNGATTCGACTTGCCCTCCCAAAAGGTCGAACAATCGGTCCATCATTGACTCNGCTGGAGGTATGTCGAGCATGACTCTCTCATCAATGATGAGTTTGAATCCAACGTTTTGGTGAGCCATGGCATGGGCTACAACCACATCTACTACTCTTGAGTTTTCGGTTGCAGGTCGGCGTTGGAAAGCCAAACGAGCCGGTGTATTTCGGAACAAATGTTCAACAACAAGAATTGTGCCGTGCTGCATTCCAAAAGGTTCCACTTTNCCCTTCACNCCATTTGTCATAGTGATTGATTTTCCTTCTGCACCTTTCGGTCTACTGGACACTTGAAGTTTGGAGACCATGCCGATACTCGCTAAAGCCTCTCCACGAAATCCGAGAGTATGAATCGAGTTGAGGTCTTCTGCTTTTTTTAGTTTCGAAGTGGCGTGACGATCCAAAGCCAAATGCAAATCTTGTTCTGCAATTCCACGACCGTCGTCCTGAACTCGAATAAGGTCGAAACCCCCACGCTCGATGGTAATCGAAAGATGCTCTGAGCCGGCGTCCAAACTGTTTTCCAGCAATTCTTTGACAACTTGTGCAGGACGTTCAACAACTTCTCCAGCAGCAATGTGACCGATTGTGGCATCATCAAGCTGAATGATTCGGTCAGGTTTACTCATTTCGTTCACCTCTCAATATCTGTTTTAGTCTATAGATTGTATCATGTGCTTGCTTAGGCGACAATTCATCTGCTTCTAATTGCCGCAGGTAATCGAGGGTTTCTTTTTCATTTGGAGAGATGTTGTTTTGCGATTTTTTAGCAGGATTCGAATGATTCATTGCTGCAGCTGCAAAATATCCCATCAGGCTTGATTGCCCATGAGAGCGAGCAGACGGAGTGCCGCTTTCACCTGCTTTTGCACCGTCAGCTTGTTGTTCTAAAAATGCCAAAAGGTCCGTTGCCCGTTCAACAACTGAACGGGGTAAGCCAGCAAGAGCTGCAACTTGGACGCCGTATGAGTCATCACAAGGACCGTCTGCAACCGTATGCATGAAACGTAGTTCCCCGTCTGCTTGAGCAACTTGAACATGAACGTTGACGAGCCCTTTCACCTCTCCCTCAAGCCCAATAAGTTGGTGATAGTGGGTGGCAAATAGAGTTCTACCCTCAATTCTTCTGCAAATATCTTCAGTAACCGACCAAGCAATGGATAGACCGTCAAATGTCGAGGTACCTCGGCCAATTTCATCCAGTANGATGAGGGAGTTCGAAGTCGCTCTTCGTAGAATGTGGGCGACCTCAATCATTTCCATCATGAATGTAGAACGCCCTCTTCGCAGATCATCACTTGCTCCAACTCGGGTAAATACACGGTCGACAAGACCAATTTTTGCTTTTTTAGCCGGAACAAAACTCCCGCATTGGGCAAGGATTGTCAGCAAAGCTGCGGTTCTCAAATACGTTGACTTACCTCCCATATTCGGGCCGGTAATCAAGAGAAAGTTACGCTTTTTGTTGATTATAATGTCGTTTGGAACGAATCCAGATTGATGCTCTAGGGTAGGATGTCGAGCACCTTCTGCTTGAAGGTGGTGTCCTTGGGTAAGTTCGGGTCGATTCCATGAGCGTGTACGAGCTACGGTAGCGAAGCATTGTAACACGTCTATGGCTGCAACCTTACCAGCGATATTTGCGAGTGTTTGTGCATGCGTTTTGCATTTTTCTCTGAGTGCTGTGAATTCTCTGTACTCGAGTTCCTTAACTTTGGTATCTGCGGTCAACAGAATGTCATCTCTTTCAGCGAGTTCAACCGTAACGTATCGAGAACCGTTGGTCATCTGTTGCTTTCGGCGCCATTCCTCAGGTACTTTTTCCTCATTGGATTTTGTTACTTCAATAAACCATCCAATTTGTCGGTTCATTTTGACTTTTAGTGAGGGTATGTCGAGTTCTTTACGTAGTTTTTCTTCGAGTTCCCGAAACCATGTATGTCCAGATGCTGATGTTTCTCGTAATTGATCAATAGTTTCACTGAGTCCTTTACGAATAAGTCCTCCATCACGGATGCTTAATGGAGGTTCGTCAACCAGGGTGTGACGGATTTCTTCAGCCATGTCACCAAGGCAATCCAAATTTTGTGAGAGATGTGAAAGTAATGGATTCTGAGTTTCTTGACACAAATTGATGATTGCTGGCATTCGCTCCAAAGCATCGCTGACAGCCATGAGGTCTCTTCCATTCGATCTGTTGTAAGCCAATTGTGTAGCCAACCTTTCCATATCTCGAAGACCACGTAAGGCTTCTCGTATTCCTTCGAGACGGCGAGACGAGCGAGATAATGCAGAGACGGCATCGTGTCGAGCATGGATTGCTTCAAGGTTACATAATGGCCTCAATATCCATGTTTTCAGTAATCGTCTTCCCATAGAACTCCGACAAGAGTTCAATGATGCCAGAAGACTACCCTCGTATTCACCGGCTAATGTCGAGGTGAGTTCCAGATTTTTGAGCGTGGTTTGGTCAAGCACAAGATGTCCTGATTCATCAATAACTTCGATGTCTCTCAAAGGAACTTCATCTGCAATATGCATCGTTCCAAGGTAGTCTGCTGCAAGGCCGGCCGCTGCCAAGGCTAATGGAGAATTGTCCAAATCAATGTGTCCTAAATCAGCAACCTTCAGAACTTTCTCTAGCCTTTTTCTTCGTTTTGCTTCACTCGCTTTATGTTGACTTATGAGGACTCCATCAAGATGGGAAAACAGTGCACACAGTTCAGTGTTTTCGGCGTCTTTCGGGGATACAACAATCTCGGTAGGTCTCCAACGCATAATTTCATCCAGTGCTCGAGCAAAGCGATCATCACCGACAAGATGCGACGCCCAAGCCTGGCCAGTCGAAGCATCGAGAATTCCTATCCCGAGTTCGGATTTTCCAAGTGTTACGGAAATAAGCAGTGAGCGTTCATCTGTTCCAAGAAGGGACTCCTCATACAAACTTCCTGGAGTGTAAACTCTTGTAACGACTCGTTCCAATAATTTTGCACCTTCTCTCAGTTCTTTTTCCTGCTCTGCAACCGTAACCTTGTGGCCGGCCTTGAGCATGACTTTGATATTGTCCTCAAGGGCATGCCAAGGAAATCCAGCCATTGGAATTGGCTTGTCTGCTTTTTTATCGCGTGAAGTGAGAGCCAAGCCGAGAACTTCTGAGCCGACGACTGCATCATCATGGAACAATTCATAGAAATCACCCATCCGGAAGAAAAGAATAGTCTCAGGGTGTTGTTGTTTGATGTCCATGAACTGGTCCATCATTCCCCGTTTTGACATACATCTCACACCCCTTGCTCTCGCTAGAGTTTAACGGCGTTGTCGAGAGCACATGAAGGTTCTCGCGTAGAATTGAACTGAGCAGTGTTTAGGAAACAGTTTCACAGTTCATTGATTTTCTTGCATTCGTTTGAATGCAGTCCAAAACATAACACCCATTACAACAGTCGATATTGCCACAAACATGAGATTAAGGAATCCCCTTCCACTCTCTATAGAACCGCTTGCAAGAGTGTCTATTGAGTATGTGACTGGTTCGCCGGCATCGTTGAGGCCGTACGCATACACGATGTCATTTGAAATCGAAGATACTTCAACAGTGAGAGGCAATGGTTGGGCAAGTGGCATTGTTTCTGGAATACCTTCACTGAAACGAATAACTGATGTGCTGCCCTTGCTACCAAAAAACCACACAGACCCTTTGTCGTCGAGAACTGCGGAGACGCTTGCAACATNNACNGTAGTTGTNGTTCCATCTTTGGCAATGTGAATGCTTGATTCAGTTCCNGCGGCAAGCAGTGTTCCATTGTCGAGTCGGATAAGTGAGTGAATTTCGCCGTTATCAAGCTCTTCGGTAAATGTTAGCATAGGTGAAGTGGGTCCGTTTGTCCAACTAATGAACCCGATTACGGGATGTTTTGGTGGAGTGGCAGGGCTGTCATCTTTACTCTCGAAAGGGTTTACCATTGAGCCTACAGCGACCCAGTCGCCATTGCCTAGAGATTCGATCATTTCCCAAGAAATAATGTTTGGACTCACTGTTGCAGCAGTGAGTGTCGCATCAGTAGTGAGGTCCTGGGCAGAACTGCCTATTGGCCCAAATCCTCGCAAACTGCTTGATTGGCCTTCATCAGTAATCATGAGCCAGCGGTAGGAATCGCCAGCTTTCTGCTCGGCCAAGTCCAACACATCAAAATCTTGGCCCTGGAATTCAAGACTGATTTCGGTGTGTTGAGGGATATCTTCTTGGAGGTTTATGATATCAAGCGTGTTGTTTTGAGGAGAAAGAGCGACACTACCATCGTGCAATTGCGTCATGAATGAAAGTTCCAACAGATCTGGGTATTCCGCTCCTACATCATTGACATCACCTTTTTCGTTTAGGTGGTACAAAATTGGCCCTTCGTCACCTAATACCATTGCTGTGTATGTGTCTGAATCACCAAATGCGATGTCGAGGACTCGGCCATCCATTTCCGACAAGCCTTCAGTTCTGTAATCAACTCCTGGTAGAGAAGATGTACCCTGGATGAGTATTGCTCCGAGCAAAATAAATACCAAGAAACCGCCCATAGCAAGCCATTGATGTTCAGATTCTTCTTCAAGAAGTCCTCGCCATCCCTTCGCCATGTTTGCGGGATGAGAAACGAGCACATGAAACCTTTTGATGAAATAATCTCGAATCATACGTATCAAAAAAGCATTGTTTGAACGACGAGGGTCGAAGCGGAGAGATGATAAAGGAAACATCGGTCGCAGGAGTGCTTGGAGAGAGTATCATGGCACGTAAACCTGCATCAATGTACCGCCGCCTCAAGGGCCCTGCCTTCACCCGACGAAAGTATATTGGTGGTGTTCCAAACAACAGAATTCATCAATTCCATGTAGGTAACCGTGTTGCTGCGGAGACAGGTCAGTTTCCTGTCGTAATGGAACTTCGGGCAGATAACAACTGTCAAATTCGCCACACAGCCCTTGAAGCAGCTCGTGTTATATCCAATTCAACCATCCGTAAGATTGCTGGTGCTCAAGGTTACGCACTTCGAGTTCATACTTTCCCACATCACGTCCTTCGTGAAAACAAGCAAGCGACAGGTGCAGGAGCTGACCGTGTTTCTCAAGGAATGCGCTGCGCTTTTGGCAAGAACGTTGGAACTGCAGCACGTGTCAAGCGTGGTCAGAGAGTTATTTCGCTGCAAGTCCAGCCAGAGAATTACCTCACTGCTCGTGACGCACTTCGTAAGGCGAGTATGAAATTCCCAACCCCATGTACTGTGCGCTTGATTAAAGGGCATGAACACCTCAAGGGACTCATTTGAAATCATTCGGGCTTCGCCCGATGGCACACAAACCTCTGTTTGTTGAGGCTTTTTGGGCGAGAGTTCCATAAGTTAGAGCCAAAGCAACAAACACGATTGGAGGTGGAAAGATGGAACAAATATTGATTCAGTTTGTTACTCCATACACCCATTCATTTTACTTTTCAAAAAATCTTTCCGAGGAGGAATTCAAGTGAGAGTTGCAGTCTTGAATCAAGATCGCTGTAAGCCAAACAGCAATGCTTTCAAGTATCTTCAAAAGTATGCAGGTGTTTGTGGTGCAGAATGTATCCAAGTCAATGATGACGAGTGTAAAATCCTCGAATCTGCATGTCCACCGTGCGTAATTCGTGCGAAATTATGTCCTGACGATGCAGTCAAAATCATCAATCTTCCCGAAGAACTTGATACAGATATGATTCATCGATTTTCCTTAAACGGTTTCCGTCTTTTCCGTTTACCAGCTCCACGTAAGCGGCAGGTTGTAGGCATCTTAGGTCCAAACGGCATAGGTAAGTCCACTGCGATAAAGCACCTTTCCGGTTCTCTGCGACCCAATTTAGGAGACTGGGAAAATCCTCCTCCAGATTGGGACGATGTCATCTCAATGTTTCCTCGAGGTGAATTGCATGATTATCTTGAATTGGTTGCTGAGGGTGGAATTTCAATTTCAGTAAAACCTCAGCATATAGACAAACTTCCTAAGGTGTTTGATGGACAAGTACGAGAATTGCTCTCCCGAGTTGATGATCGTGGTGACTTGGAATTCTATGCCAAAGAACTTGGAATCAATCATATTCTTAACCGTAAACTTGGCGTCCTTTCCGGAGGTGAATTGCAAAGAGTGGCTATCTGCGCAACACTGTTGAAAGAAGCAGACATCTACTTTTTCGATGAACCTTCATCGTATCTTGACATCTTTGAAAGAATGCGAATGGTTCTCATTATCCAATCTCTCGCACAAAAGGGAAAAAGAGTCTTGGTAGTCGAACACGATTTGGCAATTTTGGATGTTTTGTGTGATTTGGTTCACATTGTCTACGGAGAAAAAGCCGCATACGGGATATTTACTCAATCCAGAACAACTCGGACTGCAATCAATGCTTATCTTGATGGTTTTTTACATGAAGAGAATGTTCGAATTCGAGATAAACCAATCCGCTTTTTGAAGCATCATGAACGAGGTGGTGAAAGGGGTAATGCTGTATTGGAGTGGGGTGATCTTGAAAAGAAACTTGGAGATTTCACGCTCAAGACGGGTCAAGGCTCTATTCATCGTTCTGAGGTCGTTGGTGTTGTTGGACCGAATGCGACTGGAAAGTCCACGATGATTAAAATTCTAGCTGGTGAAATGGATTACGATGGAGGATGGGTCACCAACGAGGCATCGATTTCGTATAAGCCACAACATATTGATGCCTCTTTTGACGGTAGTGTCCAACTCTGGTTGGATACAGAAATAGGTCCTAAATGGAGATCTGGTGAATTCAATGTCAATGTAATTCGAGCGCTAGGAGTTGACAAACTCCTTCCAAAAAGAGTAAAAAAATTATCCGGTGGTGAACGCCAAGCAGTATCTATAGCGATTTGTCTTGGGCGCGAGGCGGACCTGTACCTGTTTGACGAACCGTCAGCCCATCTTGATGCGAATGCGCGTATGGTTGCTGCAAAGGCTATTCGAAAGACAATGGAGACGAATGAGAAATCTGCTTTTGTTATCGATCATGATGTCTATTTTATCGACATCGTAAGTGATTCTTTGCTTGTTTTTGATGGCGAGGGAGCAGTGAATGGTGTTGCAGAAGGTCCTTTTGGGTTGAGAGAGGGTATGAACCGTTTCCTCAAAGGTGTGAACATTACATTCCGCCGAGACCATGATTCAAAGAGGCCGCGAATAAACAAGTTTGAAAGTCGAAAGGACCGAGAACAAAGGTCAAACGGTGACTTTTATTCATTTGAACACTGAGGTATGGTGAATATATGCCTGTTGGAATTCCACCGCTTGGAGGCCCTCTGGGCCGTTCACGTTCCCGAATTTCAGCGAGTGGACTCACAACTTTTCTTCGATGCAAAAGGCAGTGGTTTTTAGGCTCGAAAGTTGGAATATCTGGTCCATTGCGGCCATCCCAAGTCATTGGCATCGTACTTGAGGACGCTTTTTGTGGATTAATGATGCATCGCCCCGAAGAGCATATCGCGACATTCGATGAACTTGAGTCATGGATTCTTGCTTTGGTCCCAAAAGCAGCAGATGAAGCTCTTCAGGCAGGTGAGATACTTTGGAATGAAGGGTTGTGGCACGAACCGGGGACATCATGGGATGATGTCACTGTTGACACATTTCAATCACGATTGGAGAATGGACTCGAATTGTTTTTGTTCGAAGTGAAATCTTGTTTCAATGAAAATGGCGGTCCATTCTTGAAATCCTACCGCAGCGGGACTCCTCCGTTTGAAGTTCCGTCACCTGCTTGGGGTGACGAACCATGTTTTCCAGTTCCGGATAAGGTCCGAAATTTTGACATGAGGTCTTGGGCAATTGCAGAGCAAGCCATGAAATGGTCTGATGTTGATGAACCAGTGAGTTGGAACGAGGCATGGGAGATTGCACGGCCTTGGGTGAAAGACCCTCGGGTTCACCAACCGCAACGCCTCTTCCATCCCCAAGGTTGGGCTGCTGGGGAACTGGACTTAGTACTTCGATGGGATGGACGCGTCCGTTTGGTCGATATCAAATCAGGAGATCCAAGTTCCAAGTTTGCAGATTCACTTCAACATCAACTTCGTTTCTATGCTTGGCTTTGGCACGAAACTCACGGCAATCAAAGAGTCGATGGTTTGGAGGGTTGGTACCTTAACGGCCCACATCGAATTCAATACGATGCTCCAAGCGAGGAAATGTATGAATTGATGACAACTGAATTCAAGCAAATACATTCTGAAATGCAGTCCATGGGTTCAGGTCCAGCATCATTGCCGGTATTACCGGAACAAGCTTGCAGTGGAGAGGCCGCAGGTTGTCATTGGTGCAGTCTATCTTATGATGGCCATGAATGGGGTGGAGATGACTTGCTTTCCTCTCTAACAGATATACGAGATTTGCAACTCACTGCTCCTAGTGAACCATTGGCATCAATTCCAGACCGAGTGAGTGTTGTTGGGAAATTTACTGGGGCTTGGGGCCCTCTTCCCAATCATTTTGGGGAACCTGTACTCGGNGCACTGTTGGTTGCGGGTGGAACGCAGATCACGGTAGAGGAGAGTGAGCCTGGCTCTTATCCACTGTTGCATGATGAGCCAAACGAAGAGATTGTCATCATGGATGCTTTACCGGGTGTATGGCGAGATTCACCAAGATTGTATGTTGATTCAAAAACCCGCATAATGACGATTGCTGAAGCAGAAGAAGAACTCTCCTCAAGGTCAGAAAAACTTTCCGAATGTACGACGCGAATTGGTCTTCTTCGAACACGAGCCAATGTAGAAGGTATCATTTTGAGTGTTCGTAAGCGCTCCGGTGTCCGATTAGACGCCAAACCGTGGACGATGCTCAATATCCATTTGTGGGACGGTTCGTCAGTGGTTGAAGTCGCATCTTTTGGTTCAAGCATTACGGGTCAAATGGAATCTCTACGGCCAGGCCAACGCTTGAAATTACTTGCAGCTGAAATCGGTTGGCGAGCGGGTCTACCGCAACTTCGTATTGACTCACGCAAAACGCGATTACAAGTGAAGGATTCTTAACTCGACTTCGAAAAGCATCAAGGAAAATACAGTTTCTTGGTTGCCTGTAGTTGTTCTCCTCATTTGACATTATGAGTAGAGTTCAAGAACATTCGTCAAATATCTCAATCTATGCCGGTTCGACTCGCTCAGCCTTCAGAAGATTCAGTCGGCCCATTCAACCGTTTGTCTGCGAGTCAAGTGAATGCTTATCGTTCCTGCCCTCGCCTTTGGTTTTATGAAAAAGTTCGCCGGTTGAAAATGCCACAGATACCGGTTTTATTCATTGGGAGGGCGGTTGAGGAGGTNGTATGTCGAATGCTCATGGAATCGCCTGCGTTACTGGTAGCCAAAGCATCTCACGACACTCTTTCTGCAATCCCTCTTGATGACAATGGGGTTCCAAGCCGAACGAGCACAGACCCATGGCCTGCAGAACGCCTTCTTGCTCTTCCAAGTAACATGTGTCCAAGTACGATAGATGAATTGAGGGAATGGGCAATTGAGCGAATAAAAGTTCATCTCCCGGTTGCACTAGAATCTATGAAATTGGAATGGCTCAAAAATGAACGTAAAGCTGGTGAATGGGATACAGTCGATCCAGATTATTGTCTTGAGATGTGCATCAACGGCCTTGAATTCCACTTGGAAGAGGTTCAGCGTTGCATTGATATGAACGGTGGCCCAAATCTCAAAGCTTGGAGACGAGGGAATCGTGATGAATGGCCAGCGCCAGACGCACGTCGCTACACTCTGGCCAACAATCACCCTTTGGCTCAAGAAGGAGCCATAACGTTGCTCGAGGCTTGGGAACTTAGTCGTCCATGGTTTGTGGACCCAAATGCAGGTAAATTTGCCATGAATGCGGTTCATCCTGAGCATTGGTTTCAAGGGGAGTATGATCTTGTTTATCGATGGGATGGCCGTATCAAAATTGTTGACTTAAAGGCGAGCTTGGGTCGTGGCGACCGTTCTGGGGACTATGTTGACCAATTGCAAATGTATGCCATGCTTTGGTGGGTTACTCATGGGAAAGAACAAGAGGTTGATTTCCTTGAAATTTGGTATCTGGGTGCAAATAAAATCAAAACAATCCCTTGCCCGAATGTTTCGCAAATGGCAGAAATGGAATCAGAATTACAAGCAATGTGGACTCAATTGCGAGCAACAACACCTGGATTGGATGAATGCCCTCCTGAACCCGCTCCAGTGCGCGGTTTTAAGGAAGGGGGTGTTGCTATAGAACCGCCAGATGAGGTCCGTTGTGACCGATGTGATTGGTCACAAATTTGCCCTGGAGGAGATGGCGATGATGATTTACCGCTTGGAGGTTCGATTCAATTACCGGGGATGTCAACAAGATTTGATTTGACTCCAATTGGGGAGCTTAATCCTCGAATGACTCTGATTGGAGAAGTGTTTACTGTAATGGGTATGAAAGAAGGTCGTCGCCCTCAAGTGATTATCTCTCAAGGAGAAAAGTTTGCAAAGATTCAGTTTTTGGTGGATTCACACCAAGACGGAACTCCCTCATGGCCGGATTCCTTATCCAAAGGGGACCGTGTAAAACTCGATAATGTCGTTCCAACAGCAAATTGGAAAGGAGAAATAGAACTCAAAGTAGACCCTCATGCGTGTGTAGTGCATGCATCAAGCGATGATGTTGGCTCTGATTTGATGGAATTTCGCGCTCGCTGGAATGTAACGGGGAAATTGGTTTATCGATTTGAAAAAAGGGGTGTGGGCCGAAACGGGAAAGAATGGCATCGCAAAGGATTGATGCTCATGGATGGTTCAGGGGCAATGAAAGTTGAAGGGTGGGCTAACGATTGGGGCCCTCAATACGATTTGGCTGAAATCGGAGATATTGTTGTTGTCGCCAATATCGGAATTGACGCTTGGGCAGTTGAAGTTCGGGGTAATATTGGACGACATTCTAAAATTCACATTACCCAAAGGGTTGAACGGAATTAACCTCCAGAAGACACTGTCGTTACGTCCAATTGAACGGTTTTACGTAACACAGTGATGTGCGGCAGTACAGTTTGTTCAAAACTAACGAGTACCGTGGAGGGGTGAATTCCNGCCTTGAGGAGCGCAGCTCGTACGGTAATTTCATTTGCAGCCTCAATTTTCACATCATGGTCTCTACCAATGAAGTGAATCTCCATGACACTACGCTGTGGCATCATGCTTATGACGGTGGCGCTAGAGCGAACATCACGGCCGAGATCGCATAGCCCGGTATTGCGGTGGATTCGAAATCCACTGTCCCTGTGACACGGGAGTTCAAATCTCTCTCTCGGCGCCTTCGCCTTCAATACTTATTTAGCGCATACCCCGTGCTCTCATTGATACAATGGGCCCATCAGGTGAAGCAGGACCGAATGTTCGGGATAGCGTTGTGTCAGGGGACTTGCACACAGGAGATGTTATTCACAACCATTACCATCTGCCACAACAGCCTCCCCCTGTCCCTCAAAGACCTCCGGTACCGCCTCGAACTCAACATCAGCAACCTCAGTACCAACAGCCTCCAGCGGCTTATGCAAACTACTACCAACAACATGGCGCAAGAAATCTTCAAACACCGCAATCAAAAGATGTTGTTCTCACGTATATTCTTTGGTTCCTTCTTGGGCCTTTAGGAGCTCATCGGTTTTATTTAAATCAAGTTGGAATGGGTATCTTTTATTTCTTGACATTTGGCGGATGTGGTTTGCTATGGCTCATTGATATCGCCCTTATTCCGGATTTGGTAAACAGAGCGAACCGGACCTATGTTCGAAATTAGTCCTCACATGTAGAAGGCATCAGGTGATTCGGTCAGTTCACTTACCAAATCAGGGGCATTTGTTGGGGCAAGTTTCGACAATTTTTCAGTGAGTTTTGACTGAATATCACTGGGTAAAGCGATACCAAGATTAAACCATTTGTCAAGTGCCTCTAGAAGTCGTTGTGAGGCAAAAACATCACCGCTTGAACCCACTGTCGTGGCAATGGCACATGCAGAATTAATCTGGAACAACGGTCCAATCGATGCAAGTAGTGCAGCGAGTCCAATTGCGCCTGATTTTGGTTCATTCCTGCGAACATCTACACCCATTGACTCAAGATCAATTCGATGAGAACTGTTTGATGCTACGATGAATGTTTCTTTTCTCGTTGGAGCGTCCATGAGTCCTGCCAATACATAGAGTGATTTTACTCCTTGAGAGTGAAGCCAATGCATAATTTCTCTAGCCATACTGCCTTGATGNTCAGGCTCGAGGGGTTGAGANGTGCCCGTTAAAGTCAAAATACGAACNCCTGTAACTGATTCTATAGAGGTNANNGAAAGNTGAGGTGGGGCAAGTANCCCATCTTCATCCAACATTGCTAATGGGGGCAGAGCAGTATGGTGCAATCGAGCAATCTCATGACTTAAATGGCAGGAATTTAACCCTTCTAGAGCAACTTTTCCAACATTACCTACNCCTGGGAGTGCAAAGAACATCATTGCATGCTCTCCAAGTTCAGTATGAGCGTCACGCCATTCGATTTTCAATCCCATATAGTCAGTATCGTTTTCCGCCGCGCTATAATGTTTCACATTGGATTGAACAAAAATTGACCAATTCAACGGTGAAGAGAGAATTTCATTCTTCTTCTGAAGCGACATGATTTTTTCGCATTTCGTTCAAAGTTGGCAGGCTTGCTAGGCTTGAGGCCCAATCGGGGTCCTCAACATTGTACATTTTTCTGCGAATTGATGCTCTGTGGTCTTCTGGAGACCATTTGAGTGGAGCGGCTGCTTGTGCTTTTGCTCCACAAGAGGGGCAAGTCGTGGCTAAAGTCCACGCACCGCATTCTCGGCATTGCTGAAGAAGTTGGCGCGCCATAAAATTACCCAAGTCTCTCTTCTTTATGATACGAGCGCATCATTCCCGGAGAGCAGATGCTTCTCCACCGGCGTCAGTAACATGCTTGAGCGTTGCTTTGGTGGCGTTTTCCCAAATGGACTCTGCAGTTTTGAAATCTGGCGCTCGAAGTTCAATTCGATACTCTGGGGCGCCGTTGTAATAGCATGAGACTTCAATTTCATCCTCAGAGGATGATAATGATTCAGCCTCTAGAAGAGCTTTTTGGATTATTTCAACACCGTTAATATCGTTGATACTCAATGTCAGAATGCCTCGAATTTCAACAAAATCAGGAATGATGTTTTCTATCGCTAATTCAGTGAAATCTTTAATCCAATCTCCTTCAAAACCGGCATCAGCCAATGAGCCTTCATTCATTGCTGCCTCTTCAAAGGCAGAATAGAGTCCACCAAAGGCATTGGATAATTCTTCACTAGATGAGCTAATTTCATCTTGACTCCAACCTACTTTCTCACCCAACACTTTGAGTAACTGGTGAGCACGCTGCTCATTTTTCCACTCTTGTAGACGTTCTCGTCGTCGTTCCTCNGAAACGGATTTCAGCGATAGTTCAAGAGACGAACCATCTTTACGAGTTCTCATCACTTTGCAGATCAGCCTTTGNCCTTCACGCACATAGACTCTGATGTTTTTGACCCATCCACTTGCAATCTCACCGATGAATATGAAACCTTCAAGACCTTCAAATTCATCAAGAGTGACGTAGCAACCGTTTTGTTTTACCGTTGTAACTGAAACGACAACAAGTTCGCCCTCATTGGGCGAGTTGATAATTTCTGACATGGAGGCTCAGCCTCCTTAATCAAGTGCTTCGACTACGGTGCAACCAATTAGGTTCGCTTTACCGCCGGATGGGATCGATAGAGTTGCTCCACAAACAGTACAAGAGATGGTAGATGTAGCACGGGAATAGATTGTTGCTTCACTGCCGCAATCTTTGCAGGTTACTTTAAGGAAATTTTGTGCCATGTTGTTCAACTCACTTGTCGACTAATTCGAATTTCTTGGAACGGCGGCAAGGAGCGTAATGCGCCTTGCCCGTTTCAGTGCAACGATAGAGAATGTTCACTCGCTTTGTAGGCTTTTCACGGCCATCAGGTTTTGGTCTTGGGAAACCACGGTAACCAGCCATGACTCGACGGAAACGTCGTTGTCCCCAGCGTAGTTCTGAAGCTCGCTTCTTCTTTACCCTCTCAATTGTATGCATGGTGTGCTTACCAGCAGATGGGCTGTAACGCTTAACTTGACGTGGCATTTTGACCATGAGAGCACCTTGAGCAAAGGGCCCACTAGAGTTGGGTATTTAGTGCTGACGGATTTGATTTCAAGGGTAATTCGTCGTACTGAGTGTAAAATCGAGGGGATAGATAATGAACATTCGCCCGTTAGATATAGGTATGGACGAGATGTTTCAAGCACTACTCTTGTTCTGGATTCCTGTTGCAGTCATGCCTTTAGGCATATGGGTGTTCTTGTCTTTTGCCAATCCTCGGGACAAAAACTTTGGCAAGTTTCTTGCCTTTGTAGGATTTGCAATGGTCTGCCTAAGTCCGTGGACTGTACCCTCTTCACCATCATCTGCCGCAGGACATTTGCTCGGGGCAATTGTAGGCCCAATTGTGTTGATTTTAATCGGGCTTTATCTCGTNTCTTTTTCTGGTAATGTTCCCGTTGGTAGGCTTCCCAAAAGCGATAGAAAACTCGGTGTTTTCATGACTTTAGCAGGATTCATTTGGCTCGTTGGAATGCATTGGTGGATTTTAACTCCTCAAATCTCGAAAGGTGATGTGAATTCATATTGGTATGTCTTTTGGCCAACATTCCTTCTTTTCACTGCAAGTCTTTCATCGTTTTCGGCTATCGCAATGTTGACCATTGGTGTTGATCGTAAAAAAGAAGCCAGTTCGATATTCATGCTTTCCGGGCTCTCGTTTCTTCTTCTATTCTTGGGATTGAATNTCGATGGCCCACTTATCACTGCCGAATTATTTAGAGAACATCTCTGGCTCGCTGTTGCTGATTTAGCAGGACTACTTGTGGGAAGTTTACTCTCGATTCTTGTTTTCGCAATCGTGATATTTGTTTACGAACGAAACCTGCCCCCGCCTCAAACAATATCTCCGCCAACAAAAGATGAACTTGAACAGGTTGCAGATATCGTTTCGAATCATCTTGGAGGTGAACAAGAATGATCGAAAAGAAACTTGTCTTCACCTGGAGATTGATGATTCTAGCATTTGTAATGCCACTTCTGCTGATACTTGCCATAGACATTTCCATTTCATCAGGAATTCAAGGTTTTGATTCTGAAATAGCATTCACTCGATTTGCCAACGCAACCCTTACCGCTTACACATTATGCTCACTGGTTCTTCTAGGAAATTTGTTCTTTTATGGTGAATCTCGCAACCGACCACGAGCTCCACTTGTCGGTATGTTTTGTGCCACAATTCTTGGAATTATCGCCACAATTTTCTTTATCGATCAAGGACCAATGTTGCTTGAAGACAACGGTTCAGTTCGTGCTCAAGCAATATACAACATTGTGCACATGCTCGTTTCAGCAGGTGCAGTTCTTGTTGCCTTGGGTGTTTCTTTAGGGGTTACTTTTTCCGCAATAACTTCTCAAAAGCAACGTTCTGATTTCATCTTTGAGGAAGAGTGACTGATTTTCCCGTCCGGCATTCTTCTCCGTCGGTTTGATAAGGGGGTGGTCGGTGGGCGGACTCACAGGTGTTTCTATGTCGAAGGGTACTCCATCTATGGGTAAGCGTCAAAAGACGACCCACATACGCTGCCGTCGATGTGGTAGGAACTCATATCACAAACAAAAGGGAGTTTGTGCAGCATGTGGATATGGNCAGACTGCCCGCATGCGAAAATTCAACTGGTCCAAGAAGACTCACCGTCCTAAGGCTTAATCGGNGGATACTTTTCTAGCCACAATGGCTACAAAGCGCCAAGCACTGGGGGAGTTGAGGCAAGGACATGTGTGGTATCATTGGAGTTGTTGGACAGCAAGGAGTCCATGTGAACCAATTGATTTACGATGGTCTAACAGTTTTGCAACACCGTGGTCAAGATGCTGCGGGCATTATGACTGATGTGAATGGTCAGTTCCGTCTTCGCAAGTCCAATGGCTTGGTTTCAGATATTTTCTACAGCCGTCACATGCGTCGATTGCAGGGTCACGTGGGAATCGGGCATGTGCGTTACCCCACTGCGGGTTCATCATCCAGAGCAGAGGCCCAACCATTCTATGTGAACTCCCCCTACGGTCTAGGTCTTGCTCACAACGGTAATCTTACCAATGCGCGTCAACTCAATACACAACTTACCGACCAACACCATCGGCATATGAATACAAGNAGCGACTCGGAAATATTGCTAAACATGCTCGCAGTGGAACTCGATTCTAACAGTTCAAATCTGTCAATTGAAGGAGCACCCCATCTGGATGTTGAGACAGTTTTTACTGCTGTATCAAATCTACATGAGCGCGTTCAAGGGAGTTATGCTTGTGTTTCAATTATCTCCGGATACGGGCTTCTTGCGTTTAGAGACCCTTACGGAATTCGCCCACTTATTTTTGGTAAAAGGACTGGAGAAAGTGGTACTGAATGGATTGTCGCCAGCGAGTCGGTTGCTATTACCGCTCTCGGATTTGAGGTTGTGAGAGATGTTGAACCAGGTGAAGCGATATTCATCTCAAATTCCGGTCACTTGTTCCATAGGCAATGCGCAAAGAAGGTTGATGCGTCACCGTGTATCTTTGAGCATGTTTATTTCGCTCGACCAGATTCGGTTATTGATGGAATTTCCGTTTATCATGCTCGACTCAATCAAGGAGATGTTCTTGCGAAGCGAATTCTAGAGCAATGGCCTGAACACGATATCGATGCAGTNATTCCAGTACCTGATTCAGGACGAATCGCTGCTCTTCAAATGGCCAAAGCATTGGATGTTCCTTATCGAGAAGGTTTCGTGAAAAACCGTTATGTTGGTCGAACATTCATTATGCCAGGCCAAGCATTACGTGAAAAGTCTGTTCGACGTAAACTGAATGCAATTGAACACGAATTTAGAGGGAAGAACATTCTCCTCGTTGATGACTCTATAGTCCGAGGGACAACGAGTGCACAAATAATCGAGATGGCTCGAGATGTTGGAGCTTCCAAAGTATACTTTGCATCTGCTGCACCACCGGTTCGTTTCCCGAATGTTTACGGAATAGATATGCCTGCAATCACCGAATTTATTGCAAACGGCAAATCCATCGATGAAATTAACACAATAATAGGCAGCGACAGACTGTTNTACCAAACTCTTGAAGATTTAATTGAAGCCACATCCATNGGCCAGAACCCTCCTTCAAGATTTGACACGAGTTGTTTCAATGGAGAATATGTGACTGGAGATATTAACCAAGATTATCTTGATGCTCTTTTCTCTTCTCGAAACGATACTGCGAAACTTGAATCCGCAGAGGACGATGAGATAGTAGATTTACATAATGACACTGAAACCTGAGGCTTGTGCATGGCACAAAATTCGTGGATTTTACGTTTCGGAGAATTGGGATTGAAATCCAAAGTTGTCCGCAGGTCATTTCAAAGAGCGCTTCGTAAGAACTTGGTTCAACTCGCAGTTAATTCGTCAGTGCCTCTTGTTCGAGATAGGTTAAGAGATTTTGATGTTGTTTATTCAACCGCTGAGCCCGAAGTTGTTGAAGATTTGATATGTCATGGACTCGGCGTTGTNGCGATAGATCGCATCGTAGAACTCTCGGAGGATCCAGACCCAGAACTCATTTCCAGTTTGCTTTTGAAGCGGCATCCCAATGTAGGTAAACCAAGGACTTTTGGNGTCCGAGTGAAGCGTTTGGGTAAGAAGNATAATTGGGATTCTCAATCCTATGCNCGTGCATTAGGTGCAAGCCTNATTGAACAAGACTCTTCTCTAAAAGTTGATCTCACCNANCCGGACTGGTGGGTCAAAATAATTCTTGAACCCACCAAGGTTTCCTCCATCGAAAAGAGAATATTAGGTCCTGGCGGTCTGCCTACTGGNGTTCAAGGNGATGTTTTATCCCAANTGTCATCAGAAGATGATGTTTTGAGTTCATTTCTCATTATGCGNAGAGGNTCACGNATTATTCCGGTNCTTAATTCAAAGCCNGAGTACATAGAAATNCTGAAAAAATGGGATCCTTTTTTGGGTGTCCGGAGTCGAACCAAAGATGAGACGAATCGAATGTATCAGCGACCAGCTTGGGGCATTGTAGGTCTTTCAATTGAGGATGCGCAACCGTTTATCGAGCGTAGAGAAAATGCAGTTAAAACGACTCCAATCTCTACACTAGAGCCATTGTGTGGATGGACTGAGGATGAAAAGGAGGCACTTTGGAGGCACATCAAACATCCCAGTATGTATCGGCCGCATCCAGATTTTACTTCTTGGTTCAATGACCCAATCAAGGGATGAGATTAATTGAGACCGACGGTCACATCAGTCCATGCTCAAGAGTCGGTCTGTTCGGGTTGCGTTTCAGCCCGAGGCGAAAGTTACTGCATTGTGCCTCTCCTCTTGTGGTACAATCTCATCATGGGCTGAAGGCGACGGGAAAGTTTTCATCGCACAAGTTGAAAGCGGTAATTTTGAACTATGCGGTTCATGGGTTGCGGAGTCGTTCATCCGAAAATTGATTGTTGAGGACCAATCCATTCTGGTACTCGATGATGCATATGGGTTAACTCGACTGGATTTGAAAGGAAATGTTCTTTGGCAGTTTGCGATAGAAGCCGGTGGATTTGAACTTCATCAACTTCCATCTTTCTTTGCAGTCGTTGATGGATTAGGCCGCCTCTTTCTGATTCATCCCGATGGTACGAAATTCTCTACTGACGAACAATTCTCTGACATTGTTCTTTCATCGGTGGTTGGAGAATATCTGCTGCTGAGTCAAGAAAACGGTCAAGTTCACGTCATTCAAAACGGTAATCGGGTATGGAGTAGACCAGCTCGTGGAGAACAAGGTGAATCAATAACTTGTTTGGGAGGATATTCGGGTCAACATCTCGTAATCGGCCGTGAAGGTTATGCAATGGTTGCAGGTGAAGAAGAAGTCCTCGAAGTTGAGTTTTGGGATATCAAAAATCAGCAGTTAATTCATCGTTATGATGTCAAAAGCCGTCTGTTGAATGTTGAATCGTTTGAAAATAATATTCTTTGCGGGTTTGATAGCGGACAAGTTTTGTGTTTTGATGAACACTTTGTGAACCCACCTCAAGTTTGGATGGAATGCAAATATCCAATTAGCAATCTTTTCTATAGAGGTAATACGACCTTGGCATCGGCATGGTTTTACATCCATGGGCGTGAGGAGGATGGTGAAACATGGCTCATCGAACACAAGGGAATGACTCAATATTTGTCAGTGAGTGTTGATGGTTCAGTCTGCCTTTTTGGTGGAGAGGACCAAAACGATTGGACAGAACACGAACCCATAGGGCAATTTTCCCTTGACCAAAGTCCAATAGAGGTTGATGAGTCAGAATTGACATTATGGTTTGAAAAAACGGATGAAGTTGTTCCACTTTCTGCTGAAGAACTGTACAGTGAAGATGATTCTATGTCGGAATATTTTACTCAAGCAGAATTGGATTCAATAACCGAAACACCAACTCCTGATGTGTCGCTTTCTGTGCTTCAAGATGCTCTTGAGGGTATGCAAGGGGAAATCGCTCCATCGAAAAAAGATGGTACCTTGGATATCGATACCGATGAATTGCTTTCTCAGCTCGATGATGCAATTGAGAAAATGGCCATCTTACCTGATGAAAACCTCCTAGATGAACTCAATGTTCAGATTGATGAATTAATTGTACCTCGAGCAGTATCAGGAGATGATCAACATCACGCAGTTGGTCCAGATGGTTCTGTAATTATTACTCTTGACGGCAGTGGTTCTTTTGACCCACAAGAACGAATCAAGACATGGTCTTGGATTGAACAATCGGGGAAGGAAATAGCCTCATCATCAAAAGTAAAAGTTCGATTATCTCCTGGAAATTATAGATTTGAATTACGAGTTTGCGACCTCGATGGACAATGGTCCAGTGATTCATTGCAGGTTCTCATTGATGAAGGCTAGTCTCATGAAGGAGATATGCTTCGCAAGAACATGGCCGTCAAGGACCCTTGGGTAGAATACTTCATGGTGGGGATTTTGCAAATGCGTTGTTCAGTCGTTACTGACAGAACAACAGGGGATACGGTCATCATTGATGGTGGTGCAGAACCAGAACGAATTATTCAATGGATAGATGAATTTTCGGGCCAAGGACCGGATTGGACGAACGGGCCTCAATCCTTTGCAGAAATGAAAGAAATGAATCTCCCATCACGAAAAGTTGTCGCCTTACTCAACACACATGCCCATTTTGACCATAGCGGACACATACCTGACTTGAAAGAGCGTTACAAAGTGGACTGGTATCTTCATCCTGACGACACTTTTTTGCAGACTTTGGCGCAAAAATCAGCACTTCGATACGGTTTCCATATTCCTGAACCTGCAGTCGCTGATGTCGACTTAATCGCCGATGAATTGTTGGAGGTGGGGGCACTTACCTTTGAGATACGGCATACGCCAGGTCATACATTGGGAGGTTGTAGCCTTCTACTCCTTGTCGAAGATGGCCCAGACCACTTGTTTGTTGGAGATACACTGTTTGCCGGATCTGTTGGACGTACAGATTTACCCGATACTGGAGGTGACTTTTCAGTTTTAGCTCATTCAATACATACGCAACTATGGCCGCTTGACCCATCGACTATTGTTTACCCTGGTCACGGGCCCATGACAACAATCGGACACGAAAAAGAAACCAACCCGTTTGTTGGTGATTCATCTGGAACCGGTTCCTACACGATTGGAAAGTATTCCTAATCAGTTCATCATTGAAGACAGCGTGGACTCGAGTACAGGTAACGCCTCTTCCCAAGTAGCAACGATTCCGTAGTCTGCATGTTGGAATATTGGTGCGTCAGCATCTTTGTTAATTGCTACAATATATTTTGATGAGCGCATTCCAGCGAGGTGTTGTATTGCTCCGGAAATTCCAACGGCGATGTAAAGATTAGGATTCACAGTTTTTCCAGTTTGTCCGACTTGCATTGAGTGAGGTATTTCATCCCAAGTATCGACAGCAGCACGTGATGCACCAACAGCAGCTCCTAGAGTATCTGCAATTTTTTCGAGGTGGACAAAGTTGTCAGGAGAACCCATTCCACGCCCGCCGGATACGATAATATTTGCTTCAGCAACATCCAATCGGCTTGATGCACGAGCCATGAACTCTTGAACAGCGGTCGCCATATTTCCAGTGGTATCGACAATTGAAACATCTGAATTGCCTCCAGTAGGAGCGGCTTCGAACACATTTGGACGAATTGTAACTACTGCGTCTCCACTGAGGGAGACAGTTTGCATTGCCTTACCTGAGTAAATTGGAGAGGTCAAATTTCCTCCTTCAATTTGGGTAACATCTTGTACGACAGAAATACCTCTGCGAGCAGCAATTCGTGCTGCGAGGTCTTTTGATTGCGGTGTAGCAGATGCAACAAGAATTCCTGCTGGAGCAACTGCATCGATAGCAGCAGCCCAGCCGGCAGCATCGTAGTGCTCAAAAACACTGGATTTTGCAGCCACGACACGGGCAGAGCCNACGAAACCTGCTGCAATTTCTGCTGCACTTGCATCGGTGCAAGGTACAACAACAACGGGTTGGGAGCCTAAAGATTGGGCCGCAGAAATGAGTTCTGCGGTCGATGGATGTACGGTTCCTTTTACGGTTTCAGCGATTACTACAGTTTCGGTCATTTTTCCACCTCAGATTACATTTGCTTCATCGCGTAACAAACGAGCAACTTCTGCTGCCGCCGCACCACCATCGTATGATTTTCCAGCGGGTTTCGCTGGGGGCATACTGTGGGCTACCACAGTTACGGATGATGCTGGGATATCGACGCTTCGAACATCGACTTTTGCTTTCTTGGCTTGCATGATTCCTTTTACATTTGGTTTACGGACTTTCATATCACCTTTGTCGCACGAGACGACCGCAGGAAGAGGGACACTCAGTCGTGCGTTACCGCCTGAAGAAGGNGTTACGACTGAAAGTTGTTCTCCAAAGGACACACTGATGCTGTTGGATACCGATGCCCAACCCAATCTTTCAGCCAACCCCGGGCCGGTCGAACCTGCACCAGTGTCTGCTGCGGATTTACCACAGTATACTGCATGAGCACCAAGGTCTGAAACTGTCGCTGCGAGAATCGATTGAAGAGCGTTTGAATCTAAGCTTTCAGTACAGTCGATACGAACGATATGATCAACTCCGATTGCCTTTGCGTCTTTGAGAACCTTGTCTGCGCCGGAGTCCCCAACAGTGATTGCAGTGACTTCGCCACCAACGGCTTCGCGGTGTTGGAGCGCAGTCTCGACAGCGAATTCATCGTAGGGACTCATTACTTTCTTGACTGCAGACAAATCAACCCTGTCTCCGGAAACGACGATTCGAGCATTGGTATCAGGAACTTGTTTGACGAGAACGATAATGTTGGACATGGTTACTACTCCTATAACGAAATCTTCGAGTTCTAAGAGATTCATGAACGTTTGCACGAAGAATGATGGCTTCACGAAATCAATATTCGAGTGATACGGGATTTAAGCAGTCGAGTAAGCAAATATTCACTTTCCACAATGTTTCTTAACTGCCGTACTTCGCATTATAGTTCCATGACGCCAAAGACACCGACAGAACCCACTGAAGCTGAACAAAAAACATTGGAATCATGGAGGCATTTGTTTGAAAGTCCGAAGTACAAATCGGACTTGAATGCATTGCCAGGAATTGACGAACCGGTGTTTGGTTTTGAAATTGAATGGGATGATTTATCTGAGCATGGAGATTTACAAGTTACCTTTTCCGAAAACATGGAGCATACTTTGGCATGTGGAAACCAAGTGCTAAAAGAGCAGTACTCTGATCGAATCATGTCCACTCGTCCAGCAATACGTGTCGTAAACCTTCCAGCCAACAGATATTACGAAATGAGTGAACTCCGCATGCGAGACCGTTCTCGGCTCCTTTCCTTTGACGCAATTGTTGTGATGACAAGTCCAGCAATCGGATGGTTGAAGAACAGTGTTTACCAATGCAATGATTGTGAATCCAAATGGACGATAAACGAACGATTGGCTCGTCCAAGAGAGAAAGTAACGTACTGCAGAAAGTGCCTTCAAGAGATTCAAGATGACCTTCGTTCAAAAAAACCCAAATCCTTTCACAAGGACCCTACCGACATCTCGATGGTTGTCGAAGAGAATTTCTACGAGGATATTCAATATCTTGAGGTTGTCTCACCTCAGATGATACTCGATGGTAAGGCGGACAACGGTGAAGTGTATCAGGTGGTTGTATTCGATGAATACGTAGGTCAATTTTCACGCGGAGATATGTTGACAATCAATGCAGAGGTAGCCGTAGACCCATTGGTAAATCGTGATTTCATTCGAGATACAAGGCGCATGATTTTCTTGAAGTCGCACAGTATTGAGGAAGGATTCTCAAACGAAGCAAATCACTCTATAGACNAATCTGTATTGGAATCACTTCCTCCCAAGTGAATTGACAGCTTCGAGNGTATCGGGATTTTCTTCAAAGTGCTTTGAAACTGCACTCAGTCCACGACTAATGCCATCAGCAACTCCAAGTTTTGCATCCAAAGGGTGGAGTGTTCCATCAGCCACGGCAGCCTTGAAAGATTCAAGACTCCTCCAAGTTGATGGTTCACCAAATTTGGGATTCGGCGTTACAATAATCTCTCCCCATTCGGGCAGCACAACATGCTCAGCAAGTTCATACACCGGGGATTGTAAATCGCTGGGATCAAGATAGGCGTGTTTTTGGATTTTCTTACGGAGCGCCTTAGGTGAGTCATGAAGCAAGATTGCTCCATCAGGGTCAGATTTACTCATTTTATGGTCAAAACTTTCCATTCGCACTCCAGCCGATTTTAGCGATGAAAGAATCGGAGTGTGAATGCAGGTCGGTTTTTTCCAGTTCCATCTTGTAGCTACATCTCGCATGAACATGTGGGCTTTTCGTTGGTCCATACCTCCTAGAGCAACATCGATGTCCATTTCAAAAATGTCACTTGCTTGCATGGCGGGATAGTAAAACTTTGACAAATCATGATCTGAAGAGGCTTCATCGCGCCCCATGATCGTGAATGTTTTCCGTACTTTGGCTAAAGTGGCACCTTTGGAGCATCGAAGTACTCGAGCCCAATAATCGCCAGAACTCATAATTTCTGACGCCCAAATAAACCTCAGTTGGCCAGGTCCTTCTCCTTCCTCTGGATGTCCAAGAAGTGAACGGAAAGTCTCTTCCATGTATGTTGCAGTTGTTTGAATATCTTCCATGACACCATTGAACTTGTCGTTTACCCAAGCATGCCAATCTGCGAGGAAAATAAGGACATTTGCATCAGCTTGTAGCATTCTTCGCAGTTGCAANGAGAGAACTTTCCANCCAATATGTGCTTTTCCGGATGGNTCAAAACCGACATAGCAACGAATTGTTCCGTCTCCCCGCATGCTGGTATTCCCAGCCAAACAATCGATCAGATGATCGATTCCGACTGTTTCTTCAACGTGACCTACCATGAGTGCGAGGCGTTGTTTTTGCTTGTCGTCGAGATCCTGAATCTGAGGATGGTTCTCGAGAAACGGTTCGAGAACTGAATCGACGTCCATGATATCACTCTAATCAAATCAAATCGTTAAGTTTCTTGACACGACCTTCTGAGGGAGGATTTCCCGAATCAATCATTTCTTGTAAATCAGCAATCATTTCGTTTGCTTTATCAATTGTTTCTTGGTTAATCGAAGAACTCATTTCCATCATCTTTCTCGCCATTTTAATAGCTGATTTGGCTTTTGAGAATTTCTTTGCGTCTTCTTTTGCCTTGTCCCCGCGTTGTTTCGGACTGTATCCAGTTACTTCGTCAAGAAAAGACGACCATCTTTTGCGAGATTCCATCGCTTGTTCACGGCCTCCGTCTTGAGAAAGAAAGTTGTTGAGTTCTTCGCCTTTGAGTTGCTTTACATCGACAACGAGTTTNCCGTCGTCGCCGAATTGTCCGGTGATTTCAGTCAATATNGCGAACGAACCTTTGAACACACCTTCAGCATTCACTTCAATATTGTCAAAGTATTCAGTCGCAATGCGAGCAAGGCCAGCATTTCCTCCAATTTTTTTCTCCAAACCGCGTCGAACTGCGAATCTCTCCATATGACGCCCAAGAGCCTCTTTGACATAAGGCTCACCGTTGAGGAGTATGAGAACGGTCGGTTGTTGATAGGAGAGGTTTTTTGATAGTTCTTGTTGGGCAAATCATGCGACGACCTCTCATTGTGGGATTTATGCTCCTTGTTCTTCTGTTGCCGATGGTNCCAGCAGAACTCGAATCTGCGGTAAGTTTGAGCCTTGTCGATACGTTAGAAGACAACGATATAGGGATTCGAGCGGGTAAAGTCTCTCCCGATGGNATCTCTGTTTTGCTTGTTGGTGAAAGCGGTTATGCACACAGAATTTCCTCAATTCATCCAGAGGATCGCAGCATGGATGTCACCCTGAGCACGAATCGAAACTCAAATCTCAACGATGTTTCTTGGCACCCTCGGGGTGAAACCGCGTTTATCACTGGTGATCTGGGCGTTGCTCTACGATATACCACTGACAATCACGCAATTTCAACTTTGAACGGTTCTGGTGCATTGCTTGGGGTGGATATGACTTCTGTGGAGTGGAGGCCAGCTGGAGATTATGCTTACTTTGGAGGTTCCGATGGCAGTATCTGGAAGTTTTCAGAGGGTTCAGGGATGACGGCATTGGATGGAACAAGAACTTCACCAATTAGTGATATTTCGTGTCATCGGAGCCAGAATGTATGCGTCGTAACCACACTCAATGATGGTATGGCAGTTATTTCCACCAACGATCAAGTTACGTTTCTTTCAAGCACAAGCGGGAACACTTGGATTGGCGTCGACTGCGCAGACCCNACGTTGAATGAATGCGTTGGCTTTGCTAGCGGTTTGAAAACCCAAGCGATTCGAATTGACACCATAGATTCGAGCAAGTCAACTGTTCGGGATNTCGAGCAATTCNGAACATTGAACGGAGAATTCACAGGTATTTCTCGTGGTCACGACGGTACAACAATTGTTCATCTTGCTCCTTTCTCTACGATTCGCCAACAACCACTCATCTCTGAGGCATTCGTTCAGATTCTACCGGAAGATGCCTCGAATTGGGATTCTGTAATTTCAGGGCGCTCGATTGAAATGGTTTGGGAAAATGAGCATCAGCAAGGTTTTCTTGTGACATCTTTTGGAAACATCGTCGAATTCGAAACGATATCTGATGAAGAGGAACTAACCATGATTTCCGTCATTGTCATGGCTGCTGTCACGGTTTCTGTGCCGGGAGTAATCTTGGGCTTGATTTACATGAACAGTCCATATCTACAACGTAAGTACTTGCAACTACGTGGATTTGATAAAAAATGAGTAATTTTATCTAACGATTGAAGGGTTAGGTTCTTGAAGCCCCTAGCCGAGCAACATTTGAGAGGGTAGAATGGAACCTTACGAAGGAGTCGACTTTTACGACATAGAAAGCCTGTTGACTGAAGAAGAAATCATGATTCGAGACATGGTTCGTGACTGGGTAGATGAGGAAGTCCTTCCAAAGATTGAACACGCCTGTGCAGAAGGAGTTTTTCTCGATGAATGGAGAGTTGCTCTTGGAGAAATGGGTGTCTTGGGTGCGCCTTTGAAGGGATATGGATGTCCTGGACTCTCTTATGTTGCTTACGGACTTATTTGTCAAGAATTGGAACGTGGAGATTCTGGTCTGCGTTCTTTTGCTTCAGTTCAAGGTTCTCTTGCAATGTACCCAATATGGGACTTCGGTTCGGAAGAACAGAAAAACCACTACCTTCCGAAGATGACCTCTGGAGAATGGATTGGATGTTTTGGCCTGACTGAGCCTGATTACGGTTCAAACCCTGGTGACATGATTACGAAAGCCGAAGACAAAGGCGACCATTACCTGTTAAACGGTGCCAAAATGTGGATTACAAACGGAACAATTGCTGATGTAGCAATCGTTTGGGCTAAACTTGACGGTGTCATTCGAGGATTCATCGTCGAAAAAGGAGATGAAGGCTTCACTGCCCCCGAAATGAAGGGCAAGCACTCCCTAAAAGCCTCAGTAACCAGCGAATTGGTTTTCCAAGATTGCAAAATTCCCAAGGACAGAATGTTACCAAACGTCAAGGGCCTTCGTGGCCCCTTCTCTTGTCTCAACAATGCACGGTTCGGAATCTCATGGGGCGCTTTAGGGGCAGCAATGTCGTGCTTCCACAGTGCGAAAACCTATGCTCTTTCACGAATTCAATTTGACCATCCTATCGCATCCTACCAACTCGTACAAAACAAGTTAGCTTGGATGCTCAGAGAAATTACCAAAGGGCAACTCTTGGCCTATCATCTTGGACGAAAGAAAGACGATGGTACTTGGTTTAATGAGCAGATTTCACTTGCGAAGATGAACAATGTAGACATCGCCCTAGAGATTGCTCGAGTAGCGCGTGACATCCATGGTGCAAACGGTGTACTTGACGAATATCCAGTCATGCGACACATGGCGAATCTGGAGTCTGTAAAAACCTATGAAGGTACTCACGACATTCACAATCTAATTCTAGGAAGATACATTACTGGAATACAAGCATTTACTCGTTCAATTTGAATAAATCCGCTGTGTTTTGGTTACTCAACCCATACAGCAGTTTATATCTGCAGATTCGTGAATTTTGCTCGTTAAGCATGAATTTGAGCCTCAATGACCGCATAATCCGAGTTTTGTCTGGACTCGTTATGGTGATAGTCGAGTATGCTTCAAACCTAAACTGGGACTTCATACTGCTGGTCTTAGGATTATGGGGAATACTCACTTCTGCTTTTGGATTCTGCCCGTTCTACAAACTCATTGGTCACACGACGTGCCCAATTTGACTAGACTGCTGGCAAGAGCCCAACCCGAGCCAAACCTGCCCAAATTGGATCTAAGAACCCTGGCAACAATCTGTGACGCATGTAGACTGCGGCCGCAAGACTGATTTTTTGAACTTTATTCAACTTAACACGCTTGGTAAATACATCACCTTGCTGGCGCTCAATCTGCCTTAGAATCTTGTCATAAAAGGCAATCATTGCAGCCGGTGAATAGCGAGTTCTTCTTGGGAGAAGCGGTAGCAGTTGGCGTGCTTCGGCGAGATAGGTTCGTGCCCGTCGTGCATAATCTCTGCAGTATGGTTCCCAATTCTTGTTCAAAACTACCTTGCCACCGAGTTCATCTTCGATGATTCCGTTTTGTTCAAGTTCGTTCAAAGGAAGGTAGACTCTGTCTCTTTCGATGTCTTCGCCAACATCTCGCAAAACATTTGTGAGTTGCATGAAAATACCCCATGATTCAGCAAATTTCTTAGCTCTGGGGTCTTTGTAACCGTAAATCTCAATGCACATCAGTCCAACGACAGACGCTACTCTATAGCAGTAAACATACAATTCATCGAAACTTCGATAACGATTGTTGTACAGGTCGTCTTCCATTCCAGAAATGAGGTCATCAAACACTTCCCGAGGAATCGAGTAAGTTTCGACAGTTTCTTTGAGAGCGAGGAACACAGGGTCAGTTGAATACACATCTGAATAGCAAGTTGAAAGTTTCTTTCGGAAGAAAAACAGTTGTGTAATTTTGTTCAAGTATGCTTCAGTATCCAAAATTGTACCCTGGTCTTGAAGACTTTCAAGTTGTTCACGGTAACTCACCGCCTCTGGGTCCATTTCACCCATACTCCCCGGGAATCTATCTGCCCAGTCGCCGTCAGCAATGTCGTCAGCACGACGGCAAAATGCATAGACTGCACACATTGCTTGACGCTGTTGGTCGGGTAGATATTTGAATGAATGATAGAAGTTGCCAGCCTCACGCATTGTCAATTCTTCGCAGTATCGAAAGGCTAATTTCGTAAGTTCTTGAGGAGGGCGTTCAGACCATATAGGTGCATCTAGATGTTCGAAAGGATCAACAAGTTCATTTGTTTCTCCGACAATTCCGATGAATGTTGCACCTTCACGAAGGGCTTCCATTGCAGTTAGGCTAACAGCTTTGACCGCATCACGAGCCAACATCACACCAGCGCGGAGCCGATCTAATGTGGTTGGATTCTTGGTTTCCAGGTCCTCTGCTCTGGTTGTAGCATTCCCTTTCAAAGGGAACAACAATTCGAGTGGTTTCCGGCGTTCGAGCATCGTGACCGCTTAGGGCTCATCATTCACCCTTTTTGAGTTCTGCGCATAATTGGTCAAAACAAACACTCACGATTTTGGTTTGGATACAAATGAATTGCTTATTTTTTGAATGCCTCAAATCATCATATTCTGAAATCATTTGTCCCACAGAGTCAAGAGATAAACACTCAGCCCGTAACTTGGAGGGGCGACATGGCGGTACTCATTAATGCTAAAATCGATTCACTTCTCGAGAGAACTTCACGCTCATTTTACCCTACTCTCAAATACCTTCCAAAGAAGATACGTGGTCAAATTGGGTTGTTATATCTCATGGCGAGAGTTGCCGATACCATCGCAGATTCAAAACACGGCGAGACATCCTTTCTGCAAAATCTTCTCGAACAATACAACGATGTTGCCCAAGGGCGTTCAAGCACATTGCCAGACTTTACCGAACTCGCTGGTATTCAACAGAACGAACACGAAGCAGAACTTCTGCGAAATGTGGAAGATGTGTTGAATGGTTTGGAGGTTTACGATGCTGCCGATCGCAGCATAATCTTAGAGTGTTTGGATGTTATTGTGGGTGGACAATTACTTGATTTGCAGAGGTTTGGACCTGCAAACGAAGGCGGAAAAATTTCCTCGCTCAAATCCAATGAAGAATTGGACGACTATACCTATAGAGTGGCAGGTTGCGTTGGTGTTTTTTGGAGTAAAATGTCATTGGAACATGTCATCTCATTACCTCCTGAAAAGCAGGATGAATTTTTTGAAAAAGGAATCCGATTCGGAAAAGCACTCCAAATGATAAACATACTTCGAGATATTCCAGAAGATTTACGTTTTGGCAGATGCTACATTCCCGGCGAAGAATTAGCACGTTTTGGGATGAAGCCTGAAGATCTTCTTGACCATTCGAATATCGAACGTTTCCGACCGCTGTATGACGAATATCTTGAAATTACCAACAATCACCTTGATGCTGCAATAGAGTACATTCGTATGTTGCCCGATGGACAATTCCGCCTCAAAGCTTCATGCATGCTCCCCGTTTTGGTTGGTCAAAGAACTGTCACCTTGTTGCGAACTGGAAATATTTTGAACTCTGATGACAAGATTAAGGTGACTCGAAACGAGATGAAATCCTATGCTCGTAAACTTCTACGCGCCATGATTATTCCTGGTGGTGTAAGGCGTCTCTTGGAGAAAAACAAGGACAAGTAATTCTATGCTACAAGGATGTAATTTTCAAAGCAGCAGTCTATTCGATTGTTTAAATGAAGAAACATCACTTTTGGTTACCACAGAACCGTAAAATCTCGGCTTCAATGTATCGAATTTAGTCGTAAAACTTTAGGGAGAGTCCCCCGAGCATTACAACTGCGGGTGGGTGCTATGGAATGCGGTTCATGTTCGGAAATCATTCCAGATGACAGCATATTCTGTCCCGAATGTGGCTCCCGTCAGGAACTTTCGAGAGCAGGAGGATTCACAAATCCAGGCTCAATCGGCCTTTCTGGTCAAGAAGTCTCTGGTGGCAGGAACTTCGGTGTTGTCTCAGGTGAAGCTGTACGGCAGCAAAGAGATATGAACACTCCTGGAAATACAAACATACCTCCTGAAGTTTTGCAACAAATCGCAATGGGCATTCAGCAGCAGCCGAATTTTCCGCCAGGAAATTTCCCCCCTCAGCCGCTTCAACCAAATCAGTTGGGACAAGGTCAATTCCTCCCCCAAGGCCAATTCCCTCCCCAAGGTCAATACCCTCCACAAAATATTCAACAAAATCGGCCTCAAAGTAATGTTTTACCGAATGTACAATCCGACCGACCCCAACAAGCACGCGGTCCTTCTCTAGCGAGCGGCGCTCTTCCGCAAAAGCGAATGAACGATGATTTGCCACAAGCTCAAGGTGGAACAGTAGTTGCCAACAACCCTTCGGCCTCTCCTACCGATGCAATGGTCAACCGGCTGGCTGAGGCTGAACGTGCCATGAAAGATGAGCGTCGTAGTCAATGGTTGAACATGAATCAATCGCCTGCGAACAATGTGCTTGCTTCTCTCGGCGCTGAGTTGCCTGCCCATTTACGTGGAGCCGAATCATCGAATCCTGCACAAGATGTGATTGCAGGCGCTCTTGGACAGCCTGTTGCCAAGGATGGACCGAGCGAGGCTCTGCTACGACGCATGTGTGAAGTTGCTGTGCGTCGAGTTGCCCGAAAGAGAGGAGTTGCAGTTGAAACCCCACAAGCGAAAATGGATTCCGATGTTCTACAGGTCAATGTCACATATGTTGATGACGGCAGGGTTCTTGATACTCCTGAAGATCTAACTCAAGCATTTCAGCATGCCATTGAAACCGAAGTCGCTTTGAAAGGATTTGATTTGACGACTGAGTTGAAGTTATTCCGTTCGAAAGACGGTCAGGTAGAAAATCTGGATGGCAGTTCATCTGATGAGGATGACGATGTCGAAATGTTTGCGTGTGAAATCTGTGATGGACTGGTAAAAGAAACCGATAACGAATGTCCACACTGCGGCGCAGTTTTTGAAGATGAAGATGAAGAAGAGGAGGTTGAAAGCCCACCTCGAAGAACTCCTCCAAGAAGAGGCGGCCCACCTGGTCCTTCCAAAGGCGGTCCTCCGAAGAAGAGTGGTCCACCTGGTCCTTCCAAAGGCGGTCCTCCAAAGAAAAGTGGTCCTCCAGGCCCCTCCAAAGGTGGCCCTCCGAAGAAGAGTGGTCCTCCTGGTCCTTCCAAAGGCGGTCCTCCGAAGAAGAGTGGTCCTCCTGGTCCTTCCAAAGGCGGTCCTCCGAAGAAGAGCGGTCCACCCGGCCCTTCCAAAGGCGGTCCTCCGAAGAAGAGCGGTCCACCTGGTCCTTCCAAAGGTGGCCCCCCCAAAGGCGGTCCTCCCAAGGGTGGCCCTCCAAAGAAGAGCGGCCCTCCAGGTCCTTCCAAAGGTGGCCCTCCCAAGGGTGGCC
>NYZH01000001.1 GCA_002687075.1 Methanobacteriota archaeon
CAAGAACATCATCGGTCATTAAACCAGTATTTTTGTAGATTCGATTTGCGAGCTGCTCCTTCTTGACCAAGCCAGGTCGAAGAATCGCAAACCTCTGGCACAGTGATCGAATCGTATCCGGTAAGCCTCCCATCAGCAAAGGTACGCCGTTAATGGCCACGATTCCAATTCCCATCTCGACTTCCAAATCTTTGAACCATTGCCGTTGGCCACGGACAATAAACGAGCCTTTCCCGACAAATTCTCCCGTTTGTGCCGTTTTGGAAACTTGTGCTGGCTTGACCGAATAAACAGTGCCATGGGCGCCGCCTCCTGCCCAAGCCCGACTCCAACAAAGCGCCAGTGTTGCGGCTTCTTGCAGTTTTTCGTCCGTAATACGTTCATCACCTAGTTTGTCAACGAGACGAAACGCAGGTACATCCTCTGGAATGTGAGCAGGCTTGTGTTGATCGGTTGCAAAACCTTGCGTTGCTCTTAGACTACAACTCGGAGCACCGTGTAAATCGGCATGCAGATACATGTCAGCTCCGGAAAGATGTTTCTTGACGATTGCATCGTTTCCTTTTGCATCCTTGCCACCAATCAATAAATGGCCGCCACTAAGCATACTCCATCGATGATTCTCAAACCACAGCCGTTTACTTCGTTTGACTTTGCTGAGTTTTCCACTGGCTTGTTGTTTCGCTTCCTTTTTCTTAGCCCGTTGCAATTGGATTACGGTGTCTTCAAGTGCTTGAACTGCACCTGATGTCTTGTCCTTTTGTTTTCGTGCTGCTTCAAAATGCCGTTGGGCGTTTTGGTGTACTGTTTCATCCAGAGAAAGCGTTGCTTGAGGGCCGTTCGGTTGACCCTGCTGGTCGGGTAGAACGGTGACAAACGAACGTTCTGCTGGATTCAGCGAGACGATCCATGGGATTGTTTTCGAGTCTTTTTTCACTTGACTCCAACCTTTTTGTTCGATAGCAGCAGAAATCTGTGTGAGTAAACTCTCAATATGTGTCCAATTGTTTTGAATGGTATGGCCCAACATTTGTTGCTTGTCTATTTTTTTCGAGAAACCTTCGAGCGCCTTTTCTTGTTGTGCTTTTCGTCGTTCAAGCCGTTCTACATCTGTCGAATGACCTCTTCCAGGGGCTGCAATGTCGAGCTTTTCAGCCTCCCTTCTTGCAAGAGCCATGGCATCATGAGCGCCTTTCCAAGCATCTACGGCTTGAGACAACGATGAAAATTGGACCCTTGCAAAAGCCTCGTGGCTCGGCAGTATGGTAGGGGTTGCTTCGCATGCAAATTGTTCGTAGAACCGATCTCTATCTCCGTTGGGGGAATGTGATTTTGAGATTTTTTCGAGTTGCGAAGGTGAATGCTCCTCATCAGGTTTTAGCAAAAGATAACCTGCATCGCTCTCTGCTAGGTCATTCAATAATGTTTGAAGTGCGTTATGTACTTTCTTTGAATCTACTTTTTGAGTATCGATATTTGGGTCGAAACCTGCTAAGGAACAGACTGCATTTGCATGTGTGCCACCGAGATTGACTTTGCCACCTAAGGTTGATACAAGGTCTCTGTCCGATGATTGGAACATGTGTTCTAAGTCTTCTTGAGTGATATGATGTGGGTCCATTGCAGCAGGAGGTGGCAGGTAAGTTACTCCTTTTTTGAGTGTGCGCCCTGCGTAAGCCGCATGTGTCAACGGCTGGATGATGGTATCTTGTTCATCGGTAAGAATGATGTTTCCATCTCGAAACACTTCAACATAAAGGTGATATTGTCCGAATTTCGTGTCAAAATCGAAACACAGTACACGATCAAATCCAAGTTGACGAACACCCGTCATCCGCGCATTTTTGAGATGTTTTCTCAAAACCATTGCAAAGGGCGGTGGGGTCATGGGCATTGGCCTATCGCGATTGGAAGTGTAAATACGGGCACCTCGAACCAGAACCAAATCAAATTGGTCGATTTCTTTTGGATTTATTCTTAGAACGATTTGTTCGTAGTGTGGCATGTACGCTTTTTTGACATATGCGCCAGCAAAACTATCCAACTCAAGGGCAACAGCACGCAAATCAAAACTTGACATGGCCGCTTTCATTGCTTCACCTCCGTACAAACCTGCCCTTACGCCTCTTGAAATCTTACTCAAATCGAAGCAAAACCTTTCCAATATTTTTCCCATCGTGAATGTGTTGGTGAGCCTTTGCAATGTCTTCAACATCAAACACCGAGTCAATAACAGGCTTGAGTGAACCCTCGAGAACGCCTTGCATGATTCGTTGCAACTGCTTGACCATGACAGCCTCGTTTTTCCAAGTACCCATGTGTACGCCAAACACCCCACGGTTACGGGTCATGAGTCGAAGGGGGTCGAAAGCGGGTGTTTTTCTCCACGCTAGGTAACTCTTCAACAGTGAACGCTTTGAGGATGGAGCAACTGCAGACATTCCATAGGTGTACAACTTTCCTCCTTCATTAAGAACTGAAAGTGAACGAGTCAGATTCTCTCCTCCGATTGGGTCTAGGATATGATCCACACCTTTACCCGCAGTTTCCTTTTTGATGATTGAAACAAAGTCTTCATTGTGCCTGTCAATTGCTCTTCCTCCATAGGATTCAATGATGCTGGATTTCGATCCGGAGGCAGTAGCCCAAACCTTACTGATTCCAGCCCATTGGCAAAGTTGCAAAGCTGCGGTTCCTACTCCACCGGCGCCTCCGTGGATAAGCACCGACTCGTTGGATTCAAGATGCCCAAGATGATGCAGCATATGATGTGCAGTAAGATAGGTTACAGGAATTGCAGCAGCAGCATCCAATTCAATTTCATCTGGCAGAGGTAAAACTCGATGCTCATCAACGACGACATGGCTTGCTTGTCCACCGGTTGTCATCGCAGCAACAACTCGCTGACCAAGTCGAAATTCTGAGTTTTCATCTGCAACAGCATCTATGGTTCCGCTTACCTCATAACCAGGAGTGAAAGGATAAGGGGGTCGAGGTTGATAGAATCCGAGGCGCATTAGAAGGTCTGCGAAATTTATTCCAGCAAATTCTACTTTCACTCGGACTTGGCCCTGTTTAGGCTCAGGCATAGCCATTTCCACAACTCGAATAGTATCGGGTTGGCCCGCCTTGGTAAACTCAACTTTCTTTGGCATAATTTCACGTCCATTGGTGTTGTACTAAGTTTTTGTATCGGTTAGTGACCATAGGTTGGATTTTTCGGACACCAGTCCAGCACGATGGTGTGCAACCAGATGTGAAAGGGTTTGGTCTCTTGCCAACCCAGGATGTGCGGACGGCGTGTCTGCATATGCATGTCGTGCTATTTCCTCCAAGGTTTGTTTTCCATTTTCAACTGCTTCTAAAACGGCTTGATGACGGGCCATTCTGTGTCGAATATAATGGTCGAATTTTTTCTCAGGTAGGGCAATGACAGGGCCGTGACTCGGGAAAAGGAGGTGCGGCTTCATTTTTTTCAGTCGTTCCAGTTGGAAAAGGTACTCGTTCATGTCGCCGGTGTGGGGAGGCACCAGAATGGTTCCAATTCCTGCAACCATATCTCCTGCGATGAGTCCAGCTTCACTAAGCAGGCATATATGGCCTGGATGATGACCTGGGGTGATGAGAACTTTCCAAGTTTGATTTCCGAGTTCAAGGAATTCTCCATCGTTAAGTATTCGGTCACATTTCACAGTTCGTGAGGTATATTCACTTCCCCAAATAGGTACATCAAAAGCCTCACGAAGAAGTCCAATATCGCCAATATGGTCGCCATGAGAGTGGGTAAACATCATCGCTTTGAGTTCACCATTATGACGCTCTACTGCTTTTGCAATATCCTCCATGCCCTCCCTTAAGTGAGATGCAGGGTCAACAAGAATGAAATCACCATTCGGGTCTCCAACAAGGTAACAATTTGTGTGGTCAGCAGGAGGCAAGGTTGCGGTTTTCACTGGAACAACTTCAACACCGTGTGCAAATAAGATTGAACGACGGCCAGGTAATCGTTCACTGATATCTATCGATGCAGAAACCATATCACGGTTTTTACGGATTAATGTTCGCTCAATTTCCATGAGTAATGTAACTACAGGCGGGGCTACTTTGATTTCATGCGCAGACCAACGTGCAAGAATATTCACGGGCGTATCCCACATAATCTGAGTGAATTCTGTTTGTGGTTCGAGGTCGATTTCGGGTACTTTTTCAGCAGGTCCTGCGTGAAGATGGATAAATGCATTGTCAAATTGAATCGGTCCAAAAGGGGGTGTAATTCGATGACTCAATGTTCGCATGAAACCAGTATGGTAAGGGAATGCTCCTTTCAATGCGAGAGGTAAATATTTGCTCTTATCGGCTATAATCTCTTGACGGACCTCAAGAGGCAATTGAACAAGGCCATCAGGCGATGGAGCAAGGCCTAATTCTTCGCTCATTTCACGAAGAATGCATGCCATCGCCTTAGCCTCGGGTCCTTCAAAACCGTTCAATTGTTCAATTGCAGTTTGGTCAACTCTCGATAATCCACCACCTGGAAATGCCCAGTAACCGGGGAATGCTGCCATAGTCTCGGAGCGCAATCCAAGTAACACTTCAACGCCGTGAGGTCCGTCCCTTGTCATCGTCATGGTCGCGGTAGGACGCGGGGCTTTGCGCTCAACGCTACCCAGTGAGATACCGTCGGGAACTTCACTCATACTTGCGCCTCTACCCCATTGGCTTCAAGTCTTTGTTTGCAGTGGTTCATAATGCGTGAATGTCTTGTAGGACCGTTATCTACGACATGCATGGCAGCACAATCTGTAGAGGAGGAACTGCAAGAACTTGCAGCACTTGTGCGTGAGGCAGAGGCACTCGGAATAGACCCTTGGCCACCAGATAAACCTGAACGGCCTTGGTCACGCTGGGCTCTTGGCTCGTTCATGGTCATACTCATGTTAAGCGCAGTTTCAAAGGTGCTGTTCCGCTTCGTCAAGATTTGACGAAATCCTGTGCCATCATTGTAATCTTAGGATTCGCGCCGTTGAATTGAAGTGTTCATGTTGATTGGGCGACCTATCAGTCCCTTAGTGTAGCGGTCCATCATGGAGGATTCTGGTTCCTCCGACCTCGGTTCAAATCCGAGAGGGACTACCTCTACCTCAACCAAAGGTTTTGAATTGAGAGTGTCGCACGTTACTTCATGACAAAGGTAGAGCTTTACACCAGTCGAGGCTGTGGGGCTTGTGTGAATGCCAAACGAATGTTTGATTCGAAAAAAGTACCTTACGAGGAAATTCGGCTCGGCACCTCTAGAAGAGTAGACACTGAGTACCAAATTCGCACCAATGGGAGTAAAACTGTCCCTCAGATATTCATAAATGGAGAATGGATTGGAGGGTTTGAGGAACTTTTGAAATTTGAAAAAGCCGGAGAATTGGATTGGCGCCTAGGATTATGTGAACGACCAAACAGGTCTTTTCTTCGGAGATTCTTTCGAAAAATCATGGGCAGAATTTACTGAGAAGTTGTTTCGCTTTTCAAGGTAAAACTTGTCACCATTTGCATTGCTTGGCCGTGAGTAATAGAGCCGGAATAATCGCGACTTTCACCGTGAATAGTTGCGCGAAGTCGAAAATCGCAGGTAGGCGTTGTTCCGTCTTTTTCATGATGTTTGTAAAAATGGACACCGACCTTGTATTTTCCGGAAGGAGCATTTTCAATCCACACTACATTTTCAACCGCATTGTCGCTTGTCGGTCGAACATTCATGTCAACATCTAATTCTCCACCGCATTCACTGGTTTTGTTGTTGAAATAAATCCGCTCTCCTGAAGGACAAAATATATGCAAATCTAGGTCGTTGTAATCGTCCCAGGTAAGAGAGATTTGGACTTCACCAGTTTTTCCACCCTCTCGTTCAAGACGTTGCTCGATATCATCGTTTTCAATGGCTTCTGCGTCAAGATATTGAATCCCACTGCCAATCTCTTCTTGTTCCACAAGCGACGCATGTTCATTCAATGGCTCCTCGTTCTGCTCAATCCATGAGTTTCGAAGTTCAATACTCGAACTCTTGAACTCATTGACTTCTTTTTCTGGCTCAACATCCGTTTCCACATGCTCTTTGAGTTCTTCATCGAATAAATCTTCAACAAGAAGACTCAGCGAAAGTATATGCTCATCTCGAACTTTATCTCTTTGTTCGTATTCTGTTTTTTCCTGTTCATTCAAATCATTGACTTGTCGACTGGAGTCAATGATGTTTGACGGTAAATCCTCTTCAACAACTCGCTCTACATTCGAATCGAATTGCTCATCTTCATCTTGGTTGGAATCGAGAACCTCTTGGTCGATTTGCTCGCCTCTAGAATTCAGTCTTCGAGGTGAAATTGATTCTTTGGGTGCGTGTTTTTCTCTTCGGGCTGCAGCGCTTAGAAGACGATTCTTGTTGTTCCTGGAACGTACAAGGAAAAAAACAACGCCAGCAAAAAGCAGTATCCCAACCAAGGTTGGTAATACGTTCATATTTTCACATCCTTCTACTGGAACTAGCTGTGTAGAGCAGCATTGATTTTATCGAGCGATTCTCTGCTTGGTCGAAGGACATCATTGGGAACATCAAGTAAAGCACTATCAACCAGTCCAAGGTCTTCGGCTAACGATGGTTTGGAGCTATCAAAGTACAACAGTCCTGTAACGTGCTTTTGCGAACTTTCAGCTTCATGCAATGCGGTGAGTGCTGCTACAGCATTGCTCGGATCATGTTCAGCAGAAATTGTTTCTAATCGAATGACCGAGCCGTCATGGAGGGTGATGTCACGGAAGTGTCCATCTGGGACTTCAATCTCTTCAACCGGGTTGAAATGTGGGATGTAGTCTGCCATGTGCAGGGTCATTTCGTTTTCTTTGACGTACCCATAGGAACGCATGGACTCATCGTTGTTGTTGAATGTCACACACGGGCTGATGACATCGATTAATGCAAAACCTTTGTGAGACATTGCAGCCTTGAGTAAAGCACCCAATTGTTTCTTGGAACCGGAGAAGGAGCGAGCCACAAAAGTGCAACCAAGGTTGATTGCAAGCGCACACAAATCAATGGGTTGTGTCTTGTTAGGGGCGCCTTTCTTCTTTTTTGAACCAATATCTGCTGTTGCTGAATATTGTCCCTTGGTAAGACCATAAACTCCGTTGTTTTCAACGATGTAGACCATGTCCATGTTTCGTCGAATTGCATGTATGAGTTGACCGATACCAATCGAAGCAGAATCACCGTCACCGGAGACACCAATGTAGAGCAGATCTTTGTTAATTGCATAGGCGCCTGTGGTGACAGAGGGCATTCTTCCGTGTACGGTGTTGAATCCGTGGGATTGGCCAAGGTAATAGGCTGGAGTTTTGGAAGAACATCCAATACCAGACATCTTTGCAACACGGTGAGGTTCAATGCCATTTTCCCATGCTGCCGAAATGATGACGTTTGAGATTTGGTCGTGACCGCATCCAGGGCACAACGAAGATTTTCCACCGGTGTAACTGTCCTTTGGCTCATTCAAAACGTTGAGTTTGACTGGGCGTGCGGCTCGCTTTGGTCTTTCGCTCACTTTTCTGCCTCCTTAAGGGTTTCAAGAATACGGTCAGCATAGATTTGTGCTCGTGGTGGAATACCGTCACTGTAAGCAACAGAACGAACCTTGGTGATTAAATCGTTTGGTAATTCCTTTCGCAGAATACCGTACAACTGTCCGTCTCGATTAATTTCGAGAACAATTGTAACTTCGTGCCGGCGAATGAAATTCTCAACTTCACTGTGCATTGGCAGGGCACGAACTCTGCATTGACTGACTTTAAGTCCAGTTTTTTCGAGCATGTCATCAATTTCTTGAATCGTATTTTCCATACTACCTAGGTAAATGATTCCAACTTCACATTCCTCTTCTTCACGCAGGATTGGAGCAGGCAGCTCATCACGAGCTCCGTCAATTTTACGCTTGAGGCGTTGCATCAATTCGTAGTAATCGTGAGGCTTTTCAGAGTAAACTCCCTTCGTATTGTGGCCGGTTCCTCTGTACAGTATAGGGTCCATTCCCGAACCGGGTAAGGTTCGATATGGAATCCCGTCTCCATCAACATCGAGATATCTTCCAAATTCTTCGAATGCTTCAAACACATCTCGCTCACGAACGACTTTACCTCGGTCCATGTCTTGGTCTGGATATTCAAATCCATCACATGCCCATCGATTCATTCCTAAATCAAGGTCGCTCAATACGAAGATTGGGGTTTGGAAACGTTCAGCGTAATCGAAGGCTCTCCAACCGTATTCAAAACACTCTTCAACAGTACCAGGAATGAGGACAATGTGTTGTGTGTCTCCGTGGCTCCCCTCATACAACATGGTGATGTCGGATTGTTGGGTTCGAGTCGGAAGTCCCGTAGATGGTCCAACACGAACAACATCCCAAAACACCGAAGGAATTTCAGCAAAATACCCGAGACCGATAAATTCCTGCATCAGGGAAATACCAGGACCAGAAGTTGCAGTCATACCACGTCCACCAGCCCAGCCAGCGCCGAGCACCATACCTGCAGCAGCGAGTTCATCTTCTGCTTGTATGACTGCACAGTTTGCTTTTCCATCATCGTCAGTACGGAGTTGTGGTATGTAATTGATAATGCCCTCTGCTAGAGATGAAGAAGGTGTGATTGGATACCATGCAAGCAGTTGTACGCCACCATAAATACAACCAAGAGCAGCGGCTTCGTTACCGTCGATAAAGAACTGAGGTTTTTCAATGACTCTTTTTTCAACCACATAAGGGTCACTCTTCGAGAGATTTTCCTTGAAGTAATCTCTTCCAAGGCCTAATGCTGTAATGTTGAGTTCAATTGCAGTTGTTTTCCCTTTGAATTGCTTTGCCACAGCGGCTTCGAGTTCATCTTGGTCAATTCCAAGAAGTTCAGCAAGCACACCAACGTAGATGATGTTGGTGACCAATTTTGCTATTTTTGGATTAATTTTACGGGCAAGAGCAGACATCGGCACTGGATAGGAGATGACATCGTCTCGTGTCATTTCCATTTTTGCATTCTCGTTCCAAATCACTACAGAGCCAGGCTCGAGACTTTCCAAATCCTCATGCCAAGTAGCCGGGTTGACCAAAACTTGGATGTGGGTGCGATTGCCTGGAGCTTGGTAGCCGTGGTCGGAAAGTCGAACAATATACCATGTGGGAAGGCCAGATATGTTTGAAGGAAACATATTTTTTCCACTTACAGGTACTCCCATCTCGAACAAGGATTGGAGTAAAATGAGATTTGCCGATTGCGAACCTGTGCCGTTTGCAGTTGCGATATTAATGGTGAAGTCGTTAGCAATGGTTTCCATTGTGTGTGTCTCCCTAGAGTTTGCTGTGTTGAGCACAGACTCCCCCGCAACTTGGGGTTTCGCACACACTCTTTGAACATGTTGATGGACAACTGTTGAAAAACACCTCATTCTAATTTTGAAATTCTTACCTACCAAGCGCGACGCTCAAAACCTTTTGCTATGTGGCAGCACCATGGCGGACAAATCAAACAAAGCCAGTACAGCTGCAGATAAAGTCAGCAAAAGCTCTCCCTTTAATTCAGAGGAGAAGCGTAAAAAAGCATGGGCTAAGGCAGAAAAGTCAATCACTCAAGGTAAGCCTGATGGTGCTTTAGTCACTCTTCGAGAAGTCGATTCTACAGGGTCTCACCCCACGACGCTGCGTCTCGCCGGAGTAGCAACTTACAAAATTGCACAACGGACTCGTTCCAAATCCGATTACAGAAAGGCAGCATCATTGCTAAGAGATTCAGTGAAAATGAATCCGAAAGACAAACAGTCCAACTCTTCGTACAACGAGGTTCTCAACGAGATGCAAGACAAAGGAATCAGCGAGAGCGTAATTCCACGTCTTATGAACGACGGAACGCCTACCCTAGCAGGTGTTTTTGCCTTTGGTGCAGGTCTTTTACTGCTGCTCGCAAGTATTGGCGTTCTTGCAAACGGTACGAGTTCCAGCGACCTAGTCATTTTGGAGATGTCGTGGACCAACGAAAACGGACTTCAACAAACCGGTACAGTGACAATCGAGTTGTATCCTGATGATGCTCCTATGCACGTTGAGAACTTCAAGGCACTTGTTTCCGGTGGCTATTATGACAATACCATTTACCACAGAATCATTCAAGATTTCATGCTTCAAGGCGGGGATTTTCAAAATTCTGATGGCACAGGAGGTCATGCAGTGGTTTGGTCAGGATATTGTAACGGTCAACCAGCCTCTGCTTCAACGGATTGTGAAATGACCGATTGGACACTGCCTGACGAAGCGAACAACGGTCTAATTCACGAGCCCTATGTGCTTTCGATGGCCAAGACCAGCGCTCCTCACACAGGAGGTTCACAGTTCTTCATCGTCTCACCTGATTCGACTCCCAGCCATTTGGATGGAGTGCATACCGTGTTTGGTAAAGTTATAGATGGACAAAATGTCGTTGCTCAAATCGATACCGTTCCAACCGCTGCCGGCGACGTACCCGTCAACACTGTTTCTCTCAACAGTGCTTCGTTCCAAGAGACATCAACGCCTTGGTATCAATTCTGGTGAATTGTTGTTTAATCCTGAATTTTCATTTCTACAGGGGTTGTGTTCATAGACATGGGCCTTGTCGGATGTTACATGTCGGCCTTAGACCCTTACAATGCTCGCAGGGCTCTGTCTGTTGGAGGAGAATATTTCGCTTTGGATGGCTTGGATGAAAACGGCATTGATACCTCCAGTTTACCCTATTCGATTCGGATACTTCTTGAGGGCGCACTACGAGGAAACGATGGTTTTTTGGTTCGAGATGAAGATATCCGGAATATAGCTGGTTGGACTCCGAATGGAGAACGCGGTGAAATTCCGTTTCGCCCATCTCGGGTGATTCTTCAGGATTTCACCGGTGTTCCGGCAGTTGTTGATTTGGCTGCACTGCGAGACGCCATGGTAGAGATGGGCGGCGACCCTGAAAAAGTGAATCCACAAGTTCCTGTGGATTTGGTTATTGACCACTCGGTTCAAGTCGATGTTGACGGCGGCCATAGTGATGCTCTACAACTCAATCTTGATATTGAATATCACCGAAATATGGAACGATATACCTTCTTGAAATGGGGTCAACAATCTCTTGATAATTTCCAAGCAGTTCCTCCATCGAGGGGAATCGTCCATCAAGTCAATCTCGAGTATTTGGCCAGTGTTGCGCGTCAAGAGAACGGAATTTGGCTTGCAGACACACTCGTCGGAACCGATTCTCACACGACCATGGTCAATGGTTTAGGGGTGCTCGGTTGGGGCGTTGGTGGTATTGAAGCCGAAGCAGTCATGCTTGGTCAACCGATTTACATGCTTGCTCCAGATGTTGTTGGAATGCGCCTTACTGGTTCATTGAAACAAGGGGTAACTGCAACTGACATGACATTGAGAATCGTGGAACTTCTTCGAGAGCACGGTGTGGTAGGCAAGTTTGTCGAATTTTTTGGACCAGGAATGGTTGAATTGACGCTTGCAGACCGCGCTACAATTGCAAACATGGCTCCTGAATATGGTGCTACATGCGGATTTTTCCCTGTCGATGAGCGCACTCTTGAATATCTTCGATTAAGTGGCCGTGAAGAATCTTCGATTCAAGGTGTAGAAGCCTATTCCCGTGCCCAAGGACTGTGGTATTCTCCAGGAGACAAAGAAAAATCATACACAGCAACACTGGAACTGAATCTTTCAAGTGTAGAACCGGCTCTTGCCGGACCCAAAAGACCTCAAGACCGGGTGGATCTTTCAAATATGAAGCAACATTTTGTTGAATCGTTAACGAAAGACCTCGGCCATCATGGCCACGGACTGGCAAGTGACCAACTTTCGAACGGTGCACTTGTTACGAAAGATGGCCATACCTTTGACCTCAACCACGGCGATGTGGTCATTGCTGCAATTACTTCCTGCACCAACACCTCAAATCCGGGAGTCATGCTTGCAGCCGGCCTGTTAGCGCGAAACGCTCGTGCCCACGGATTGGAAGTGAAACCGTGGGTCAAGACTTCACTTGCCCCCGGGAGCCGGGTCGTCACCGAATACTATGAAGCAACAGGACTTCAAGACGACCTCAATGCACTTGGGTTCAATGTTGTTGGTTACGGGTGCACAACTTGCATCGGTAATTCTGGACCACTCCCCGAGGAAATTGATGCAGCAATTGATGAGGCGGGACTCATAGTTGGCTCTGTCATATCAGGTAATCGAAATTTTGAGGGGCGAGTGCATGGGAAAGTCAAGGCATCCTATCTTGCAAGTCCTCCGCTCGTTGTTGCGTATGCTCTGGCAGGCAATCTTGAGGTCGACCTTGCCACAGAGCCTGTCGGTTTTTCCACCGATGGGAAACCGGTAATGCTGGCAGATATCTGGCCTGGCGAGGAACAACTTCGTGAGGCAATGAATGTCATCACTCCTGAAATGTTTAGGCAAAGATATGCTGATGCTATGAATGAACCCCGTTGGGACAGCATTCCGTCTGAACCAAGTCCACTTTACCCTTGGGAGGCCGAATCAACGTATATCCGTCTTCCAACATTCTTCTCAGGCCTTTCTCCACAACCTCAGCCCATTACCAGCATCGAAAATGCTCGAGTTTTGCTGAAACTCGGGGATTCAATTACGACCGACCACATTTCTCCAGCTGGTTCATTCCCAGCAGACGGTCCCGCAGGAAAATGGTTGATTGAACGAGGAATTCAAAAAGGCGATTTCAATTCATTTGGTAGCCGAAGAGGCAATCATGAAATCATGATGCGCGGGACATTTGCCAATGTGCGAATACGAAATCAAATGGCCCCGGGTACCGAGGGTGGATTTGCTCTTGATTTTTCAACCGGGGAAGTGACTTCAGTTTATGATGCTGCACAGTCTTATTCTGGTCCAAAAGTGGTGCTGGCAGGAAGCCAGTACGGCACCGGCTCATCACGAGATTGGGCGGCAAAGGGCACTTATTTGCTCGGAATCGAGGCTGTTATTGCAACTTCCTTTGAAAGAATCCACCGGTCCAATTTGGTCGGAATGGGTGTTCTGCCGATGACCTTTTTAGAAGGTGAGTCGCATGAATCTCTCGGTCTTGATGGGACGGAGTCCTTTACGATTCCAATTGGCGACGATGTGCAGCCGTTGCAAAATCTCACCGTCACAGCGAATCACCCGAGTGGTTCACAAATCACCTTTGAAGCACAAGTTCGACTCGACACTCCAGTCGAAGTAGAATACTATCGGAATGGCGGAATTTTGCATACCGTCCTTCGGGATCTTGCTAAGCAAGAATAGACAAGTTGAATGCTAATCTGAAAACGANGTAAGGAANGGGATTNCNATGGTTGAANTAAGNGGTCAAGTAAGATACAGATTTCGAGCCGANGAGCATGATGTTCANGTGATGATTGAAGGTGAGGCTTCTTGGGTAAAGAAACAGACGAACGAACTTGGNCTGAAAGGCGTAGGATGGTCCATGCCGATTGCGACTCAAATGCGTGCTACGAACACATCTGGNATAGACATACCNGCGTATTCAGACGATGAATTNCCNTCACAAGGGCTTGATTCATTGAACGANAAACCTCGAGATATGGGGCCTACTCCCGACCCTTCACGAATTCCAGTTGTTCGTCGACCAATTGGGCAATTGAATCTAGCTGAAGAACTTGATTCACTTGGCCTGGAAGCGCCAATGCGCCCGGATCCAATTGAACTCATGGAGGCTCTTGATGAGATGGAACCACCTCGACCAGTTCAAGGGGCTATGAGTGTAGACCCTATGGCAGAGGCTTGGTTACGTGAACTGCTCAATGTCGTTGTTCGTGATTATGGGATAACCGCTTTGAAAACCGAAGATATTGAAGAGATTGCTAGCAAGCGCTTGGGCGGCAGAGAAGGTACGAAACTCGAAGTTTGGCTCGAATCACTTTTCTCCGCTGGAAAACTTGTCAAGGTCCACGGTGGAGATGCAACAGGTTGGGGTCCATCGCCACGCTGGTTGTCCGGTAAATTTGGTTAATTTTGCCACTCTGAATTGATTTCATTGTGTATTTTGAAACAATACTATTTTCCAAACCCTATTCAGTCTACTGCGAGCCACATGCCAGTTTTTTCAAGAGAACTTGAAAGCAAAGGAATTAAAGTGCAACAGTAGGTGGGAAGGCTAGTGATGTTGATGTCTCCAAAGAACAACCACCTCAAGAGCCGCGCCCTAAGCATGTTTCTCGTCATGCTAATGCTACTTTCGACGACTGCTGCGATTGCTTCCACAGCAAGCGCATCTGTTGCTCGTTCATACACAACCAACCGTGACCCTCACGATGTTGCAATTGGTGATTTCAATTGTGACGGGTTCAATGATCTCGCCGTTGCAACCGATGGTACGCACACCATCAGCATTCTTTGGAACGATGGCAACGGTGATTTCTCGGAGCGCCAAGACATTTGGGTCTCAAAGAACACAAGCAGAAATGCAGATTGGGATGAGTTCTCAAATGTTCAATTCATTGAAGTTGGAGAATTCAACGGAGATTCGGCAATCGACTTGGTCATCTATCAGAGAAACAATCCATTCAAGACCGACGATAACGGTGCGCCTGCAGGGGAGCCTGGAAACGTAACCATCATTGAAAACGGCGGCTGCAATGAGAAAACTTGGAGCATCGGTGAACGTTTCACTCATTTCTATGCATTTGATTTGACTGTTGGAGACGCAGATCAAGACGGAAATGACGACATCTATGTTTTGGATTTACTTGCTGACCTTGCAACACAGCGCGTCGTCTTGTACCGTGGACCAATCACTTCAAACACCCAAGGTACGGTTACCTCACTAGGTTCGTCCCAACAGAATGTATACCAAGCCTTCGAGGTTGGAGATTGGGGGGAAACCGAAACCGGTGGCCTTTCAGGAACCTGTACCGATGATGATATTTGGCTCCAACGTAGGCAAGGGGTCGACTACAACACGGGTCAAGTTACCAACCCGGGCAACAACGATAACATGACCATTATCGAATTCAGTTGTTTGACCAACACATATCCTGCTTCATACACCTTCAGTGCTACAAATCCGCCAATTAACTCTCATGTCATTAACATGAATACCGAAACTTCCTCGGAATTTGCAATTGGGGATATGGATGGAAACAATGTGATTGACACATTGGTTTTGATTGATGGCAATCTTGAAAATGTCACGTATGTAACTGCAACATCTGTAGGAACATGGACAAGCCCGAGCCTCGCTTACTTCGGACCATATCTCTCATGGAATGTTGCGGTTACTGACCTCAACGGGGACCAAGAACCGGATTTTGTTAATCCAACTCTCGCATATCAACTCAACACAACAGATTCTGCTGGTGGCTCCACCTCCTCATTCTACCTCAACTTCCCGACAACGGTTCAAGTTACCCTTTCTGACGGAAACGGTGGACATTTGAGTCCATTATCCTATGCTGCCGGTCGCCGCCCGACCGTTGTGGATGTGGGACAACTTGCCGGTACTGGCAGTTCAGCTGATGACCTTGTTATTGGACACAAAAACTGGCGGTTCGGCGGTTGGAGAGATAATTTTGGCTGGGAGGGGCAATACGATACCATCTCAGTCATTGAAATGGATAACCAAGATTTGTCGGTCTCCGATATTGATATTACTCCCGTTGATCAGTTCTTCGGCATTGTTGGAGAAGGTACCCGTGACATCGAAGTTACCGTAACCAATACCGGAATGAATGTTTTGAACGGGCAACAAGCAACTCTTGATGTCGAGTTGCAGGTGGTCGATTCTGCAAACTCTACCAACACAACTGTCTATGAGATGGATTGGGATGCACCTGAGAACAAGGCAGCCTGTGGTGGATGTACCTGGGCATTTGAAGAGTATGTTGACCAATCCACAATGTGGCATGAAGAAACAAATCATACTCAAAGCGATGATGAATATGATTTCGATTATGGTCCAGCAGGTGAATCCGAATCTCGAGAAACTCGTCTGACGTCACCTGACATTGATGCGAATTACAACAACCCTACTGACTTCATGTGGGCTGGATACTACAGAACCAACTCAACCGGTGCTACATGGACTGGGTACGGAAAGAACTGGGACGATTCAATGATTTTGGAAGATGTTGACCTTACTGGTTCCGACCGTGCATTCATGAGTGTCGATTTATTCCGACACCTAGGTCATGGAGTGTTAGGCTCGGCAGATCCGACGACTGGACAATTCCTCGCTGGTGATGTTTGGGACGATATCGCAATGATTGAAGTTGGCAGCAAAGAAACAGGCTGGACTACTATTGCATGCCCTCAAAGTGCACAACTTGACGGTGCCTGTGCATCAAGCGCCTCAATGTGGGGTGGATTTGATGGCGACAGAACGAACAAACAGGATGGCGGCGGTTCCCCGGAAGGAATTTACTATTATGGCGTCTATTCGTTCGGTACATACTATGGATGGGACAGTTTTAGTCAAAACGGTGTTGGAGAATTCGACCTTAGCCCGTGGGCTGGAGAAACAATCGACATCCGATTTAGACTCCGAACTGGATTTGAAGGTTCGATATCCGATGATAACGAATCTCTCTGGAATGGAAGAGATGGTTATGCAGTTGATAATCTCAAAATATACAAGCAGACAACCGCATATGAACCGAATCCACAGCAACTTCAGGCCAACGTACCTCTCAACAACCTTGGGCCTGGCCAAGAATTTACGACCTCAATTTCTGCAGATTTGCTGAACGATACGACATATCGAATTTCTGCTGTACTCTCCGGTAATTCATGGGACGAGCAGAGTCAAAACGATGAGTTAATTGGCTACATTACTCCTTTCAATCTTTACGATCCAATGGTTGAAGGGCTTGAATATTTCAGTGCAGGAGGTTTGTACGCAGAAGGACTTTTCGACATTGAAGTCAATACAAACAACTACGGAAATACAGCAGTTGATTTTGATGTTAAAGCGACAGTCTCTTCGGCGAACCCTTCAAGTGTTCTCTGCGGTGCATCTCGAGCAAACTGTACAGAATCCTTTGAAGGTGGGGCTAACGGAATTATCTACACCGAGAATCAGCCAGCGAAAGGTGCAATTTACAACGACTCAAGTTTGAATTGTCAAGAACTCATTTTTAACAGTGCAGCATACTGGTTTGGTCACCCTTGCAACACTGGCTCCCAAGGTTATGGAGATGCTTGGGCCAATGAGACTTTAACGATTCCAGATATTGACTTGGTAGGCTTATCCGGAGATTTCGTATCGTTGAGCTTTGAGCATTATGCTGACACTTTCTACACCGTCGGCTCAGATCAGAACTCAATCGATGCGCCTGGTGACTATGTTGCTGTAACTCTCGATATTCTCCGTGACAACGTCACTTACGAGAGTTTACTTTTGGGTCAATGGAACGATTACAACGAAGATGGAACTTGTTATGTTGATACAAACGGAGACAACATCATCAACGCAACCGAACCTCTCGACCGCGATGAAATCACTTTAACCGGCGATGCCAGATCTGTTGACGGCACGACTGAAGGCGCCTTGTTCTTCAACACCAATGGCCTCGTATCAACCACAAGCATTGACTTGACCCACTTGTATGTTTACAACATCAGTGGACCATCCACCGATTGGGATGTAGAATGTATCAACCTCCAGGGTTCCAAAGTTGACATCAATTTTGAATTCCAATCAGATGATGACGGTCGTAACGGAATTAATGACGGGTTCAAGGGAATTGGTTTTAACAACATTTCTTTGCAGGAATTTACTTTCAATGAAGACAATTCATACACAATATCTCGCACCAATGTTGATGCTCAACAAAGTGAAACAAGTGTTCTAGGCACTCATCAGTTCATTGATGGAGTTTACAGGATTGAAATTGAAACGATTTTTGACAACACCGTACCTGGTAAACCGTGGTTTAATGACGACGAATTGTCAACCGCAAACAACAGAAAAACGGTTATCTTCAATGTTGAATCTGTAGATATTGTTCTCGAGAAACCAAATTCATTAGGTTGCCTGAGTGATAATACCTTGGAATGTGTTATGCCAATTGACAGTTCATTGACGCATGATTGGACACTAAGAGCTCGCAACGGTGTTCTTGAAGGCGACTACATATTCAATATGGAGATTTTTGATATGACTGACAATTCAATGGCCCACACCACCACTGCTGGACCAGCCCAATCACTTGCTCGTCAGCAAGCAATCGACGTGTCATTCACTCCATGGAACGGGTGGATTGATGGACATACATACAACATCAGTTACTCTGCTGAACTTGCCGACGGAAGTCCATCAGGCAATATTCGATATTTCCATGCCACATTTGCTGAATCTGTTGATGTTGCTATTCTTGGGCCAACAATCACTTCGAAAATCAAGCAGGACCTCGACATTCTTGGAATGACATATACTCAATTCGAGATCAATGATTGGGATACCTACTTTGACAGCGGATGGTTTACACATTACGACAAGGTTGTCTTACCATGGGTGTCAGAAAACACTGCTAAGGATATCGAGAACAACGGTAAAGGATACTTCCAAAAGTTGGGATTAACGAAGAACAAGAACACCCTTGAAGGTTTCATGTACGCTGGTGGAACTGTTCAGGCCCACTTGGGTCCACAGGGCAGCCAGATATATGGTGTAAATGACGGATTGCCCGGACGCCTTCCATTCGGTTTGAACATCCAAAGCAAGGATCTAGGTGAATCTCCTATCACCTACTCTGAAACGGACTTTGCAGACCCTTATCATCCATTCATGGAGAATGTCGATTTGGCTGCATTCCAAGGCTTTGATGGTTCTGCAACAGTGGCAAAGGCTGTATTGGATACCAATTCTCAAAGTGCAAACAATGTCCCAGAACGTTGCGGCGGTTACAGTGAATCAAAGCGAGATGGAACTTTCCAGAGAATTATTCGACAAGCAGGAACACCTGCTCAGCAAAAAGATACCATCCTCGGCGTTTGTAGTTACCAAGCAGGTGGCCTCATTGTCACTACTATTGACGTTGAAGCACATTCTGAGCGTGCAAACAGCAGTACTCTACCGCTTCTTGGAAACATGCTCAAGTACCAAGTGACTCCTTATCCGAACGGATTCGGAGTTTTGGGTGATGGATTGGATATTCAAATTGACGGTGTAATACCTGATAACGACCCAAGTACCGGTGGTTACAAGACGCACTTCATGAAGAGCAATGCAGAGATTACATTCTCTTTCGTTTCTGATACAACAGAAACATTGCACGCAGACTGGATTTTGGATGGACCGACTTCATGGTCCGAAGAATCGATGGCAAGTGGTACAGACCACACCAGCATCACAAATCCAACAATGAGCTTCTGCAAGATTGATCTCTCGTCTGCTACTGGATGTACTCAAGGTGAAACCTGGGATATCAAACTCATTCTGCACGATGATTTAGGGCACTCACGAGTTATCATGGTAACCGTTGAAACCAACGATGTTTATGCTGATGCTTCTCGACCGACTGCAGATGCACAAATCGATATGCGAGATGCGTATGAAGACCAAGTATCGTTCCTCGGTACTAACACAATTCAATCGAAGGAGTGGGACGTTCATCAGATTCGCCTGAATGAAAACAATGCAGAAGTTACAATTTACTTCGATGCTGGAAACTCATCAGACGAGGATGCACTTGACGGAAACGGCATTGTACGGTACGAATGGAAGGTGCTTTTCGATGCACCGTACGGAGACGATGATTTTGATATTGAAGGCCATGAGTTTGTTCAAACCGCTGCGAGCGATGGACTGTTCGGTTATACATTTAGAAATCTCACCACAGATTCCACTGGAGTCTCAAACACTGAGATTCGAATTGAACTTGTTGTCTTTGATGGTGCTGAAAAGTTCTCTGAAAAGCATCGTATGTACTTCGTAGTAGTACCGAATGATTTCGGAGATGATGAGCCAGAAGTTGACATCAATTTTGATTTGAACAACACTCGAATTGTTTCTCCAACCATCACAGTATCCGGTACTGTGTTGTCTGGAGCCGAATCACAGAACGATGTCTATGTAGAGATTGCTTTCATGGAAGAAAGTTTCTCTGCGAGTGCTATCGACAAGTTCAATATGGAAAATGACGAGACTTGGGCCAAGACGAAGGTTGGCCTTGGTGATGGAGATACGTTCTCTCTTACATTGTCACTTGAAGACCTTTACACGAACAAGTCAGTTAGTCAGCGCGTCTTTATTCGGATTTATGAAGGACAAGCACCAGATGAACGACACGTCATTGTGAAGTGGCAAGAATTCCAGTTGGCAGCATGTCAAGGTCTTGAAGCACCCCCTGAAGCATTGAGAGACGGGGGAGAATTCATTCTCGATTCCGATGGCGAATGCCAGTGGTCCGGTGCTTGGACCTTTGCAGACGGTGAATGGAGTGAGCCACAAGCTGATTCCGGTGGCGATGCTGCTGAAGGAGCATTCGCTGGACTTGCATTGCCGATTGCTCTTGGAGGATTGGTTCTGCTTATCTTGGTTGGTACCATGTTCTTCTTACGCCGTGGTTCAGAAGACAATGCGAAAGACTTCTCAATGACTGACAGTGGTTTCGGTGGAGTTGTTGACCAGACTGAACAATATGTTCAGCAATTGATTGCTCAAGGCTACCCTGAAGAGACGGCTCGAGCTTATGCACAACAGTATGCTGCCCAAGCATCTGCAGCAGCAGCTCCAGCAGCAGCAGCGGCTCCAGTTATGGACAATGCTGTGTATCAGCAATATTACCAGCAATTTACTTCGCAAGGTTATGATGCTCAAACGGCTGCTGCTTATGCTCAACAGTACGCTATGCAGTATGCTCAGAGCCAGCAGTAAGCACCGTTGGGTTCACTGAAGCCAGTGCATGTTTGAGCGTAAGCAACATTGTTGCTCCTTGTTTAGTGTTCAGAGCAAGTGCAATTCGCGCTTGTGAATACGTGCAGTATTTTGTGTGAAGGAAAACCAATGCAAGTATCGGATTTTGTACTTTTTTCGAACCAGAAGATTCCTTACTCTTCTTCAAAAGGTTGGAACTCATCAGTGTCTCCGTCTTCAATGATTCCGATTTCATCAAGGTGAGAGTCAAAGTCAGGGAATTCGGGTTTCCAATTCTTCGGTAGAGGGTTTTCCTCTTCAATAATTATAATCATTCTTTCTTGCCAAGCGAGGGGTTTTCTTTGCATGATGTACATGTAAAGTGCCGATGTTCGAATATCAGGATGAATCACGGAATAGCCAGTATTTGCTTCAAAATTCATGGCTCTTAAGAGATTAAACGCAGGTCTGTTGATGTTGTGGAACAGACGTTTTGAGGTACGCATCCCAAACAAAACGGTTCCGAAGATGATGAGGCTGGTTAGGCAGAACGCACCCCAGCCCTGCCCAGCGAGTTGGTTTGAGAAATAGACAACGACCATCAACACAGGTACTGTGGTTATCAAAAATAAGAAACTTTCAGACACGGGTCCTTTGCCCATTTTCATTTCGATAGCTCCCCAACCGTTGTGATGCTTTTCCCATGGCTTGAAGTGTTCAGTTGGTTGAAGATTCGCAGCCGCAATAACTTGGTTTCGAAGTTGATGGATTTTTGCGATTTGGCTTGGTCCTCCATCTAAATTCTCTTCAATAATGGTGTCCAGACGATATTTTGCTTCAAGGTAATGGCCCATGTCTGCTAAAAGAGACGCTTGCTCAACAAGCGGAGTCACTTCATCTGGAAGATGATGTCGAAGGTCCTGCCACCATTGCAAGCCTTCATCCAAAAGACCTAACTCATCAGTGAGTAGTCGACCACCGAGCATCCACATTGCGGTGCGATTTGGGTCTAAAGCGATAATCTTTCGAACTGCAGCTAAAGATTTTGCAGCTTGTACAAGGGTTGGTTTCTCACCTTTTTGAGGCAGTATTGTTTCGGCACAAATTTGCCAAGCATCGATATGTTCAGGATCTATTTTAACCGCTTTCATAGCCTCTTCGTATGCTTTCTCAGAATTCCCTTCGTCGTATGCTTCAACCGCATTAAGGTAATGATGTTCGGCACCCATGCACTCACTCTCGATTGTCTCTGTCTGGGTCAATCAATGGTTTTGGAGGACGATTATGTGCATGGCCAGGTCCATTCCCACGTGATTTTCTAAATGTCCTCGGTTCTCTCGATTTTCGAGGTGGTGGTCGTTCATTATTCCGAGTACCATAGTTGTTGTTTCTGTTGTCATAATTCCGCTCATTTCGACGGTCGCGTCCATCTCTACGAGGTGGGCGCTCCCCCTCTCTTCGAGGTGGCCTTTCGTTTGATTGGCGAGGAGAGTGTGAGTGTCTTCTGTTTGAATCCCTTCTTTGCCGACGTGCGTTTCCACCGTTTCGTGGCTCTCCACATCTGTTGCATTCGGTTCTAAAAGCAAAATTTGAGTTGTTGCATTTTGGGCATTCCCAATCGTTGTCGTTGAAAATTTCTCGCCGGCCACCTTCGTTACGGCCTCGATTCTCTCTAAACGAACCTCTTCTTTCGTTACGCTGGAATCGTCCACCTCTGTCGTTGCCTCTTCCATGTGAGTGCCGTCCACGTGGTTCTCCACATCTGTTGCATTCGGTTCTAAAAGCAAAATTCGAGTTGTTGCATTTTGGACATTCCCAATCGCCTCCGTTGCGCTGGAATCGTCCACCTCTATCGTTACGCTGGAATCTTCCACCCCTGTCGTTGCTTCTACCATGCGAGTGTTGTCCACGAGGCTCTCCACATCTGTTGCATTCGGTTCTAAAAGCAAAATTTGAGTTGTTGCATTTTGGACATTCCCAATCGCCACCGTTGCGATTGTCATTTCGACGATTGTTGCGTTCAAAACGTTCATTTCTGCGATTTTCGGAACGTCCTCGGTCCGATTTTCGAGTTCCTCTGTCGTAATCTCGTCTTTCTTCACGCTGTTTTTTGGGTCGGATACTGACCTCGATACCAATCAATGCTTCAAGGTCGAGTTTACGATCGATGTGCGCAACATGAGCGAGTGGTGCATTGGTATTTCCGAGAACCCCATCGACTTTTCCAATGTATGTGCCCGAATCAGCATTGATAATTATTGATTCAAGTGCTGGAGATGAACCGGTGAAGGAAACAAGGAAACCACCTTCGTGAGTTTGAGACTCGATGACCCCTGAAAACATACTTTCACCAGTTCAACGGGCTAAACGCCTTCATTTGATTGTGCCGGTATTCAATCATCCTTTCTTTGTCTTCCAACCAAAACAGCACCCAACAAGGTAACGGTTAGTGTTGATAACATCGAAACGGATGGAAGTCCTTCTTCAGTGATTTCATTTGAATCGCTATCGGTAATTTGTGTATTGTCGGTGGTAGCGTACGGGTCAGGAACGAAAACCGATATTGTGGTGACTGAACCGGATTCATCTGTCGCGGTAATAGTCACATCGTAAGACGTAACTGGAGGATTTTGTGAAGAGCAAGAGACAATATTCACATCAATATCCCATCCGCTTCCAGAAGCTCTGTTGAAGTCGTTGGTTTCATATCCACAAATCAATAACGAAAGTGTAACATCTTCGCCATCAGGGTCCAGTACCTCTCCCTCCAAGGTGAATGAAAATCCACTTGCATCCCATGTTGCATTTTGAGCATCAAGATTTTTCTTAACAGTGATAAGAGGTGGGAGGCTTGCTTTTTGTAGTCCGAAATTCAACATGAAATCAAGATTAAGCATGCTTGAACTTTCTGCTTGTCCCATGACCATGACCATTCCAGGAGAGAGTCCGTCGAGAGGCAGCGAAAGTGTTGCGGCATTTGCAGCAAGTGTTGTGGTTCGCATTTGACCCATCGCACTGGCTTGATGAGCATGTGCACTGATTGCCATTTCGCTTACAAGACCGGTTGGAGAAAGGGTAAATTCAATGCTTTCACCGCTTTCTGAAAGTACTGCACTCGATGTAAATACTTGCCCAAAGGTCCAATTTCTCGAGTCAATTGTGGTTGCTCCAAACGGGTCAGTGACGTAACATTCTGCGTTGGATGATGTGGCCTGTGAGTTTTGAACTTGGACATTCAAGTTTCCTTCTCCATCGAGTGTTGAAGACCAACCGCTTTCAGCAAAGGTACAATCCATACCCCATCCACTGTCATCGGTAGCCCATGTGCTTGTCTTTTGTCCGCTAACAACCTGATTAACGCCGTCCAGCATAGGAATTACAGTCCCGTCTTCAGGGGCATTGGATGTCCATTCTGGAGCTTCGTTAGTATCGGGAGCCATTGTAGTGAAATCGATAAACAAGTCACGTTGGATTGGATATTCGGATGCAGCATAGGTCACCACCTGATTCACTCGAAGTCGTCCGTCAGGTAGGTACAGTGCTTCGGGGCCGGTTAGAGCGGTGTTTTCAGTAACCGTAACAGTCCCGTCTGCTGCAGTCAAAGTATCTTGGATGGAATAATTTGCCATTCTAAGACCTTGTTTAAGAGGGAAATTAAGTTCCAAATGCGCATAGGACATGTTGGTGACGTTCAATCCAAGAGTGAAGTTGGAATTACCGCTGTTTGGTAGTTGGTCAAATCGAACATTGTTTGCTTCACCGTCAGCCAAGAACATCATAATTTGAAGGTCATCGGAAATTGAAACTGGGACTTCTTTACAACCAGTGGCAGAGTTCAAACTTTGGCATGTTCGTTCCTCGGGATGATTCTCCGGGACCAAATCCACTTCATCTAATCCTATACCATCCTCGACAAACGAGAGATTGTTCCAATCGGGGGCACCTCGATGCGGCATTCCCTCTTTTATTCCAATTCGTGTATCCATGGCCCCAATACATTTTGGCCCAATTGCTCGTACAGCATCGCGCTCATCTGTACTGATCCACGAATTGTTTCCTCCGGATAGTCCGTCAAATAAACCATCAAGATTTTCACGTACTACAGATGATTTACTGCCGTTGACGAACGAACCAGCATCCATTTCAGCAGTGGCCCAATCGTCGCCAATGTAGATTTTGAAATCCGCAAAGTCATAATCAAATAAATCTTCAAACTTCAAACCTTCACATTCACCTGCAACGTCAAGTCCTTGCCGGCCATTTGTGGGTAATTCTTCTCCTTCAATGAGTTCAATTGGTGGGGAATACATCGATGAAGTCCCCATGAAAATCATCAAAATCATCAACCCAATTGCTGTTAAAATCTGTGTGTGAGGTCTTGAGAACCCTGTCACCCTGAGTGTTGCCATGGGCACTTGGTGTCATCCAGCCTCAAAGAGGCTTTCGCTTCGAAGCGCACCCGATATCGCGGTTTCCACTATGGAATAACTCGCTTCATTCGACGGATAAACACCCAGAACGGAACAACGGTCCATACCAAGGCCATGCCCCAACTCTGCCACGAAGCAATCCCTCTATCGATTTGAGGTAAGCGAGATTCCAGTAGGTGGTGATACACTCCATTAGGGGACAAAAGGTCAAGGGCCCCTTCAAGCATAATCCATGAAGCATCGTTTTCTTGTCCAATCGCAACCCCTGAAGCAAAGGCAACCATAGTGGTGACCAAAGCCCAAAGAAAGGTAAACAGAAACCACATACCAATACCAAATGAGATTGAAGTGGCTTGTTCTCGTGTGAACGATGAAGCCATCAATGTGAACAAGACATACCACAGGAGAATCAACGCTGTTGATACAAAGTAGACGATGAAATCAACCGGAGAAATCCATTCTCCCATTCGATATCTCACGATGATTAAAGACAAAAGAAGGAGAAGCCAAGTCGGAATAAGAATTGCTTTCCACGCTCCTAAAGCGATTGAGAGAGCTTGATGAGAACGTGGCATTGGTTGAGAAAGTCGTAATTCTAAGACTCCGCTGGCACGCTCACGGCTAACGGAGTCATAGGAAAGCAAGACTGCACAGACCGTTGCTCCAAANACAACCCCAAGACTGGCGTAAAACAAGACTTCCATCGCGCTTTCAGGCTGATGGCCACCGGGTAGGACGATATCAGGGTCNGAGAANCCCCATGCCATTCCAGGAATGAAAAGCACCAATATTGGAAGCATGATATACATCCGCATTGAAAACATACGCTCAGTAGCCAGACGTTTTGCGAGTTTTGCAATACGCNAGAAATCGCTCATTCTTCTTCACCTCCAAATTTGCGTANAGGAATTGTTGCTGATGAAGTGACCTCAAGCCCCACATCTTCTATCGAGAGGCCGGTGGCTGCGCAAAGCATCTCTATGACATTTGGTTGTCGTATTTTCCACTCGGTTAACGAATATCCATCGTTGAGTAATTCGATGAGAAGTTCCGGATGGGGTTTATTGATTACAGCATGCCATGAGTTATTTTCGTCTCGAAATTCAATTTCTTCTTCATTGATTGAATACTTTGCAAATTCCGGCAACTGCCCCTTGCCTCTCATTTCGGTCTTGTTTTCAAGGCCCAAATCCCGAGCCACATCATCCATGGTCCCTTCAGCAAGGATTTGGCCCTGATGCATCAATGCCAGTCTATCGATAAGTCCAACCAGTCCATCGACTCGATGCGATGAGATGACAACTGAAACGCCTTTCTGAGTCAACTTCCTCAAGAGAAGAACAAATGCTTCTGATGCGACAGGGTCGAGACCGTTGAGGGGTTCGTCCAGTAGAAGAATTCTAGGTGAACCCAAAAGTGCTGCGGCTAAAGTAAGCCGTTGACGCATTCCCTGACTTAGTTCATTGAGTGGAGAATTCATTCGAGATTGCAAACCAACGAGTTTCAACAGTTGTTCAATATGATTTTGATCGGCATGGCGCATCTCTCCCAGTTCCAAAAGAGCTTGCAGTACAGATTTTTTCCCTTGCCATCGAACTTGTTCAGGCATGTGCCCAACTTTCATCCGTAGTTTTTGGCTCGATATCGCATCTTTTTCTTTTCCAGAACAAATCTTGCCCTTTTGAAGAGGTAGAATCCCTGCTAAGAGTCGGAGTAGAGTTGTTTTCCCAGCGCCATTGGGCCCCACAAGACCTAGAATTGTGCCTTCATACAGCGACAATTCAGCGGAAAAAACACCTGGTCCGGGACGAGTGTGCCATGGTTGAAAGAGTCGAGGAGAATAGATTGAATGCCTGTATCCAGCGTTTTCCATCCGCAACACGACCTCCTCCATGCTACGGCCAAACCGTTGAGGTTTGACAATCTACCGTTTCAAGTATACCCAAACCCCAAGACTCTTGAAAAAACGCTCATCTGTAATGTTGGGTTCGAGATGNTTGAGGATTTTGTGCCATCATTTTTCCTNGTTGCTTTTGTTGTTGTTTTTGTNTATGTCATCAACAGAAAAGANTCGGATGAANCTCATGAAAATTGGAAAGAAATGTTCGGNCCTATGGGCTTTCANGCCCTCATTCTTNCCCTTATNCTAATGTGGNTTTTTCCTGGCGGGATTCTTCTTGTTGGCCCAATTTTGCTTGTTTTATCGATTCTCAGTCCTGCGGGAAGGATTGCGTGGAGAGAATATAGGCAACCTCGAAGCATAGTTTCATTGGGATTGGTCGTTATGATTTTTCTTGGAGGCTTTACACCGGTGAGTGAACCGACCTCTCCTTCAGAATGGGGCCCGCCATTATTCACTGAAAATCCAAACGCACCGTTCTATCCTTCTGGTGAACAATACACGTGGCTCATGCTTCCAGAATCTGGAGACCTTGACATCGAAATCGTTCAATCTCTTCGTCTAAGGCTCCCCTATCAATACGGACCAATCGGCGCGGAGTATTCTGCTCTCACACTCGCATCTCTGCTGAACATGGAACAGGGTCGTCTCAATCAAGCAATTGAGTTGCTTGATCAGCAACTTTCAGGTTTTCGACTCGATGTAGAGGACATGATTCTTGAACCGATAATGGCAGAGGAGACTCATCGTTATTCCTCAACTAGTGCTGGGGTTGACCTCGATGTCGATGTGCGCCTCTATGAACTTCGAAGTCTCTCGATTGGTTCCACCGAAGATGGCCTCAAAGTGGGAGAAGTGCTTTGTTTAGTGACCAGCAACTGGGGTGGAACCCTTGATGTTCTTGTCATTGTTCGACCGATTGGCCATCCAGGTCTTGTTGGTGATAGGTTTGCCGAGTCGTATGCACTCGAATGGCTTGCAACACAGTAGGTCGTTTTTACTCGGCTGCGATATGGAGTGCGCCTTCTTTGTAGAACACTTGAATGCGGTCAGGAACCTTGCGAGTAAGTGCAGCTACTGCATCGTAAACCTCATTTTCCTTCACCTTGAACGATTTTGCTGCCTTGGATGTTGACCAAGCGACGGTTTCAAAATCTGATTGTCGAATCCACTCAAAGATTCGTGCTTCCAGTTCTGTCAATTCGTCTGCCATAGTCCGCCGAAAGCGTAACTACTCAAAACAGCACCGCTTCAATCAAAATCGAGAATTTGCTGTTAGCCCAGGGCTACCATGCGTCTGCAGCATTCCTCGGCATCGATGTATCCATCCAATAATGTATTGAGTGCCTTGGTAAATGGAGTGGATATGCCACCGGTTTCAGCTCGTTCAGTAAACATTCGAGTCGCACGGATTCCTTCAGCAACCATATGCATCTCATCCAGTGCTTGTTCAACTGTAAGGCCAGTACCTAACTTTTCGCCCATTGAACGGTTTCGACCATGAGGCGAAGTTGCAGTGACATACAAATCTCCGAGCCCTGCAGGACCAAAGGCAACTTCGGCTCGAGCGCCAAGTTGAGGTAGCAAGATACAGCCTTCTTTGAAACCAGCCATGAAAATTGCTGCTTTGAGATTGTCACCTCCCAAAGAGCCCACAGTCTTTAGCCCGTCAACCAAACCGCATGCAAGTGCAACGACATTCTTGAATGCCCCCCAGAGTTCAGCCCCCGCAGGGTCTGCAGCTGGGTGAAGAATGAATGTTTGAGTTGTGAGCGTCGTTGCTAGATGTTGGGCTACCGACATATCTTCACTTGCCACCAGTGCAGTTGTCATGACTCCACTGGCTGCCTCTGGAGCAATTGTTGGTCCGGTGACCACTGCGAGAGTGTTGTTCATACCGGCGTCGTTCAATTTTTGCTGAATTGCCTCAGAAATCAATTTGTTGCCTGGTGCCAATCCTTTTGCTAGGTCGAGCAGAACATGACCCGGGCGAAGATGAGGTATGATTTGGTCGACAACATCCAGTATGACTGAAGAAGGAACTGCAAGGACAACGATCTCGATGCCGTCCAGGGCTTCTTCGATGTGCATTGTTGCTTCAAGCCCTTCAAGTGAATGATTTGGCAAATATTTGGTGTTCACCGAGTCCATTGTGATGGATTCGTAAACTTCCTGTTCAACGGTCCATCCTTTGACATGATGGTTATCAGCAAGCCACATTCGAGCGATTGCAGAACCCCAATTCCCTAATCCTAAAATTGCAATGTGTGCCATAGAGACCAATCTCTACGCTGCTCACTTTACTTATCTTAGTTGCCACGAAAAAGAGTTGGCTCAATGCAGTTTTGAAGGTTGGCGACATCCAGCAGGACTCAAAACAAGTCATCATCGTCTTCTTCATCGAGGTCAAAAACGCTTTCCTCTTCTTTCTTGTCAGCCTTCTTAGCTTTCGCCTTCGGTGCTGGCTTTTCTTCTTGTTCAGTCTTCGGAGCAGTTGGTTCAGCATCTTTTTGACGAAGTTCGGCTTGTTCTTTTTCACGTGCTGCTAATGCTGAAGGAGTGGTTCCGGTTTGTGCGGCTAAAGCCCTTCTACGGTCTTCACGAGCCTTTCGCTCTAGTTGTCGATGTCGAGCTTTCTCGATGTTTTGAAGCATGTACATTGCGTCGTGTTCAAGCAATGGAGAATCGGAAATGAGAGTAATGTCGAGCCATCCACCATCTTCGACAATAAATTCTGCCAGCGGTTCAAAGTTCAAATCTGATTTCTTAATTTGAGTGTAATGCATTGCGTTACCTGAGCGATGTTCAACACCTGAAAAATGGCAATAGAACTCTTTGGTTCCAATAGTTTCACGAACTTCATCAAACAATTCTCCGTAATCTTCGGAAGTTCTCATTTTACCGTGTCCTCTAGCGTGGATGTGCGCTATGTTAAGCACAGGAATAGTTCCCTCAACGTGATTAACCACTTCCAGCACTTCCTCAAGGCTTCCCCAGAGTTCTTGGCGCCCTGATGTTTCTACACCAATTTTTGATGGCGTACCGTCTTTAATCCAAGGAAATACAGGGAATTCGTCATCATCATCGTGCCAAATTTCATGGATTCGGTCTACAATTCCAGCGAAAACATTCGCCACTTGTTCATTTGCAGCGCTGCCAGGTGGCATGTCGCCGTAGTGGCCAGCATGGAGTGTGATGTGTCGAGCATTAATCGTTCGAGCTGCTTGTAGAGTCGTCTCAATTTTCGTCATTGAGCGGCCTCGCTCAACTCGATTTCCAAGGAGTTCCGAGTAATACGGTCCGTGAATATTCATTTCAAAGTCGGTCTTGTTTGCAAGAACACCTGCTTGCCAATATTGCTCAAAGTGTTGTGGAGCAACCATTCGAACAGTTTGAACCTCCATTGTTTCAAGTCCAAGTGAAATGATGTCATCCATTCCTTCGACGATTGTTCTCCCTTTACACGAGAGGGGAACACCAGCAGGTCCGAGTTTGATTGGCATACTTTACATCCCCGCAGAATCGACCCAAGGGTCTTCCTATGATAATCCCTTTCCGTTGGCTGTCCGCAAAAAAGTTGTTTTTTTACGTCGTCTTCGTTAGGTAGATTCATACGACCATTGATGAACTCCTTCTGCCGAGGGCTGTTTATGGACGGACATGTTGAAGCCGCAGTACGCGCATTCCGCCAAGGATTGCCAGTTTGTCTGTTTGACTCCGAAAAGCGAGAAGGCGAGACCGACTTGTTGTTTCCTGCTCAAAGTGCCCTTCCATCAACAATGCGTCAACTCCGCAAAGATTGTGGCGGTTTGCTGTTTTTGGCAATCGGTCACGAAATTGGTGAACTTTTTTCGCTTCCTTTTTTGCAAGACCTTCACACTCAGAGTGGATTAACTTCTCAATTTCCGGTGCTCAAGCAGTTGGTCACAAACGACTTGAGATACGATTCACGCTCGGCATTCACTTTGTCTCTGAATCATAGAGACACATACACGGGAATCACAGACCACGATCGTTCTCTCACCACTCGAAGATTTGCAGAACTTGCTGACGAGATGCTGGTAGCAGATGTTTCAAGCCATGAGGCTCAAATTGCTCTAGGAAAGGAATTTCGCACTCCGGGGCACATACCAGTGTGCAGAGAAACGGAAGGTGGGCTTTCACGCCGCCAAGGGCACACTGAACTTGCAGTTGGGCTTGCCCGACTTTCTGGTATGACTCCTGTCGTTATCGGAGCCGAAATGCTTCAGGACGATGGTGATAATGCGCTCTCTGTTGAAGATGCACGCACTTGGGCTGCTGAACGTAACATTCCCTTCTTAGAAGGTGCGCAGTTGATTTCTGCTCTACAACAGGCTGAATAGAAGACAAACACCATCCGGTAAAACCATGAGTGACAGTACTTTCACACAAACAGGTGAGCATATGAAGAGAGTCATGGCAGTTGGTGTTTTTGACCTCTTACATGCAGGTCATCTTCACTACATGGAACAAGCCAAATCCTTAGGTGACCATCTCACCGTTGTCGTTGCGCATGATGACACCGTTCGAATGAGAAAACACGAGCCCGTGACTGGGCAAGAACTTCGGCGAAGAATGGTAAACGGTCTCAAGCCGGTGGATGACGCGATTATCGGCAACCCACCTGAAGTCCCTATCTTTGATATCTTGCCGGTGGTTCAACCTGATGTCATAGCATTAGGGTATGACCAAGAACATGCAGAAGATAGGATACGTGTACAACTCGATGAACTTGGATTCACGAATATCGAAGTCACCCGAGTTGAAGGTCTCTCGGACGACTTGGACGGAACGAGAAAAATCATTGCGAGGATTTTGCAAATGTCCTCAAATGAAGGCTTGAACGGTGATGCATGATGTTTACTGGAATCGTTCAGGGTGTTGGCACCGTTGTTGAAGTCATTGAGAAGCAAACAATTCACACTCTACGTATTGAAATTCCAGACACGAAAGACTTGGCAATCGGTGCAAGCGTTTCCATTGACGGGGCCTGTCTCACCGCTGTAAAAATCCAAGGTTCTGTTGTTGATTTCGATGTCATTCCTGAAACCCTTCACCGAACAACATTGGCTCATCTTTCAAGCGATGGCAAGGTGAATGTTGAGCGCTCGCTAAAATTCGGAGATGAAATTGGTGGGCATTTGCTTTCAGGGCACATCATGGGGATGGGACTTATTCATTCAAAGATTGAAAACGGCGAAGGTGTAGATTTCCAAATCTCAATTCCTGTAGACTTGCACAAATATATTTTGGAAAAAGGATACATTGCTATTGATGGAATCTCTCTCACCATCGGATTGATTCAAGACGGACACTTTGCCCTTCATATCATCCCCGAGACTTTGCGACTCACAACTCTTGGTTCGAAAAATATTGGAGATGCAGTAAATTTAGAAATTGATTCAACGACGCAAACAATCGTAACGACTGTTGAGCGAGTAATGGAACAGAAAGGAGCTGAATGAATGTCAAATATTGCCATAGTTTGTGGGTCATTCCATAAATCCGAAATAGAAAAAATGCTGGAATGGGCTAGAGATGAGGCCAAAAATCTCGCTCTCGATATTGTCGATGTGGTTTGGGTTCCCGGTGCTATGGAAGTACCTCTTGCTGTTGATAGGCTTCTCGCAGATGATGAAATCGAGGGGGTTGCTTGCTTGGGTATTATCGAAAAGGGCCAGACACAACACGGTTTAGCAATGGGACAAGCAGTAATCAAGACAATTCTAGAATTGCAATTGGTTCACGAAAAACCAGTCGGCTTAGGAATAATCGGGCCTGGCGCCGAGCCCGAGCATATCGGGCCTCGCCTTGAGCCACATGCGCGAGCGGCAGTATCTGCAATTTTGAGCATGGTCAGATAGAGGTCTCATTTTGGAATCTTTCAAGCTATCACAACTGAAGACCAATCCTTTGGTTCGTGGATTCATATTGTTCTCGATTTTCCGTGCATTTTACGGTATTGGAATCTTAGCAGTCACCTATTTTTTATCAACATCAGCACAGGCACCTTGGCCGGTCTCGGTCGGATTTTTATTGTGTTCCATGGTGTTCTCACGATGGCTGTTTAAGAGAATTAAGAATCTCAAAAAGCAAGACTCAAACCAAATCGCGCAGGTATGATTTGAAATGTTGTGATGTCAAGGTTCAAGTGGTGAATCCTGTCGTACAAACTTTGTAGGCGGGAATCATGTCATCAATTCACAATGTTATCATTATTGGCTCAGGTCCTGCTGGATATACTGCAGGTTTGTATGCGGCCCGAGCAATGCTTGAGCCTCTCATGTTTGCGGGCTACATGTCGGGTGGACAACTCATGCTTACCTCCGATATCGAGAATTTCCCGGGTTATCCTCAAGGCATTGGTGGTCCTGAAATGATGATGCAATTAAGAGAACAATCTGAACGGTTCGGTCTTGAAGTTCGAGATCAAAATGTCGAATCAGTCGACCTTTCTGAGCAACCTTTCAAAGTCGTGGTTGAAGGTGAAACGTTTCTTACAAAAGCAATCATTGTCTCTACTGGTGCAGAATCAATATGGCTGAATGCTCCCGGTGAAGAGGAACAAAAAGGTAGAGGTATTTCGACCTGCGCAACTTGCGATGGTGCGTTTTTCAAGAACGAAGAAGTGATGGTTGTTGGTGGAGGAGATTCTGCCTGTGAAGAAGCGACATTTTTGACGAGATTCGCATCGAAGGTCACACTTGTTCATCGAAGAGATGTGTTCAAAGCCTCGACAATAATGTATGAGCGAGCTGCGAATCATGAAAAAATAGAAATCAAAACATTTCGTCAAGTTAAGGAATGGCTTTCCGATGAAAAAGGTCTCACTGGTGCCGTTCTTGAAGACCCACGTGATGGCTCGACAGAAACTATCGATGTTAGCGGAGCGTTTATTGCCATTGGTCACAAACCGATTACTGGTTTCCTTGGAGGGCAAGTGGAAGTGGATGGTGAAGGCTACATCCTTCACAAAAAGCATACTATGACATCGGTTGAAGGCGTGTTCGCTGCCGGTGATGTCGTGGATACGCGATACAAGCAAGCAATTACTGCAGCCGGCATGGGATGCCAAGCAGCAATCGATGTTGAAAAGTGGCTTGAAGACCAACACTGAAGTTTCTAGCTTACTTTTCCTTCTTATGATGAATTTCTGAGGAAGAATTTGGTGACAAGAAAATAGAGCTCCATGTAGGCCGTTTCACATCTTTTTCTTCATTGACGAATGAACGTACAAACATTGAGAACAAATCCAGAAGAACGACGACAACAAAGATGACAAGAATGAACGTCATAACTTGCTGGTACATGAACAAGCCAATGTAGTAACTCAGGTAGTATCCTATCCCACCAGCACCTACGAGGCCGAGTACAGTTCCATGACGGAAATTGTATTCAAACATGAACAAGAGTTGGCTTAACAGTCCATTACTTGTTTCAGGAATGACGACAAGTAAAGTGATTTCACTTCGAGAGAGCCCCATGGCTCGTGAGGCTTCAAGAGGTTCACTTCTCATACCCTCCATTTCTTCATACTGTAATTTCCCAAGATACCCAATGGTGTAGAATGTCATGGCAAGAACTCCAGCAAGTGGTCCAAGGCCTACAATGGCAATGAAAATCACTGCCCAAATCAAACTCGGTAGACTTCGAGTTGCAGCCATAAAGATTCGAACAGGGTACGAAATGGCCGCAGGGACTAGGTTTTTCGCAGCAAGTGGAGATAACAGCATCGAACCGATAAATCCAAACACAGTTGCTACGAAGGCCATCTTCATAGTTTCAATCATTCCGATATAAACTTTTGAGCAGAAGAATCCAATAGAGGATTGACACACTGGGTAAGAACGAGCCTCAAGCAAAGTCCAATCGGGAGGCCACAAATCATCCTGCCAAAATTCCACAAGCGTTTCTCTTCCTCCAGAAATGGCAGACCAATCTCCGGAAATGAGATTATTTAACGTTAGTATCGAAAGGAAAATCAGTGAGATACCGATTAACATGAACCTGTTTCTTCGAGTAATCATTCTTCTTCACCTCCTTGGAAAAATTGCTCTACAAGTTCGCCTTCAACCAGTCGAAAGATACGATTTGAAAGTTGTATTGCGCGTTCAGTGTTGTGTTCCACCAAAATCATCGCAGCACCGCTTTCTTTGACATAATCGATAACAGATTCAACGACAATTTGTATATTGTCTTCGTCAAGTTCACTCAGGAATTCATCAGCTAGAAGAATTTGAGGTCGCTGTGCAAGAGTTCGAGCAGTCGCAACTCTCTTTTGTTGGCCACCGGATAGTCTACGTACAGGTTCATTCCTTTTCTCAGTCAGACCCATTTGCTCAATTGCAATCTCCACACGTTCGTTTCTCCTGCCTACCCAAGTCATTGGCCCTTCACGAAATGATGTACCTGCTCGGGCACCTAAGCCGACATTATGACTCACACTCGCGTGATGAACTAAGCCCAACTTTTGCGGGATATATCCAAGTCCACCTCGCTTCTTCACATTCAGATTGACCCTACCTTCCAACGGTGCAACGAGGCCGGCAACTGTTCGTAACAATGTGGTTTTACCAATTCCAGATGCACCAATGATTGAAACAACTTCACCAGGGTACATTGTTAGACTTATGTTGCTGATAAGGGGCTCCTCGTAACCGATGGACAGCTGTTCCAACTTGAGAAGGAATTCAGTCTCTCCATGGTCCAAATTTAAGCCCCCCTAAATCAGCGAAAAGACTCTTGCTTTTATGTTGATATGTTGAGCGGAAATTTAACTTTCATCAGTAAGTTGCATTCGCGCTTTTTTTGCTAAGTCAACAATTGAGGTTCTCAGTTCGTTTGCGCTAATTCTGTGCGGGAACGAATTGTAGACATATCGCTCGGGATGGATTGATTTGATGACGGTGCCTCCGGAATCAATGCTCACCATTTCCGCTTTTTCACTCTCGATGTGATGGAATGCTTTGCAGATTTGAATTATTGAGTCTTCGTGGTCTTCATTCATGTGTTGAACAGCCCCATGACTTACTTCTTTGACATCGTTGCCAAGCATTTTATCCAACAAGTCCTGCCCTTTTACCCAACAAATTTTTCCAAAGCCAGCAATGTAGCGTACGTAATGAATTTCGTTCATGAGGTAAAATGAAAAATTGTGTGTTCGAAGATACAATTCTGCTTGTGGCACTCGCTCACGGTAACGTGCGAGTAAGATTGATTCTTCCTCATCTGAAATTTGAATACTTTTCTTCAGCAATTCCGGAGAAATATCATCTATTTCACTGGAAGAAACGACTCGTTTCATATTTCCGACCAAGCTAATTCGCCAATGAGATTGTGGGTCTCCGGAAGAATTTGGATCCGAAAGGAACAAACAAACTTCGTTAGATTTGTTGATATTTCGTGTATGTGCAGCAATATCCGCAACCAGAATAAAGGGTCTTCCAAACTCATCAAGTGCGAAGGGCACAATTGAACCAATGGGAAAACCTTCAATTCCTTTTTTGGTAGAGAGTGTCGATAGAGTGCCATGGTGAACGGTTTGCAACCAGTTTGCGATATTGGATTCAGGCGATTCTTCTCGAGCCGCAATTTCTGCGGCCTGTATTTCTTCTTCCGCTTGAGCCATTTCGTCTGCCATGTTTCATCCCTCAATCTTCTTTTGCGAATTCGTTGAGTGTTTCTTCAATCCATTCATACGCATAATCGTCGTAATCTGTATCGCAATCAAGTCTTTCATTCACTCTGGATGCTCCTTTACTTTCAAGAACTTCGTCCCATTGTTTGCCTGCCTCACAAAACAAGTCAAATGCAGTATCTCCAAGTGCTAAGACGGCGAATTTCACACCGTCAAGGTCGCCTGTATCGAGTTCGCACATTGCCTCGTAGGATTCTTCTGCGTTATCCGGTTGTTCTCCGTCTCCCCAAGTGCTGCAAATTACAATCAAACGTGTTGCATTACAGATGTCTTCGTGAGTGTAGTCATCTAAATTTCCAACATTGGTTTCATACCCGAGTTCTTCCGCGCTTTTGGCAGTGTCCATCGCGAGAAGTTCTGAATTGCCAGTTTCTGTTCCGTAAGCTATTATCATTTCTTTGTTCATTTTTCTTCACCGTCCATTTCATCTTTTACGATGATTCGTAATGGAGTAGTTTCCGTTTTGGCTTCGATTTCACAGGTGACTCCGAACACTTTCGACAGGTTCTTTTCCGTAAGCACATTCGATGGAGTTCCTTGTTGAAGAATGGAGCCTTCGTGCAACAAAAGCACACGGTCTGCAAAACGAGCAGCCATATTGATGTCATGGATTGCAACAAGAGCTGAGACTTTCACCTCATTCTCTCTTGAGACAAGAGTGTTTATTTTCTTCATAATTTGGATTTGGTTTTTCAAATCCAAGTCGCTTGTAGGTTCATCAAACAATAGTAACGATGCATCTTGCGCAACGGCTTTTGCGATGATGACTCGCTGCCGTTCCCCTCCTGAAAGTTGGTCGAATTTGCGAAAGGCAAAATCTTCAAGGCCAAGAAATTCAAGAGTCTCACTCACTTTTTCTAAATCATTCTTCCCAATATTCCACGTGATATGTGGCCTTCGACCTAACATCACGACATCAAAAACATTCATTGAAAACTGTGAAGATATTGATTGTGGTACATAGGAAATGTGTTTCGATATTTCGATGATATCCATCGATTGTACATTCTTACCATTCAAATAAATCTCACCATACGAGGGTTTCAAGATTTTATTGATGCACTTGAGAAGAGTCGATTTCCCTGCTCCGTTTTCTCCAAGTATGGCAACAAACTCACCTGCTTGAATCTTAAACTGGACTTCGTCCAAAACCTTTCTTTTGCCCCAATGAAACCCGAGGTTTTGAACATGAAGTAGGGAATTCAATTTTACGCCCCCCTTTTATTGAGTAGGAGGTACATGAAAAACGGACCTCCAATAATCGAAAGCATGACTCCCACCGGGATGACAATCGGTGCGAACAAGGTTCGACCTAAAGTATCTGCAAACAGCGTTAGAAATGCTCCAAATACTGCCGAGCATGGTATCAGTTTGCGATAATCGTTTCCGATGACCAGACGACTCATGTGTGGGGCAGCAAGTCCAACAAATCCAATCAATCCAGTGAATGCAATCACTACCGAAGTTAAGAATGCAGAAAGAACAAGAATTGACTTACGGGTTTTCACTGGATTGACGCCAGTAGAGATTGCGAAATCATCTCCCCCAATTGATAGAGCGTTCAAATCCCATGCTGATTTTAATCCAGATGGAAACAGCGTGAGAACAACAACAGAAATCCATAGAACATTGGTCAAATTTGGTCTTGAAAGGCTACCAAAAGACCAATGGGCGAGTTGCGATAATTGAGCGTCTGTAGCAAAGTATTGCAATGTTGAGACAATTGCACCAGCAATGAAAGTAATTGCAATTCCGATTAAAATATACGATTCCTTCGAAACCGAACGCATGCTCCCTAATTTTATAATGATAAAGACGACGATGAGCGAAAACAAAAATGCATTTGCAACAATTGCTAATTCTGGAATCGAAACAAGAGTTAGTCCTAGAACAATGGCAAGTGCGGCTCCAAGAGCAGCTCCTGAGGCTACTCCCAGAGTAAGCGGTGAGACCAGAGGATTTCCTAAACATCCCTGCATCATTGCTCCAGCCATCGCAAGAGCAGCACCTCCAACCAGTGCCATCAAAATTCTCGGGAAACGCAAATTCCACAGAATATCCGACTGAAGTCCCGTAGACTCTTGAATACCCAACAAGATTTTCATTGATGTGAGGAAATCAAGATTTTTAGAAGAACCGAAACCCATTGCCACCATTGCAAAAATCATGGTGATGCCGATTGAAACAAACAAAGTCATCATCTGCGTTTTGTTTTTTTGGAGTTGCAGGTGTGAAATTTCGTGCATGCTTACCCCTCCTCAGAAATGCACACAAATTTCCCAATTCGCTCAGTGTCGTGGTGATGAACAAAATAATCGTCAAGATACGATTCAGCGTTGATGTCAACGAATAAATCCGGATGAAGCAACTTAGCAAGAGTTGGTAGACCATGAATCATCATAGGGCCTGCAAATTCTCCCGACATGATGAGCATACGATTGTTTTGAACAGCATTTAGGCTCTCAAACCCCGGTCTGGTGATGATGAAATCCATGTGAGTCGTACAGGAGTCGGTTTCATCAAAAGCATTGTATCCAATGTCAAAAGTAATACCATCAAACATGATAACATCTGGATTGGAATCCAAAATTGCTTCCATATCGACATGAGTCGTATGACCCGGTAAATTTGCAAACACATTCACACCTCCCGCACGTTCGATGAGGTCAGTCCACTGAGAAGTTCCAGTGAGAACAACTGGGTCGCGCGTGAGAGATGCGTGATGTTCCATAACGATTCGCGGGCGTTGTTCGGCAGAGATATTGGCCAGTTGCTGATGGACCATCGCCTCAATCGAGTCGAATTCATCAAAGATTTCTTGCGCGACATCTTCCTTGCCGAACATGGCCGCTAGAACATTAATTTCGTATCTCAGAGAGTCGTATTTGTAAAAATCCAGTGCAACAACATCAATTCCGAGAGGTTCCAGCATTTGGCGAATAGGCTCAGTATCAACCATCCCGTTGGTGGCAAAGACGATGTACACATCAGGACGGGTGTCGAGTAATGTTTCAAAATCGATTTCGGAATGGGCCGATTGTTGAATCATCGTCTTTTCCGATAGTCTTGGCCATAAATTTTCATCGTGAAAGTCACCCGAAACTCCAACGATTACGCTTTCATCAATTTCGAGCATTCGCATTACGGTTCCAGCATATGTATTGGTAATCGCAACTCGTTGGGGATGGGAATCAAATTTGTGAACTACGCCGTTAGAGTCTTCGACTTCAATCGCAGACGCACGGTCTTCTAGAGCATCTCTTTGGCTACTGAATTGCCATACTCCAAACGAGCAGATCAACAGTATTGTGACCTGTATCACACTGATGATTTTATTGCGATTCATCGCTGAGCCTCCGATAATTGGTAATAATGAGTAAGATGGTAACAAGCAAAATCCCGAATCCAACGCCGGGAAGATATGCTTGAATTTCGCCAAAAGCTGAATCGCTTTCCGTTTCTTCGACCATTATGAACACTGATGGCGACCATTCTGAAATTTTACCTTCCGAGGTTCCAACGTTCACCCTCAATCGATTTCGTCCTTGTTCTATATCCTCTATCTTGAAGTTTGGCTCGCTTCCGTTGTATATGGTTTGGGTATCGCCGTTGTCGTTTTGTAAGGTGACAGAGTACCAAATTGCATTTTCAACAGCCTCCCAAGAGAGCATTACGTCTTCACCTTCTGTTGTATAGGATTCAATGGGATTGAACTGCGGTGGCTGAACAACGTGAACAAGACTTAGAACATATTCTTCGCTTTCCATAGAATGGCCAGAAGGAAGTTTTGCTACCAGTCGGTACGCGTATGTTCCATCGAGTTGATTGTTGCGTGCAAATGTGGTTCCAGTACCCGAATATACGCTTACATTGTTTTCGAATAATTCGTAAGAAACTGCACCTTGGAAAGTACCCCATTTCACATCGTAGTCTTTGTTGCTCATGAGATATTCATCAATAATGAATTGGGGTTGGGTTGGGACCTCAAAATCGGTGAGTACATAACTTACAGAATCACTATGAGAGCCAGGCAGTCGGTCGGTTATTTTGACATAATTTCGAACAGTGGTGTTGTACCAGAATTCCCAAGAAACAACACCGTCAGTATCATCGGTGATTGAAATGTGGGTGGTTGAAAATGAGCCTGCTGGAGTTGTAACATTGACATTCTCAGTAACTACTACCGAGTTGTATGTATCGTCGTATCCGTTTGGGTGGCCGGGGACCCCAATGATGTTTGTTCGGTTGAAGTGCAATTCTTGGTTCTCAAGACCACTCAATGGATTCGCTTGGCTACCTTGGCTTGTGAAGTTCCAACCGAGAGTCCCCTCTTGGAAGTACGACGACTCTGAAGGTGCATCAACCCAGTAAGTGCGAACAGGAAGTAGCGTTTCAGCGTCGTACCATTTGTATGACTTTTCTCCCTCAGAATGATGCTCATCATACACTCGAGTCAAGTACACTTCACGCTGGCGTTCAAATGCATCGGCGATGATTTCTTGCCCTAATGTCGTGATAGTAATGTTATGAGTTCCGTACATGGATAAGGGCGTATGTGTGACTTCGTAATCCCAACTCATTCCGGTTGACCACAAGTCGGATGACGATGATTCAGGCAGAACCATAATCAACAACGGCTGGCTTGATGCAGTCGAACCGTTTAGATTCACGGCTTCGATAGTAAATTCGTAACTACCGGCAGTTTGAGGAATGAAAGTGTAATATGGATCGGTATGGTTGTAAACGAGCATTCCGTTCATGTACAACGCGAATCGGTCAGTAAAGTCTCCACCCGCCCATTCAATGGTCAAAGGTTCTTGCTGGATTGCTTGTACTTGGGTGGTAAAAGAAACGTTGTCAGGAAATATAAGTTCAACGTTCGATGTTAGGTTAAGCCAACCTTCTCCAAAAGTAATCGTCTCGTTGAATGACGGAATGATGTCGACATTCGCCTGCTGAACAGTCATGTTGTAAACCGAGCCTACTGCAAGGTTTTCAATTTGATAAAACCCGTCGCTGTTTGTCAACGAAGATTTATTGTCGGTGCTGACTTGTACATTTTGAATTGGATTGCCAAGTTGATCAACGATGTATCCATATCTGCTGTTATGATTTTGATGTAATTTGAAATCATTGATGTGAGTCTCAGTTAGAGAGCCTTCTTGTAATTTCATTCGAACATACTGCGCCTCGGATTCACCACCTCCAATATTGGCTTTGATTGTGTAATAGCTTCCAATCGGTAACGGTCCAAATTCAGCCCTACCATTATTGGTGCTGGCACTTTCTCCGGTTTCTACGAGTTCAAATGTGGGGGTAAGGCCGTTATCCAAATCTTCTCCACTCTGGTTTACCGCATGAAGCGTTATCCAATTCTTCGTTGCGTGCCAGTCAAGTTCGATGTTTTGGCTGACATAGATTTGCCGATATGCTACCGTGTGGCCATTGTTCATGAAATATGCTCGAATGGTATGCTGACCTTCCGAAATCCCAGAGACTGAATACGTTCCGTCGCTCGACCAAACCGAGGCCATAGAGTCAACTCGGATGGATGTGCTGTCAGCTGGGTTCCCTTCACTGTCGAATACTTTACCAGATATTGTGAAGACTTGAGTCTCATTACCAGCGGCATTTTCGAACAATGGCGAGCATAACGCCAAAAGAAGAATCAATGAAAGTGAGAGTTGGATTCTCATATGTCGTACCTCCAAAGTGAGACGACCGGTTGCAGGGTGGGGCAACCGGACGCCTCAAGAATATGGGGGCGAGTAAACTCGTTCGATTGGTAGTAGCGTTGTAGGAGGGCATTGTGCATAGATTTAGGCCCCCCTAAAGATTACTGAACGGAGGTTTCCTATAAGTTTTCGTATGTCCTAAACCAGTGAAAAAACCTCCTCAGTGCCATGGTTAAGGATAACCTAAACTAATATACATGTGGTGTTTGGGAACACCTATGCAGCCACGTAGAGTATACCTTCGTAACCTCCAAGTTTTGTGCCTTTTAGCCGTATTTATCGCAGCCAGTTTTGCCGGTTGTCTGTCAAATACAGTAAGTTTTCCAAAGTGTGAAGACCCAGACAACTGTCTAACCATAGCATTCGAAGCGAAGGAGGAATACCGTAACACGGAGGAAAACCCTCAAGAATTTGCTGACCGCATATCGGAACTTATCGGCATGGATGTTGAAATATATCCAGTAACCGGTGCTGCTGGAACCATTACTGCATTGAAGTATGGTCACGCTGATATTGGCTTTTTGGATGGAGGCGCAGCGTGGCTGAGTTGGCAAACCTCAGGTTTGGAGGTTCTTGCTGCTGAACAAAAAGCAGACGGTCGTCCATACTACAACGCTATTGCATGGGTGCACAAAGATTCTGACATGGCAAAGGCGGACCTCGATGATGACAACTCTACTGACCCATACGCACTGATGGCTGGGAAAGTTTCGTGCCACACATCTGCTCTTGGGAGCTCAGGTATGCTTCTACCAATGGGATTCCTCATTACGAATGAATATGTTGATGTCGTGGGTGACCCAGATGAAATCGATTCGCTTACCGACACAGTAAGAAATCATTTTTCTGAAGATTCAAGTATTCCAAACAGCGGTACCAAATATCACAAGTACATAGGTTCACTACGTTGCTTGGCAGAACATGAAGAAGGAACGGCAATGGATTACATTTCCTTTGCCAAAGACCCAACGGTTCCCGATTACTGTGGAGATGACCCTGAAGACTGGTGCTTTGAAGGAGGCTTTACATCTACTTCGGATTTCCATGGAATCAACTACACCGGTAAGGAAAACGGTGAAGGATTCGGCCGTGCTCCAAGCCATCCAGTAATGTACAATCCTGAGTATTTCTCAGCAGAAAAAGTTGCAATGCTTCGTGAGGCTCTGGCAAACATGAGTAAACAAGTTTCTGAGGGCGGCTTGCAAAGCGACCTTGACATTTTGGATGCAGTTTTCAGTACACCAGGTTTTACAATCATCGGCACCGAAGACCATTTGGGAACCTATGGTTCCCATATTGAAAATGTTCCTGGGATCACAGCTTACTTTGAAGACAAGTACGATTAATTTTCAGTGAGTTTTTTTGGATGAGATTAAAATCCTCACTTTTGATTTTGCTCTTCGCCATGAGTCTACTCAGTGGGTGCTTTTCTGAGCCGGAAGAAGAAAAACGATTTTCTTGGCCGGAGAATGTTGATTTGGGATGCCTAAACGGCGATAATGATTCGGTTGTATGTCAAGAATATCTTACCGGCTTTCAAACACCCGTAAAGGTACTTCAACATCCGGTTTTGGATGAAATCTGGATTATTGACCTTGTTGGAACCATATACAGCTGGGATAATTCAAATCTAAGTTTGGTTGGAAACATCTCACAGAACATCAGTAATTGCCATAACGAGCAGGGATTGTTGGGTATGGAATTTACTGAGAATTTTTCATCCTCGAATACAGTCTTACTCTCTTACATTGAGTCTGGACCATGTCGAACAGATTATGCTGCCAGTCTCGTCTTAGCAGAGGGTATAATCGTCAACGGGACGCTTGACACATCTACTCTCAAAGTTCTCTATGAAGTCGAACAGCCGTACCGTAACCATAACGGAGGTTCACTGTTATCCGTTGGAGACAATCTATACCTTTGGGGTATAGGAGATGGAGGTTCATCACGTGACCCATTGGGGAATGGTCAAAACAAGAGCAATATGTACGGCACAATTTCATTGTTCCAGCATAACGGTGGTTCGATTGAGCCAGTACGATATGATGAAAACAACAATCTCACGTATGTCCTCCATTATGGTCTTCGAAATCCTTGGAAGTTCGATGTTGACCCGTCGGGTGGATTGTGGATTGCTGATGTTGGACAATATTGTTTCGAGGAAGTCAATCTTATTCCAAGTTGGAATCATTCATCCAATTTCGGTTGGTCCATTACAGAAGGACTCCATGAGTTCGATGATGATGATGAAGAATGCGAGGATGAAGAACATGATTTATACCAAGAATCCAACAGTAACATAACACTACCAGTTCATGAATACGACCATTCAAACGGTAATTGCTCAATCAGTGGAGGGGAATACATCGATTGGCGAGAAGATGATTTCAATAACACGTACATCTTTGGAGACTTCTGTTCGGGACATGTTTGGATGTACGGTCATAACGGTGGGAGTTCATATGTTGAAACAGTCGCAGACACCAGCCTTCTTTTGGTTGGTTTCGGACAAGGGCTCAATGATGAGCTGCTCTTGCTCACATGGAGTGGTTCTATTTACTCACTGGCATTCGTCTGAATCGTATACAAACCAGTCCTCACTAACGATTAATTTGGGCAACCTGTTCCTTATTCGATAGACCAAGAGTGCCAACATTGCACAACCAATCTGAAATGCTGAAAACAGTATATTCCAAGTAAGGTTGTAAATCAATCGAGGAAATTCAGGAGAGAATGCATACATGTTCAAGCACCCAATTATGAGAATAGCCTGCCCAAGAACATAGGGTTTAACAGAAATTTGTTGTTCACAAAATTGGTACATAATTGCACAAGAGCAAATCACTAATGGAAGAACAACCATCATTCCCATCCAAGTAGTCGATGGATTTGCTCGCGAACCGATATATCCCCCTCGAACCATTACAACGCCTGGGTCAAGCTCTCTTGGATGTGGGCAGAGACCCTCAATACAGGTTTGCAGTCCATTTACTTGTCCTAGACTCGTCCACCATAGAATCCATACAGCCCATGGAATTATTGTGAGTGCAACATACATTCTTGTGTGTGATTTCATTGGATATTCGTCGTTTTTGAACAACAGTTGAATCAAGTACGGGAGCGTCGATAGAAGAACGAGGGTAATTACCGCTGCCCATGCACCCCAAGTGAGCAGAGTAAATCCTGTGATAAGTGAGAAAAGAATCTGTCTTGATACTACAGAATCCATAATCTGGCGAGGATTCCAAACTACAAATCCCAAACCGATTATCGATATGATGAGGAATATTCTGTCGAGGTCTGTCGAACCCATGACCTGTACGGTTAGGCTCAAGATAAGCCAAGAACAGGTTTGAGTCCATCGAATGAGGTTCCATTGTTTGTGAAGAGATACTGTACTCACCGCTGAACCCAAAGCGATGATGAGAACTGAAAAGCACCATGTTCCCACAGAGTCGGTCCATCCTGCTCGAAGCAGGTTGAGAAGCAGGTGTGTGTTGAAAATTCGTCGGTGAACAGAGACCAATGCGATTAAAATCATCACGTTGAGGCTTATCAGTGCAATCAATGATGCCTTTTTTTGGTTTTTCTCGTATGCTTCCAATGTATATTTCAATACGAGAAAGAACAAGGGAATTAGGGCGAACCAAAGCCGCAGACTAGCAAAACTCATGGCTGCTAAAAAAAACAACACCGATGTTGCCAATGGCCTAGGTTTGCGATGAGAATAATTTGTCAGCCCCAATGTATCGAGCGAGGCAACCCCAATCCAAAGAAAGCTGGTTAGCGAAACAGTAGTTGAAAAATCCAATGTAAATGCAAAGAAGATTAGCGATAGAAGTATCCAATAATGAGGCGTTGAAAAGGCAGAAAGAGGAACAACTTTCCGCTTCAGAGCGTTCATTTCATGGTTTCCTAGTTTCGACTTTTTTCGGGTTTCTAAAAATGGCCATGAAACCAATCCTACAGCACAGATTCCTCCAATGAAACGTGGCACCATTGGATACGAAGACAGTTCTTGATGACTCCAGAGTGAGAAACCGAGTATTCCACAGAAAACAACCGCGTCTAAGGCCGCATTTTTTTCTCGAAAGAAGTTGGCTCCAAGCAGACTTATTGAAAGAATTGACATCGAGAACCACGCTATGAGCGAGAGGTTTTGATCAAAATTGCGAACAAAAGCAGTATCAGAACTTACGGAATCCCATTCAATAACATTTTGAGAAAGTGATTCAAACTCTTTTCCATATTCTTCTTTGTAGAATTCATTTCTTAAAACAGCAGCATTCCAATTCCACTGGTCCAAGGTCGCCTTTTTCTCACCATCAACATTCAAAATAATCAGTGGCACTTTTCCATCCAATTGAATTGGGAATGGTAGTTCAAGTACTGCTGCCATAAATGCGGGGACATCTCTTTGGTGAACATTGAGTCGTGTTGATAGTGAGATGTCCGGTCCTGTAATCAATGCAGCAACCTCTCGTGTTACCTGTTCTGCAGAACCGTGAGAACCACTGTCAGTCATGCCATGGTCTGCTGTAATGACCACCGTCCAGGTTTCAGGGATTTTGTCAAGTATTCGCACCATTGATTCGTCAATGTCGGCCATTTTATCTTGATACTCTTGGCTTTTGATGCCCCATTTATGTCCAACTTTGTCGGGGCCTGAAAAGTGAGCAGCAATCACATTCTTCTCACCAACATCCAGCCATTCAATCAGTTTGTCTTCAGTATCTTTATCGCCTTCGTAAAAGTCTCCATGTCCTTTGAAAGTATCAACAAAATCAACGTCGGGAAAATCTTGGTAGAGATTACCCATCACATAACTTCCAATCATACCTACTGAATATCGAGGGTCTTCATGGCTGAGCAGCCAAGGGTCGGTGCCTCCGGGATGTCCAAGATTGAAATTTTTCAAACCATCAACAGGGCTGTTTGGCACTCCAGTCATCAATTCGCTAATACAAGTGGCCGACAGGGTTAGGGGTCCAGTCGTAATTTCGAGTACAGCAGAATTTTTCATGCTGCTGTGCAAGCCTGGAAAAACCTCGTTGTCAGCAAGTAAATCTCTTCCAACTCCGTCCAGAATTACCATGAGGAAACCTTCAGTTTGCATGTTGACTTCGGTTGGATACTGAACCTCACCTTTTGGGTTTTCAGTATCTGATAGTATATACGGTGCAGTAATGAGGGCAGGTACGAGAAACAATACAATCATCGCCAGAGCATATGTTCTTTTATGGAACATGGGCTTAGAGCGCAAGAGGTTCGGTTTTTCTGTGTTCATGGTAGTGGCAACACCGTCAGTAATCTTTGGGTAACAGTGAGGTGTTTATATTTAGGGGTACCTAAAATAAAATTGACATATTTGCTTTCTCTTTTGCTTGAACTCCCTCAATGAGTTTATGACGAGGCCGTCACTCGGAATGAACGGGGTTCGACTTGGATATCGACATTCAACGCTATGCACGTCACATATCTCTGCCTCAGGTCGGCTTAGAAGGGCAACGTAGACTTCATGATGCGCGTGTACTTGTCATCGGCGCAGGCGGACTTGGAAGTCCAGTCTTGCTTTATCTTGCCGCAGCTGGAGTTGGAACTGTTGGAATCGTTGACAATGATAAGGTCGATCTTTCAAACCTCCAAAGACAGGTTTTGCATTCAACCTCTACCGTTGGTGAATCAAAAGTGGAGTCTGCAAAAAGTCGACTACTTCAACTGAATCCAGATATAGAAGTTTTCGTTTTTGACATGCAATTGAATCCCGATACGGTTCATACTGTGTTTGAGTCCGATTGGGATGTCGTGATTGACGGTTGTGATAATTTGCCAACACGGTATCTTGTTGATGATATTTGTTTTTTGAAAAAAATCCCTTGGGTTTATGGTTCTATATTTCGTTTTGAAGGTCAGATGAGCGTTTTCAATTATTGTGAAGGTCCGTGTTATCGAGACTTGTTTTCCGAACCTCCTCCACCGAAGTCAATTCCATCCTGTGAAGAAGGAGGTGTACTAGGAGTTTTGCCGGGAGTAATTGGTTCATTGCAGGCAAATGAGGCAATAAAAGTCATTCTTGGAATTGGAGAGGTGCTTGCAGGTCGGTTGCTGATATATGATGCAGAAACGATGAACTTTCAAACACTCCAATTTTCAGCGAATCTCGAGCGTCCTCTCGTTAAAGATCTTTCAATGAGTCAATCCATGTTTGCCGATGAGCAATGGTGTATGGCCAGAACGAATGAAGGTGATGTTGATGAAGGAGAGGCTTCCACATCGGATACAATGTTCAATACTGTGACTGTTCAACAACTTCTTGAACGACGTGAAAGCGGTTGGAATCCATTTGTTTTGGATGTTCGCTCCGAAGGCGAATATGCACAAGCAAGGGTCGAATCCACAGACTTTCAAATCGACCATGAATCTGTGACCAGCGCGAAAGATTCCATCCCCAAAAACCGAGATATTGTAGTTCTGTGCCGTAGCGGAATGCGTTCTCAAATTGCTGCTATGTATCTCATACAATCGGGATATACTGCTGAATCGCTGTACAATCTAGAGGGCGGCATAATGGCTTGGGAGGCCGTGGCTCCGAACGAAGTCATTCGCAACTGATTCGGAAAGTTAGAACATTCTCTGAATCGCACAATCTTTCACCTCTCTAAGGGTGAGGTTCAAGGCTCTACAGCCTTCCCTCGTAATGAAGGGAGGGAGTTTATGGCCAAGGTTATCGTTGCAGATGAGAATGAAGGTCGTCGTTCCCTTTTGGCCAATACACTCGAGCGAAACGGGTTTGATATCACTCGAGCAGCGACATTGCGCCAAGCCGAAGGTACTGCCCTTGCAATTATGCCTGAGGTGGTGTTGATTGATGGAGAGTGGAAAAGTGGAGACGCAATTGACGCTTCTCAACGGTTAATGGCAGACCCTGAATTTGCATTTAAGTGCCGAATAGTAATTCTAGCCAGAAATGTATCCCAGGAATATCTCGTTAGCGCTGCCCAATCTGGAATAGCTGAGGTTATTCGAAAACCGGTAGATATGAATAAACTCATTGACCAATTAAACAAACACTCACGAAAGCAGTTTGTCCCTCCTCCAGCCGATGTTGCTTCAGCAACTGGTGGCGGTGGCACATTCGATGTTTCGATGACAATGGAGGGTGGTACATGGGCGCTACCAATGCTGAAAGGTCTTGTGGGACCGGAAAAAATTAATTCGAATTTCATTGATGAAATTCTTTCACAAATGGGTGAAGAAGGTATGGAAGTTAGTACCGAACTCGATGCATCCGCCATGTCCTCAATGCTTCGAATGGCACTGAATAAATTGGTTGAGCAGGCGAGTGATGACGGTACACTTGAACAGGCGAGTAAGGATGCAAATGTCGGTCAACAACAGACAATTGGCCCTTCATCACCAAGTCAAGCAAAACGTGGTGAATCACTTGGTGGCAACAAACTCGACAGGATGAAGCAAGGTTTTTCTTCTTCGATGGAAGGTATTCTTGAAAATCAAGCCCAAGCATTGGCAGATGAAGTCGAGGGTTCGATGGATTCAATACTCGATGAGGAACCAGAATTGGTTGCTCTGCATGGACTGGATACGATGGTACCAATCGATCCGGAGGTTCTTACTTTGACTCGGTTAACCACTGAAATAGTATCCGATTTGATGTGGAACTTAGGTCAACGAGGTGCAGTATCCGACATAACTTTACTTACCCAAATTGAGGATGCAGCCCAAATGATGGCCGATGTTTTGGAGGCTTTACCCGAAGCCGAAGAAGAGGAATGAGTATGGCAAAATACCCGATTCCTCGACCGAGTGAATTACGTTTGGTAGACAGTAAATCTGACTTGGAGGAACTCAAAAAAAATCAACCAAAAGTGTACCTTTGGAGGGCTGTTCTCGGTTTACTGGTCCTTGTCTTCTGTGCAATTTGTGGAATACTGTTGTTCCGCGATGCCCAAAACATCCTCATCTGGTTTGAGAGTCTGGGGTCTTTAGGTCCTGTAGTGTTCACATTAGCACTCTCTTTTGCAGTGGTGGTTATGTTTCCAACTCCGCTCATTAAAGTGTCAGCAGGAGCGATATTCCCGTTTTGGATTGCCGCTGCAGCTAATTTTGTAGCATCTTTATTGGGAGGCTTGGTTGCTTTTCTTCTTGGTCGTTGGCTGTTTCGAGAGAGTATACAGCGTTCCATTATGAACGACAAACGCCTCCAAAACATAGAGACAGCACTCACCGTAGATGCAATGAAAATATCGGTATTGGTTCGCTTATCACCACTTATTCCAGACGAATGGCTGAATTATTTGATGTCGGCAACTCCAGTGAGTCTCCGTGTGTACATGGTTTCGAACTGTTCAGGCATCGTTTATTCTCTAGCCTATGCCTATTATGGACACGCTTTGGGACGCTTTGCTCTCAACTCATCGGGAGTAGAAGGTATGAATTCAACTCCCTTGGGAAATGCAATGTTGGTGCTTGGGGTACTAGCATCAATTTTTGCTACAGTTCTCGTGACTCGAGCCTCAATGAAAGCCTTGCAAGATGCTATACCTGAGGAATGAACAGTGTTATTTCGCTGTCCATCCGCATCCGTCGCGTTTGTATGTGTGTGACCTTTGGCCGAACCATGAGCCAAGGAGATTTACCGGTCATCCATGGGGCAAATTGGACTCCGAGTGAGCCTCTGAATTTTTCTCAGCCTCTTCATGCAGATGCTGCCCGTAAGGAAATTCTTCGCTTTGTCGCTCAACGTCATGACGGGCATCTGTTTCTTGTAGCCAATGTTTGGGATGTGTTGATTGAGAACGAATCCAAACAATTCGAAGGACCTTCATGGCACGACTTTGGGCAACGGTTTGTCGATTCTGTTCAGCGAGGATTGTTAGCTCAAATTGACGCCAAAATGAAAGGTGATGCAGATGTAGAAGTTATTCCTCGTCGAACACTAACCACATATCTTGACCGTCGCTCAAAGCATTTTTTGTTGGACCTTCGCCTCGTTTTTCGAAGGCTTGCTCACTACATGTCGGTGACTATGGAGCAGCGTTTTGAATGGCAAACCATGATGACCAGAACTCGAACCTTAGACACTGAACTCAAGTCGATTTATTCAGAGGGAATGGAGACTCCGGATGGTTCACGATTTGGCGGCAAAGGTTTCCGTTCAACTTGGCAAGAAGGTGTTGTTGCAGTTGCAACTGCATTGGAACGCAATCCAGATTCACCACGCGATGCACGACCTGGCGCTGGTTACGACGGCGATTTGGTCGCTCCAATGATTCGTGATATTGGCTTAGGTCTTGCAATGGGTGATACACCACTTGATGTAATGGCTGCGAATTTAGGTAAGGTCGGTTCAAACCAAAATGGTGGCTGGGATGATGCAGGTGGTCGTGACCTCCATGTCGGTGCATGGCATGTTGGTGTTCTGCCACCTACTGCTCCTTTGCCCATTGCGAGTGTGACGATGACCGGCCTTGCTTTTGCTGCATGGCGTCAAAAAATCAACCGATTTCACGTCGCATGTATAGGAGAGGGAGCATCGTCATCAGGAGAATTTTGGGAAGCGATGAATCTCGCTGGTGCTCGAGGACTCCCAATCACTTACATCCTTCAAAACAATCAAATTGCTCTTGACACATCCCCTGTAAAACAATCTGGTGTTGAAGTATGGGCTGATAAAGCAGATGCAATGGGATTCCCGGCATGGACAATCGATGGCTCAGATCCAGCCGCTTGGTATGCGAGTACAGCATGCGCTAGAGAATTCGCTTTGAACGGCGGCGGCCCCACATTGATTCATGTTGAAACCATGCGGGGATGTGGTCATGCTCACCATCATGATGATTTGTACTTGGGCAATGAGTCAGGAACTCCTCCGGGATACGTCGATCGAGAATTGCTAGCGTATTGGGAGGCAAAAGACCCCTTACCGACTCACCGCCAACTGTTGCTTGATTTGGGCTATGAAGAATCTGCAATTGCACAGATGGAGGATACAGAGCAACAAAACGTGACTTCTGCACGAGAGGAGCTAGAAGCTATGGCTTGGCCAGAGCCGGAAACTGTTGTTCGAAGTGTTACTTTGCTCAATGATGCTGAGACTCATGAACAACGGTTTAATCGACTTTCGGAAACTTCTGAAAGAATCATATCTCCTTCACCGCTTGAAGTAGGTGTCTCCACGCTGACTTACGCAGAGAAAGGTGGATGGACATACGCTCGTTCTATTCAACAAGCGATGGCAGATATTGCTACGCGCCACGAAGAGAACTGCGTTTTTATTGGAGAGGATATGGAAGTTGCAGGTGCCTTTGGAATGAACATGTCTCTCAAAAATGCTGGGCATACTGAGAAGTTGCTTGACATGCCGCTTTGTGAGGCTGCAATTGTTCACACCGGAGTTGGAGCCGCTCTCTCCGGAATGAGGCCAATGGTTGAAATTCAATTTGGAGGATTTGCCGCTCTAGGTTTCAACGCACTTCTCAACAATGCAGCTATGCTTCGTTGGCGATGGGGTGCTGATTGTCCAATGACTATTCGGATACCTCTAGGAGCAAGAACGCGTTCCGGACCTTTCCATGCTAATATGATTGAATCTTGGTTTGCCAATGACCCTGGACTGGTCGTCGTCGCTGCTGGAACTCCGCAAGAGGCTTACGATTTGCTCATGGAAAGTGCTGAACTTGATGACCCTGTTTTGTTTTTGGAACATATTGGATTGTATGGTTTACGCGGCGGGCTTACCGGATGGAATCAAAACATCAACCAAATCGTTGACACTGAGCCAGTTAAAGAAGCAATATCGAAAGGAGAACGATACAAATTGGGTAAAGCTGCAGTTGTTCGCGGGGGACGCGATGTGACTTTGGTGACATGGGGCTCCATGCTTCACATAGCACAACAAGCAGCCGACCAACTCTCAAGTGAAGATGTAGAAGTTGAGATTATTGATTTGCGAACACTTCTGCCTTTTGATGCTGAAACATGTATAGACTCAGTCTTACGCACAGGGCGATTGGTTGTACTTCAAGAAGGTCAGTGGTGTGGTGGACTTGGACACAGCATTCAAAGTCGAATATTGGAGTCCTGTTTTTACAGTCTTGAAGCAGCACCTGCAGTTATTGGGGCATTGGATACCCCAGTTCCGTTCTCTCCTCCATTGGAAAATTTCACTATACCCTCGTTAGACCATGTAGTCAATATGCTAAGACTTACGGTTCACAATTAATTTTGTTCTTTTCTTTGGTTGAATCGATTGTACAATTCAGCTGCAATCCATGCTCCGCAAACCGTTGTTAAACCATAGAACGGTATGAGTGAAGCGCTATTCGAAAAGAGGTTGGGACCAAATGTTCGTGCTGGATTCATTGAAGCGCCCGTCATTGAACCGAAGAAGAACGCCAACACGGCAACAACGAAGCCCACAAAAAAGGCAATCGAAATATGTGTTTGTGAGCGCAACACAATCCAGTAAATCGAACCCATTAGAGTGAAGGTGATGAAAACCTCTACAAGAGATGCTGAAAAAAATGACATTTCATCAGAAAGTGTTGTTGTACCAATTCCTTGAATGAATGCTGCAGCAAAAGTTGCTCCCGATAATTGAGCGAGGATATAGGGAATCACCGCCTCTTTTTCAAGATGGCCACTCCGCCAAAATGCAATAGATACAGCTGGATTAATGTGTGCGCCACTGATTGGCTGGAAAATTAGGATCGCAACCGTAACAGCGATGCCAAAACTAAGCGAGATGACAAGATTCGATGCACCCAAAGCAATACTTCCACATCCAGCACCGACCATGATAGCGGTGCCAAAGAACTCAGCAAAGCAACGACGCCTCATGATTGCACGTCCAACAACGGTTTTATGTTCTTTACTAAATATATTATTTTAAAATTTGAAGAGGGAACCGTGAAGAAGGTAGTGCTCGTGGATTGCCTTATGGGGTCCGAAGAGAAAGTGATGGGAATCCCCCAACTCCTTCATTTTCAAACCCTCGTCACCACAGGCGCATTGTTTCTGGGTATTGTTGCTGTTCGACTGCTGGAGCACTCAGTAGGGATTGATAGCCTGTTTGTTACTGCAATTATTGCACTTCTCGCTCTTGGATTACTGATTTATTCTGCTGATTTTTTCATTGANGGTGCCAAAGGTTTGGCNCGACGTGGTGGTTTNCCNGAAGTAGTGATTGGACTCACAATTGTGTCTATTGGGACCTCTTTACCAGAGATTTTAGTCACCACAACAGCAGCTATGGATATCGCAAAAACACCCGAGTCGGCTGATTTTGCCATCGGTTCAATTCTTGGCTCGGTTTTTGTTCAAATCACCCTCATCTTAGGAATTGTTGTTGTCAACAAAGGGCTCAAAATTCGTGAATCTTGGCTCAAGAGAGATGGCCTTATCATGCTCTTAGCAGTCCTTCTTCTCTCGCTCTTTCTCCTTACAGATTTCACTCTAGAGCGTTGGGAGTCGTTCATTCTGGTAAGTCTCTACATCGTCTATATTGTTTGGCTGTTGATGCACAGAGAAGTTATTCAGAAAGAAGAAGAGGAAAACCTCGAAGATGTCGGTGTGCGTGGTTCAAATTGGAGTACCGCAGCTTACCTCATTATGGTGGTTTCCGGCCTAGCTTTTGCTGTATTCGCCGCTCATCATCTTGTTGAATATGCCAGTATTATTGCTGTTGAATTGAAAGTTCCTCAGGCCATTGTTGGCACGACGGTATCGGGAATAGGCACCTCTCTACCNGAATTAACCATAGCCATTATGGCTTCAAAACGAAGTCAAGGTGTTGCAATTGGGACACTCATTGGTTCAAACATTACCGATCCGCTTATGTCCATTGGACTTGCAGGACTGGTCTCACCTCTTGTTATCACAGATTCAGGATTTGATTTCATCGTGTATTTGCTCATTCCATTTACAATTTTAGGTTGCAGCGTTGCTCTTTTGATGATGCGAACCTCATACGAATTTAAGAAGTGGGAGGGATACACGATGATTTTGATTTATATCTTATTCCTCGTATCGCTAGAAGCATACAACCGTTCATGGATTCGTTTCTAATCAATGAAGACATAAGGGGCGACCTCTTGGCATGGCCATGGTCAACTTTCAACTCGACGAGATGCAAGAGATGCTGAAGGAACTTGCTCATCAATTTGCTGTGGAGGAAATTCGACCACATGCGGAACACTGGGATACTGAATCAATATATCCTAAAGAAGCGATTCAGTCTGCTCACGAGATGGGTCTGCTGAATCTCCATATTGGAGAGGAGTACGGTGGTCCTGGGCTCGGTTCTATGGAGGAAGTACTCGTTAACGAAGAATTGGCTTGGGGTGACCCAGGTTTTGCAACGGCAGCCTACGCAACGTCCCTCGCATGTGCTCCGATAATCACAGGAGCAACCGAGGAACAAAAACAGATGTGGTTGGGTAAGGTTGCACAAGAGGGTGCCCTTGCCTCGTATGCTGTGACCGAGCCTGGCGCCGGTTCTGATGTTGCTGCTTGCAAAACTACCGCAGTACGAGACGGAGATGAATACATCATAAACGGTTCAAAAATGTGGATTACCGGTGCAGGATATGCTGATTTTTTCTTTGTTTTGGCCAAAACCGATGTCGATGCAGGTTACAAAGGAATGTCTGGTTTTATCGTTGAAAGTGATGCAGAAGGATTTTCGCTAGGGAAAAAAGAAGTCAACATGGGCCAACGTTGTTCAGACACTCGATCCATTCAATTCGATGATGTGCGGATTCCCGCCAATCAATTGATTGGTGGCTCTGAATCAGGAGGCTGGATGAATGCAATGAAGGCATTCGATATGAGCCGTCCGAACATTGCTGCACATGCCACAGGCCTTGCACGCGCTGCTTACGAACATGCTTTACAGTACTCAAGCGAGCGTTCAACCTTTGGAAAACCTCTTCACAAGCATCAAGCGATTCAGTTTATGTTGGCCGACATGAAAACAAAAATCGAAGCCTCTCGAATGCTAACTTGGAAATCAGCCTGTGATTCAGACGCTGGCATCAAAAATACTGAATCGGCGGCTCATGCAAAGAGATTTGCCGCAGATACTGCTATGGAAGTCTCCACCGATGCAGTTCAAGTCTACGGCGGATACGGTTATTCTGAAGAATACCCCGTAGCTCGACTCATGAGAGCCGCCAAAGTAATGCAAATCTATGAAGGCTCATCTCAAGTTCAAAAAATGATTATTGGCAGAGAAATCACGAAAGACCTATGATTGATTATCGTGGAGATTATCATTCATCCGCTCCCAATGACGAACAATCTCTTGTTCTCTCNTTTCTTTCTCTTCGATTCGCAACTCTTCTAGTTCCTCCTCAAAATTGGAGAAATCGAACCCTTCAATCCATTCGTGGGCGTAAGGTACGTGAACATCCTCCTCCTCCATTGCACCCATTACGATGTCCTCTTGTTGTTCGAGCATGACTTGCAGATTGTGAAATTCGCCTTGCCAATCTCCATCATCAATCATATCTTTAGTTACCACCATCATCTCTTGGAAAATAACAATGTTTTCGAGCATGGTGCGGGGACAAATTAGAAATTTTGCGAGCATTGGAATTTCCATTGCTGTTTGGATATCGTTGATGAGTGCCAACACAATTGATACAATTTGGTCTCCTATCGGCAAATTCTTGTCGTTTGGGTGCACACAGAGTTTAACGCTAAATTCCGTATCGTTGATAAGGTCGCTTTTCCAACGCGCTGCTTTGGTATTGGTAATCCATTCGACAGTTTCTTCGAGGTATTCTTCATCAAAAATGACTTGGCTTTCAATTTCATACCAGCGTTTTGATTCACCTTTGAAACGTAAATGAATTTCGTTTTGTGACAACTGGATTATCTCGACACCTGCTGATTCTGAAACAGATTTGAGCAATTCAACCGAACGAAGTTCTGGCTTGTTCATTTTGTAACTGAATAGTCTCATAATCGAGGATGTAATCGAGAGTATATGAAGAGCAAACCCAAAAACCTCTCGCTGTTAGTAACGTGTATGCCCAGAGCAGTACCTGCGATAATTTTAGCTGCAGGGGCCAGCCNCCGACTTGGAAAGCCGAAAGCCTTGTTGAAAGTTGGCAACATGAGTTTAGTTGAACTTGCTNACAAGAGACTGGTTCAAGCAGGTTGTTCGCCAATCGTCGTTGTTACTCGCAGCGAACTGTCTTTGGAAGTTATGAAACAAACCCTAGGGTCGCAAGTTCATGTCAATCCGCATCCAGAAAAAGGAAGAACTGGAAGTTTACAGTGCGGCCTCATGTCTCTGGCAAGTGAAAAAGGCCGAATTCCAAAAGGCGTGCTTGTCTCACCAGTTGATCGTCCTGGATGGACCGTCGAGCATGCCAAATCTTTGATGAAGGTCACCAAATCTTCCTGCTTATCCTATCAAGGTCGTCGTGGTCATCCGTTTTTTTTAGATGAATCCGCAATACAAACCGTTCTAGCAGCACCTCAAGATGCTTCTTTGAGAGATATCGTTCGTTTTGAGCCTGTGGATGTCGACGGGCCACTTCTCCACCTCAACATCGACACCCCCGAGGATGAAATTTTACTTGTTCAAAACGAAACATCGCTTTTACAATCCTAATACCAACTCCGTAAAGGGTATGTGTAACCTCTCACAGCACGTGCCATGACTGCTGCAGTGATGGCTTGGGCCCTCATGCAATTATCTGCAGGTCAGCGTGTTGTTCTGGCCAGCGTAGTGCAAACATCTGGAAGCGTCCCAGGAAAGATTGGAGCGAGGCTTGCCATGTCTGCAGATTCTCAGTGGCAAGGTACGGTCGGTGGAGCGGGCCTTGAGATGAAAGTCCTCTCACGTTGTAAAGAACTTCTAGAAGAGAACACTAAACCCTACGGGGAGGTCCTTCGATATGGATTAAACAAGGGTGCGAAGGGCTATGAAGTAACACCACTTGATTCGTTATGCGGGGGACAAGTTACCCTTGCAGTTGAGGTGCTGATTCCAATGCCACACGTACTTTTGATGGGAGGCGGTCATTGCGGTCAAGCCATCGCACACTCTCTTGATGCATTGGGTTGGAATCACTCGGTACATGATACGCGACCTGAGTTTGCAAATTTGGAAAAGTACCCNAANGCTAAGCACCATTTCCCAGTTACGGTTGAATCTTTTTTCGCCAGCGAAAATTTTGAATCAATATGTCGATTTTCGGATATATTGTTGCTCGGTCATGATTGGAGTGAAGACCAAGACAGACTTCTGGGACTCCTTCACCTTTTTTCGGAAAACAAAGCCATACCCGATGGCCGGAGCGCTCCTCGAATTGGTGTTATCGGTAGTCGTTCAAAATGGCAAGCCTTCGAAAAAGAATGCATCAACAACGGTCTAGAACAACATCTTCTCGACAACGTTATTTGTCCAATTGGATTGAATATTGGNGCCGAATCTCCTGAAGAAATTGCAGTAGCCGTAGTTGCTCAAATCATGGCCTTGTTCAAAGAGACCGATGCTGAATCTCCAACCTGGAGAAATTAATCGTTTTCACAGAAAATATGTTGTCGGAAGTATCGCAACTCTTCAATTGATTCAAGGATATCATCGAGTGCGAGGTGGGCGCCTTTCTTCTCGTATCTCGGAGTGCTCGGATACCAACGCCGAGCTAGTTCTTTGATTGTGGATACATCAATCATTCGATAATGAAGGTAATTCACTAAATCCGGCATTTCTTTTTCCATAAATCGCTTATCGTTCCAGACACTGTTTCCACAGAGTGGTGCAGAACCCTCGGGAACCCAATTTCTTAGAAATTCGAGAGTTTGGCGTTCGGCATCTTCGCAACTTACTCCTTGAGAGCGAACCCTTTCAACAAGCCCACTTGCGGTATGGTGTGANGTGTTCCATTCNTCCATTTCATCGAGAAGGTGCGAAGGTACCGATACGGCGAGGTTCGGTCCTGTTGCTAGAATGTTGAGCTGACCATCGGTGACTACGGTAGCAATTTCGATAATTGATTCTCTCGTGACATCCAAACCTGTCATTTCGAGGTCAATCCAAACCAGCCGTTCATTCTCTTCACCCATAGAACTCCGAAGTAGAGGAGGTTTTTCAATTGGGCGTAGGGTTCTTGAAGTTGTCATTAGAGGAACTCATATGACGGAATCCGAAGATGCGGGGGCCCTCGTTGGCGAACTTGAATCCCAGTCAACGCTGCAACCCAAGTCATTGGTTGCAGTCGGAGTTCTTACTTTTCTGCTGATTTTCTCGTTCTTTTCGCTTGCATTAGGTGCGGAAAAAGAAGCAGAAATGGTTGCATCTGAATCGGAAAGTACCGATGAATGGAGAGCGTTCTCCGTTGTTGCTCCAGTCGATACCGGTATCAACGTGTATCACGACCATTTTCGTACAAATGAGACCTATCCAGATTGGTTGTTGGATGAACTTGGTGTNAACAAAATTTGTGATTTGACGTTCAACGGTTCGTGGCAGGAGAGATACGATGCAGATAGAGCGTCCTGTTGGGACTCTCTCAACGCCAGTGACATCGTTTATTTTCCTGGAACCAAAATTATCGGCACGTCTCCTGATGCAAACAGCGATATTCTCATCCTTGATGACCCAAACGATGGCCATGGTTCTGCTGTAACGGGTGCCGTAATTGATGCGAATCCAGATGCGGTGATTTTCTTTGTTGAGGGATTCAGTACCGAGGCCGTCTTAGCCGCTGCCAATCAACCGTTGGTCGATATCATTTCCACATCGTTCGGCGCTCCAGGTTCCGTNCCTNTATCGGGAATCGAAAGTGGAACAGAAGTTGCAGTTGTTGAAAAAGGAAAAATGCATGCTGGTGCTGCAGACAACAGTCCTTCTCCTGCCATTCAAGATTCGACAGCCGGACCACCATGGTCAATTGGGATAGCAGGATATGCTGAAGAGGGGGACGATCAAAAAGAAATTATGTCAGGCTCTTATCCTGATATTTCAGCCGATTGGACTCAGTATTTGCCCAATCATGATGATATTGACGGTTATCACGAAACCTCAGGTACATCTTTTGCCACCCCGCGTACTGCCGGTATCCTTTCGTATGTCCTTCAATCGCTACGTTATGAGTTCAATGATGCCGGTTCCGGAGCATCAACTGATACCCGTCAAGGGATGTTGGTCAACGGTTCGGATTTCGATGGAAATCCAGTACTTATCTCAAACGCCGATGTTCGAGAGGCTCTCAATCGTTCAGCATGGTATCCTGATTTAGGCTGGGATCCAACTTCTGGAACAATGCCCATTTCCCCGGTTGCTCCGTGTACACAAACCGGCTGGGGCTTCGTCAATCTCTCCAACATTGAACCAATGATTGCACATCTCAATCAAACAGAACAATTGCCTGATCGGCCAGGGGATGTTGTAGCATGCATGAATGCAAATCAAGACTTACGAGAAGCTTATTGGAACGCATACCCCTCTACTCTCAATTTCGACATGCTCTCGATGATTGGTGCTGAAGGAGTTGAGCGCCGAATCAAACAATCATAGAGCAATCCAATCAATTACGATTTTTCCGTTTTCATGCAATCCTATAACTGGCTTGTAACCATCGTGAGGGGTTGAAGCAATCGACTTGAGAATCGCTTCGAGTTTGCCCGGAGGAAGTCGTATCTCAAATCCGTGCGAGGTTTCGATGTTTGCAGGCAGCGGCATGGGCTGAGGTTGAATTGTTTCCTTTGGTTGTCTTTCAATCTTCTTTGCAACAGACTTCTCGAAAACCGGTTCTATTTCATCAACAGGCTCATCCACTTGCTCGACAGGCTCATTCACTTCTTCGACAGGCTCGTTTTCTTCAGAATCCAGAACNGGTTCCGGTATTTCGAATCGGACCTCTTCCTGTACGGCAACAACCGGTGCACTTTGTTGTGGAATAACCGCTTCTTCAAACACACCATCGTCATCATCCAGACGTTGCATCATAAGGAATCCCCAGCCTAAAGCAATGAGACCCACTCCAATCCAAGACAGCGATTGCATGGTGTCGTTTTCAATGAGGCTACTAAAGGCCATAAATGAAAGAATAGACCCGTAACCTCCGAGAATTCTTCGCCATCGAGCTTCGTGTTCAGGTGCATAACCTTGTATTCCAACTGCGATGAGGACTACGGTGGTCAATAACCAACCGAGAGCCCATTGTTCGAGATCCGAAAACAGAACCAAAATTCCACAAAGTGCTGTCAATACACCAGCAAGTCCCAATCGGTCGATGAAGTCGAGGAATTGGTCATCCGAATCCCATTCAAAGAAATCTGAATCATATACTCTGTCGTTCTGTAAAGACAGCCAAGAGATGAACAATCCTTCCACCAACAGGAACAGTCCGACCAAGGTTCTATCCGGTAATGCATCAATATTGAGTTGATTAAGGAGATTGGCAAGTGCTAGAGCGTGTACAATCGGTGCGAACAGTAGAGCGTTATTGTAACCCTTGGTCAACACATCCCTCGTCAAAAGAACCGCACCGATTATGGTGCCAATTCCGAAGAATGCATCCCAACCCAAAATAAACAATACATAGGTCAAGATATACAACTCGTCAATGATTTGTTTCTTTTTCTCGTCAGTGTAAAACTCCATTTTCGCAGCTGGGATATTTTTGAACAGCAAACCTCTTGTCCCCATGCTGGTAAATGCCAATGCTGAACAAGCAGTAAGTATGGCACTCCACGAGAATGCTTGGCTGAATTGAAGTTCGATGTCTTCGTATCCCATTCCAATTATCAAACTGATCAAGAGTCCGATATGAAGTACTGTCATTGAACTGATGTTTCCATTAAGCCAAGAATTGACAATGAAGAAGATGAACAATAGAGTTGGAATCCAGCCAATGCTTGATGTTGCAGCCAAAACACCGACAAGGGCCCAACTCCATGGGCCGTACCAAGCAATAGGTTCACGTTGGCTTTCGCTGTTTTTGACAAACTTGTTGTCCATGACAATTACGTATAACATTTGCAATGCGATGAGAATACCACCAATTCGAGGAATTCCTATAAACCCATTTTCAGCAAAATCGTAACTGAATGAACTGTTTGATTCCAACAGCGTTCTTGCAACCCCNGCAAATTCTAGCCATGTGTCACGAAGAATGAGGAAGGCAAAGGGTGAAATCATTAATGGCCAAACATGCCTGTGTTGGACACATCGAACAGTTACGAGTCCGAGCATTGATATCAACAGCAATCCACCAGATGTATCCAAACACGCAAAGACGATGAGTCCGACCATTGCCCAAGCATCTGCATCTACAGAAAGATGCTCCTTGTCAATTCCTCTTTTCGAAATCAGCCAATTGACATACAATGGTGCACTGAGCAGAATCACATCGAACAAAATCGGGATAGGGAGTAGTGCAGTGTCTTGGTATCTGGTAATTTCGAGCATTTCATCACGAATTATGTTGAAACTGATTGAGACCGGTAGGGCGATTGCGAACAACACCCATACTCCTGCAGAACGAACGACAGATGAAATTACATCCATGTTCTTAATCTCATGGACCAAACCATAGACCGGTAGCAACAGAAGCAAAATCCATGGATACTTAATCAGCGATTCAGAACCGTATTCATCAAAACCACCCCACGGGTCTGACATCGTAACAAGGCTGAAACTCATCATCATGAATGGCAACATCAATGAAAATCGAGTCAATTGACTCCAACTGTTGAATTCTGCCCAATTTGCGAGTTCTTGGTCAGTGTCTTTCTGCGCCGATGTCCACGTGTTTGTTGCTGGGTCAAAAACCGGAGCTTTGGTTACAAAACGCTTCGTCCAATTCACCAAAAGGCCAGCATCCAATTCTATATTNCGATACTTGTAGAGTAAGAGATAACTTGCGGCGCCCAGAANAAATATTTGGTAATTGAAATGTTCAGGCAGCGGTGAAGATTCCATGAATGAGGGCACATCAATTCGGTCCAGCAATGCCAACAATATAATTGAAGCATTGGCAATAATACTAACAAATGTGGCTTGAAATTTCTCAGTCCATGGGCTGGATAAAGTCAACTTTTCGAAAGAGTTTCTTGCTAAGTAGAGCATGTAAGCGATAAAAAGCCAAGGCATGAACCAATCCTCTGCCTGAATGATGGCCCTTGAGAGGACAATTGCAGCAAGCATGACCAAATGGGTCCAAGGCGAAATTTTGTCATTTTTACGCGCAAATTCTGAAATGAAAAACAAAGCAATTGGAATCACGATATGCATCCATTTGTGTCCAAATGTTTCCGAGAGAGGTATGTTATCTAAGTTGGCTAGCACATCGGTTATGAAGTAGGCCAATGCCAAAGTCGTAAAGGTGTAGTCTGCCACCCATCTGCGAGTTGCCTTTGCAATAAACAGCATATACGGGACCATGAGCAGGGATATGGCCCATGGAATCACACTGCCATCGTTTGGTAGCACGACCAGTGCTGCTGCCAGCCCAATCGGCATCCACGGAACTCTTCGTTGTTGAACAGCTGGGAAATAAAATGCCAATACCGATATCCAAAGTGCGACACTAAGGCCAAGAAGATGGTCTATGCCAAGTTCGGTNGATTTAATCGGGCCTAAGTGTAAATTGAGATTTGCAACNCGAGCCACAAACATTGCAAAGACAATTTCGCCAACCAGAACAATCGATGCTTTTTGGATTAAATCTGAACGAAGCTCCTGTCGAGCGGCGTAATATCCTTGGATTGCAATAATGAACACGAGGAGCGAAAGAGCACCNCCCTCCCCTCCAACTTCTGCGTTTGTATTGTACAATTCAAACAAGAGTGGTGTTAGCCCTGAAACGACTGCTACAACGACAAAATTGAGCGCTTTGTTTGAACGAAGTGCCATTTCCATAGAAACGAAACACAGCACAACAAGTGAGATTCCCATTTCATACGATATGATGTTGTCTGTCCACTTCATCCATGGCCCCATTCCAGCAGCAACCAAGAACAATATTGGAGCATAGGCAGCAACTGCTCTACCGAATCCAGTNGCGCCTTTGAATCGCTTGAGAATTTGCAACTCGCCGAAGACAAGAAGTAGCATTGCCGCAGTTTGGACATAAATACCATTTGCGTTTGGATGCCATTCGACAAAATCACCAGAGTCGCTGTCAATCCATCCATTTGCAAGGTACTCACTTTGACTGCCGAACAGGTCTGTAATTCCTTCACCAGTTAGTATTCCAATCAACCAACGAGAACCCCATACGGTTCCTATTGTCGCAAAGAAAAATCCAATTCCAAGCATGTAATCTTGGACTTCATACAACACAAAATCGTTCTTTTTACTTTGAGCATATATCCATCCTATGGCAATTCCTGCAGATAAGAATCCTCCAAGGAACAAGACGAGGAAATCACTGGTTGTTGCGTCTTCTGCAAAGGCGATGTTGTACAATCCGCCCCATATTGCTGCAAGAGCTATGCACATCATGATCAGTTGTGAAAATTTCATTAGAACCCGATTTGCTTCATCCATTGGAATTCCTGGAGTTCGAACTACCATCGGTTGTTCAACCGGTTTTGAATCGGTAAATATTGTCCCAGTTGCTTGAAATTCAGTAGACTGAGCAAGTAATCCTCCAGTATTTGTGGTATTTCTTCGAGGTGCTTGGCGTCGAGGTGCAGGCATATCAATCAGAATGTCTTTGTTTGCATAGGACTTAATTGTTCACCCGTAAATTNCGGCTGTTTCAGTCATTTTAAACAAGATTCGGTTGTCCAAACGCAACACTATGATTCAATGGTTTCAAAAGTCATAATGGGTTGGCATGGTTTGGTGAAGAGATGTTCTCCACACGAAAAATTGTGACTTTCCTCTGCTTGAGTATAATGGTGNTGCCAACTTTGGCTATGGCCGTGCCTGTATCGCACACTCCTTCACAATCAGGTGAAGTTGGATGGTGGGTGAATACCACTGTTGACCGAAACGGAAATGGAATTGGCGACATGATTGAAAAGCACGTCGACAATCCTTTGTTCCTTGATGAGGACAATACTTTGCCTTTGATTGTTGATTTTGGCTACACGCCAGGACCTGATGAGGTCGCNTTGCTTGAGAGAGAGGTGGATTTTCAACATCAATGGACGCTTGAAGGAATCGATGCAGTTGCTGGACGTGTCCCAGTCAACAGAATCCTCGATACCTCGACTTTACCTGGCGTCGTTATGCTCGAACTTGATGGGATTTTGACCACCGCAAACGGTGATGCAGCAGTTGTTCATGGTGTTGACACCGTTTGGACTGATACTGGATACGATGGTGCAGGTTCAGCAGTTGCCATCATTGACACAGGCATTGATGGAAATCANGCTAGCCTTGATGACTTGGACGATGATAATTCAACCGATGACCCTAAAATTATAGCGTTTTACGACCCAGTCAATAATCCATCCTTGACCAACGGAACAGAAGTTTTCCCGTATGATGACCAAGGACACGGTTCTCACTGTGCTGGGACGACCGCTGGAACCGGTGCTCCGAACTACGAGCATATTGGAATGGCTCCTCAAGCCTTCCTTGTTGGCGTCAAAGTTCTTGACGCAGGTGGCTCCGGTTCTTTCGCTACGGTGATGGCTGGAATGGAATGGACTGTCGAAAACAGATACAAGTACAACATTCGCGGAGCTTCAATGAGTCTAGGTGGGCCTGGTCTTGCAGAGTGGGCTTCNTCTGATGACGATAGNGTAAATCGCTATGCGAACAAAATGATGTCGGANGGCATTGCCATCTTTATCGCCGCAGGTAACAACGGTGTTTCCGCTCAAATCGGAACCCCCGGTTCTGCTGAAGATGCAATTACCATTGGTGCACTTGACAAGAACACAGCCATTGCAATTTACTCCAGTCAAGGACCTACTGAAGAAGGCCGAGTCAAACCAAACCTCGCTTATGTCGGCAGCAATGTCATGTCGGTTGCTTTCAACACTGGTGACCAGTATACCGACATGTCCGGGACTTCGATGGCAACTCCTGGTGCAGCAGGAGTCGCTGCACTCATGTATCAAGCAAATCCAGATTTATCTCCGTTTGATATCAAGAACATCATGCAAGAAACAGCAACATATCGGCTGTGCGTTTACATGGCGGCAAATGAACCATGCCTTGAAGATGCAATTCCCAAGAACCGACAAAACAACGTCTACGGTCACGGCGAAGTTCGTGCACTGGAAGCGGTGTATGAAGCTGCAGAACGTGATTATGAATTTGACAAGTCACTGGAGGTCTCTTTGACTACAGAAATCGGTATGGACAACCGTATGCATATGTTCCCTGATGATTCTTTGAGTTATTCGTCACTTGGGAATATTGACACTGTTCAATGGCGCAGTAACCATTTGCGAGATGATTGGTCGAACATCCATAGTTTCGCACCCGGGGATACGAGTGGGACTTTGTCTGCAATAGACATCATACATCAACTTGAGCACCTGCCTGGGATTGACGTTGAAGGGAATCACACAATTTCACTTCGAGGCATTAAGGCAAACGATACTGGAGGTCACACTTCTTCTCCACTCATCTCGGCCAACATAATGCTGATGGACACTGCATCTGCTTATGAGACCGCAACTGAAGATTCCGGTGGAATCTCAAGCACTTCGATGCTTCTAGGTTTGGGAGCGTTTGTTGTACTGTTCCTTGTCGTACTGCTTCTCATTAATTTCATCACCAATAAGGAAGAAGGTACGCTTGCTGGAATCGATTTTAATGCTTTAAGCGAAGAGCAAAGAGCCGAAGTACTTGGCTCCCAAGAACCATCTACTACGAAATCAGGTCTCTAGAGCATTGTAGTCTTATGAGAGGTTTTGTCTCCTGACCGGAGATGGACTCAAAAGGTTGAACAGTGTGCTTTGCATATGCGGTGGCCAAAAGACCCTACTGGTTCAGGTCATCCCCGTATCAACAGAATATATCGATGGATGCGTAGGCTTTCTCGTTCACTGATGAGTGTATGGTTTAGAGAAATTAACATTGTCGATGATGAAAATATACCTCCTGAAGGGGGAGTCATTTTCATTTCTTGGCACCCCAGTGGCCTTATTGACCCAATGCTGATGCATGCTTCACTTCCAGGCAGACTTTCGATGATTGCAAAACATACGCTGTTCAAAATACCAGTATTGGGTCGACTCATACGAGGAGCAGGTGCAGTTCCAATTGAACGTGCACAAGACACAGAAGACCGAGAGGGTGCGAAAAGCCGGAATAAGCAGCAATTGGATAACGTGGCAAAGGTAGTTGCTGAAGGGGGGCGATTGATAATTTTCCCCGAAGGTACAACTCATAACGAATCGAATGTGAAACGTGCTCGTTCTGGTGCCGCACGAATCCTTCTTGCAGCCCATCGAAAGGCGGAGAAAGAGGGATTTGCCGCTCCAAAACTTGTGCCTGTTGGTTTGCATTACTCGGAATCCAGCACGTTTAGGGAACGCGCTGCAGTCATTGTCGAACGAGTAATGGAATTTGACCCGATTCCCGCTCTTGTAGAAGACGAAGATGCTCAAGATGTTGCAGACAGAGCATGGGTTTCCAATGTTACAGAGTCTATAGGCGTTGAACTTCAGAGGGCAAGTTTATCGAAGACAACTTGGAGGGAGCGCACCTTGATTTGGAAGGGGCGAAGTTTGGCATATGCAGAAAAAGCTCGCCAGTCTGGAGGGAAACTCGTTCGTCCAACCTATGCAGAATCTGTTCTGGGTGCGCGCAGGGTCCGAGCTGGGTGGGAATTCCTTGCTCAGAAAGAACCCGCTCTTACCGAACAACTGGTCGATGATTGTGAAACTCATTTTTTGGAATTAGAGGAACGCGATATATCTCCAATCGATGTTGATACACGACCAGACCAATTAACCATTAAAGAATCCTTGATGATATCAGCCTCTTGGCTATGGTCTGCAGTTTGGATGCTTGGCTTGATTACGTGGAGTGCAGTGTTCGGAAACCTCGTTCCTTATCGAGCAAATCATGTTGCCGTTCGCCTCATGAAAAAACGAGGCGCAGACCAAGCAATTATCGGTACTCTGAAAGTCTTGACAGCAATTGTCTCGTTTCCACTCTGGTGGATTATTTGCTCGCTTGCAATGACTTGGATGTTGCTTGCAACTGCAAGTCCTGTGAATGAAATTTTACAGATGCATTGGTTGCTTGCTGCACTGACTGAACTGCCGTCTTATCTTGTGTTCTCTGTGTTCTTTATTTGGTGGCCGACCTCTGCAAAATTACACTTGAAATTGTATGCTCGACTTGTTCTCAGTTGGCGAGCAATGCAACGATGGAAGGCATGGAAGGACGACCAATACAATTGGGACGTCCTCGTTAAGCGTCAGCGACAACTTGCAGGGCGTCTGGTAGGTTTGGGTGAGGGCTTGATTCTGCCCGGTGATCCTGATTGGGTCGACCCTCCTGCTGGAAAAGACGATGTTGTTTCCGTAAAAATGCGTGAAATTGCTCAAACCTCAGAGTCTTGAGAGAGGCCTCTTGCATCCTGAACATACCCTATGTTGATATGCAGAGTCCACTACGTCACCTATGGTGACGGAACATGGTGGGTGACGAGCATGTCGAAATGATACCCTCTCCAGCGAAGAGCGTGTGGTCTGCAGAGGTGAACGGCACCCCTGTTGAAGTTCTCGTACCGTCCAATGCTGTTCTTTTGGATGTGCTTCGTGACAAGGTCGGAACCCTCGGAGTGAAGCGAGGATGTGACTTGGGTACTTGTGGATGTTGTACGGTGATGATTGATGGTGCTCCTCGGCTTTCCTGTCTGTGTTTGGCAGGACAAGTTGATTCTACCTCCATTACGACGGTTGAAGGTTTAGCTGATGGCGCTCATCTGGCACCTATTCAGGCTTGTTTTGCCAAATTCGGTGGCTCCCAGTGTGGATTTTGCACTCCAGGATTCCTTATTTCTGCTCAAGCCCTGTTGAATGAAAACAATACTCCGTCTGACTCAGAAATTGCCTGTGCTATTGAAGGAAATCTTTGTCGATGTACGGGTTACCAGCAAATTATCGAATCAATCCAGGGAGCGGCTGCAATTCATCGTGGTGAAGTTCCGCTTCCTGCTGCTGCTAGCGACCCACATCCAGACCCNCACCCAGATGGTCCTGATGAACCAAATATGCCTCCGGGTCACGCAAGGTGATGATTATGTCGGGTGGATATCGTCAACAACCGGGTGCNTCAGGTGGNACGACTCGTAAAGATGGAAAGCGTGTTGCAGGCAAGCAAGCNTTCCCTCCTCCCGGTTCAGGAGGNTCAAATCCAAANATGAANCCTCGNGACCTTGATTACATTCCAGAGTCTGTTGGTGGAAAAGAACCACAACCTGCTGGTTCTCACATTCACGATCGAGCACGAACCGGAACCACAGTCGGGAAAGGTATTCCGTTGGTTGATTCAAATGCCAAAGTGACCGGTCAAGCGTGGTATGGNGATGATGTCCGATTGCCAAACGAGATAATTGGTAAAATTCTACGCTCTCCACATCATTACGCCAAAATTAAATCGATTGATACATCGAAAGTTGAAGCACTCCCCGGAGTTCTTGCGGTTGCTACTGGTGCCGATTCTCCTCATCGTTTTGGCGTTTTACCTGTTACCAAGGACGAACACGCTATGGCTGTAGAAAAGGTGCGTCACGTTGGTGATTTAGTTGCTTGCGTGGCTGCAATTGATGAAGCAACTGCAATGGAAGCACTCAATCTTTTTGAAATCGAATGGGAGGTTTTGGAACCCATTTTTGATCCTAAAAAAGGCCTTGAAGATACCGACGAACCTATTCACTGGAGGGGCAAGTATCACCTTTCAAAGACCAATGTACAGAAGCGGGTCTTCCAAGAGTTCGGTGACCGCTCCTTGGTCGAAAAACCACATGCAGAATCTCATGGAAAATGGACTATGGCAGGTGTTCATCATGGATTTACTGAACCTCATGCTGTTGTGGCGCACTGGGATCCAAACGGTCGTCTTCAATTGTACACTCCTCAACAAGTTCCACATTACACCCATCGGGCACTCTCAACTGTATTGGACGTCCCTATGCACCAAATCAACGTCATTCGAACTTTTGTAGGTGGCGGATTTGGTGGAAAATCGGATCCGTTTCCCCATGAAATGTGTGCTGCACTTTTAGCGCGTAAATCCGGTCGCCCAGTTCGAATAACCTTTGACCGAGAGGAAGTGTATTGGATTAATCGTGGCCGCCACCCAAGTCATATTGAAGTAAAAATGACCGCTGATGATGAGGCTCGTATTTCCGGTTTCGATATCGATGCACTCATTGATGGAGGAGGTTTTGCCTCTTTTGGTCACGTAACATCCTATTACAACGGTGTGTTGGCAACTGCTCCATACGAACTTGGTTCGTTTCATTATACAGGCGCTCGTGTTTGGACAAACAAACCAGCCTCAGGAGCCATGCGTGGACACGGGGCCGTCAACACTCGATGTGCTGTTGAAGTCGGTCTTGATGAGATGGCTGAATCAATGCAAGTAGACCCTATCGACTTGCGTCTAGCAAACCTTCTTCCACCCCACAGCAGAACCATTAGCGGTTTTCGAATTACATCCAACGGTATGAGAGAGGCTCTAGAAAAGGTCAGAGAAGGTTCAAATTGGGATGAGAAGTTTAGAAAATTACCTCTTGGGAAGGGAATTGGAATCGGTTGTGGATTCTTTATTTCGGGTTCGGGATTGCCGATTCATTGGGACCCAAATCGTTTCCCTCATGCTACTGTTCATATTCAAGTCGACATGGATGGTGGTGTTACGGTTCATACCGGTGCNGCGGATATCGGTCAAGGGTCGACTACTGCAGTCGCTCAAGTTGTATCTGAAGTGTTGGCTTTACCGATTGAGATGGTGCATGTTCGAAGCCATGAAAGCGATACCTCTCCAGTTGATTTGGGGTCGTATTCGAGCCGTGTTACCTTCATGAATGCGAATGCTGCCATTCGTGCAGCTTTGGAAATTCGAGAACAAATACTGAATGCTGCTTGGGAAATTCTTGGATACCACCCAGATAATTTGGTTTTGAACGACCGTCGAATTTACTACAAACATGACCCTGCAATTGGAGTTTCGTATCTCAAAGCACTTCACAAAGCCCAAGAAGACAAAGGTTCCTTGATTGCCAGTGGTGCCTACCGNTCTCCTCCGATGGGTGGAGTTCACAAAGGTGCAGCCGCAGGTCTTGCTCCGGCGTATTCATTTTCATCCTATGTGGCTGAAGTCGATGTCGATATCGAGACTGGAATCATTCGTTGCACCAATGTTTGGGCGGCACACGACTGCGGTAAGGCCCTCAATCCACTTGCTGTGAAAGGTCAAATCATCGGTTCATGCCATATGGGCCTTGGACAGGTGTTGTCGGAAAAGATGGTTTACGGTCGTACAGGTCACCTTCAGAATGCAAATTTGCTCGAATACAAAATACCATCCGTACACGAAATGCCTCATGTCGAGCCAATCATCGTAGAATCGTGCGACCCAGAGGGCCCATTCGGAGCAAAAGAAGCCGGTGAAGGCCCACTTTTACCTATTTTACCAGCTGTTGTCAACGCAGTGTATGATGCCATTGGGATTCGTTTACGCAATCTACCCCTGACGCCCGATGTTGTGTTTAAGGGAATTGAAAAGGCAGTCAAGCAAGCGAAGATTGACGACCCAGTCGACCTTCCTTGCCCACGCCTTACGCACGGTCCAATGCAGTCTGTACTTGTCTCTCGAGCACAAGAGCACAAACTGCGAGATAAAGCCAGACAACGTACAGAAGACACAAGTCCGTATGTGAACGGCGTCTTGTTTGGCTTTGACCCTACCAAACCATTAGAAGACCAAGTCGAAGGTTGGAGAACTGCAACAGAGCCTAATCCCGAGCAGTTGGCTGAACTTGGTTTGGCAGGACGAGCATGGTTGAAGAAAGAACAACGCCAGATGGGAGGTGAGAATTAATGCTGATGCCACCGTTTGTATTGCATAACCCCACGTCGGTTGAAGAGGCCTGTTCCCTTGCCGGCTCATTGATGGAAAAAGGCGAGGATTTTGATTGGGTTGCCGGAGGTACTGATTTGTTGCCGAACTACAAATGGCATCTTAATCCGAAACCCCATGTTATCTCTCTAGCTAAGATTGAGGGTGTTGACACACTATCGCTGCATGAGATTGGGTGCATGGCTCGTCTATCTGACTTAACAGTCGAAAACAACATCCATCCTCTGNTTGTNGAAGCAGCNAGNAAAGTAGCATCCTCACTTATTCGTAGAAATGCCACACTGGGCGGTAATCTATGCCTTGATACTCGATGTTTTTGGTACAATCAAGGAGAAGATTGGCGCCGTTCAATTGACTGGTGTCACAAGGCTGATTGTGGTACTGGTGCTGATTGCCGTGTGATTCCAAATCAAAATACGCTTTGTGTGGCGACCTATCAAGGCGATATTGCTCCAACACTGATGGTTTTGGATGCTGAGGTGCATCTCATTGGCCCCAATGGACTACGGACCATGCCTCTTGCGTCGTTTTACAAGCTTGATGGAATGACAAAGAATGTACTTGAAAAAGGGGAGTTTTTACTCAAAGTAACGATTTCAGAGGAAAATGCAAATCGCCAAGGCTCGTACCAAAAACTACGTGTTCGAGACACATGGGATTTCCCAGAAGCAGGAGTGGCTGCGTCATGGATTTCCAACGATGTATCATCGCTTCGAATCGCCAGCACTGCTCTTGAATCAATCCCACGCTGCCATCCTGATGAAGTTGCATCTGTTTTGGAGCAAGGCTGGGACGACATTGAATCTGTCAAGACNCTTGCTGCTGAAATTCGCAAGAGTGTCAAACCGGTTAACAACACCGCTCTGCCTCCAAGATACCGCAAATCAATGGTTCGAGTTCTCACAAAGAGAGCGCTAGAAAAAATGCTGAAATGATGTGATAGTATGAAACGAATACCTCTTGTTGTTCTTCTTTCTATTCTTTTTGTCACTCCACTCACAATTTGCACTTCTGTCCATGCTCAATCCCCTATCGATGGACCTTCTTGGTCAATCGGTTGGGCTACGGACATGGACTCAACATACATTGTCGAGATGGACATCGACTGGGATGCTGAAGGTGAAATAACAGTTTACGTCGAGAACAATCGAATGGCTCAACTTGAACTTGATCTGGACTATGAATTCAGTTCATGGGTGCCGTTTACATTTGATGGTCCTGACAGTTTTTCTGTTGCTGCGAATGCAAATGAAACCTTCACAATCGACTTCGGTCCTATCGATGATGATGACGCGAGAGAATACAATCCCGGAAATACTTCGACCCTCACCGTAACTGCTGAAGAGAAAGTCGGTGACACCACCGCCAGCACACAAGAGATAGAAGGAGATGTAAGCGTTCCCAAAATCTTTGATTTGCGTCCAGAAGTAACGCTGCCGGAAGAGAGTCTTTTTGCAGGTTCATGGATTGATATTAATGTGCAAATCATCAACAATGGTAACTTCAAGGATGCCGTAAAAGAGGCCTCGGTTCAATTTCGAAGTTGTCCGCATCTTTCTATGCCAGGTGTGGAAGACCTTTCCGACACCCTTGTAGACCCTACAAATGTTCAAAATGGAAAAGATACATTTGTTACGCTTCGGCTAGAAGCATCTTCAAGTCAACCGAATCGAGTGTGCGAAGTTTCTTTGGCACTTCAATCAGAAGGTGATGATGCCACTCGAAGCCTATCCTTCGAATTAGAAGTTAAAGCAGTTGAACAATCTGATGAACCGCCCGTTGTCGAGGATGAAGACCAAGATTCAGGCATGAGTCTGACTGAAGAATCCAATTCAGTCCCGTGGATTGGTTCTTTAGAGTTGTTGGCACTCCTTGGTTTTGTGCTGCTGTGTCGCAGGGAATAAGCCATTAAACATCGCTGCAAAAGTGATATTTTCTCTGTTTTTCTAGCGTTTTCGCTACCTCAAAGGTGTCAGTAATTTTGGTTTTCCAACCTCTATTAACCTGTGGCATCAAATCATGCATGAACAAGCATTAAGTGTGGAGCGAGGTTCCGACGGTTGTTTATACCGTTGAGACTACGGCAATCGCAGAAGGAGGGTGAGATATGGCAGACGAAGATTCGACGAAAATATCCATCGAAACATGGCTCAAAGTGGGCCTCGTTTCATCGCTTTTGCTAAGCGTTGTTGTCATTGCAGTTGTGAGNATGGATAAGACATCAGCCTTCTCTGCTTACAACAATGCTGCAGATAATTACTCCGAGCAGCAATTAACNGAGATGCGCAATGTTTTGGAAGATAAGGATTACAGCATNGCCAACACGATGTCAACTCCAATGCTGGTGAACGACTGGAACGACCCTCACCGCTCAATGCTCATNATCGCTGGCCCTGAGAAGCCTTTCGATGCAGCCGAGGCNTCTGCTTTGCATGATTTTGTAACAAAGAAAGGAGGCAAAGTTATTCTGGCGGCAAGTTCAACCAATGCTCAACTTGTTGCTGCTGAATTTGGAGTCAAATTCTTCGATGCACCGGTCTATGATGACCAGCGATATTACGAGGTTGAAAACGAAGTAGGTGAACTTCAGAATGCTGATATTGGACGACTTTGGTCTGCCGCAAGTATCAACAAAAACCTCAGTGAAATGGGCGATGAAAAATTGATTCCTTGCTCGAAGACTGCAGTCTCAAACGCTCAAGTCGATAACTGCCGTATGCCGGTACTCTTCCACAGCCCGACTGCAATTCAAGTACTTGATGAGCAATCCGATTCCGATAGAGATATCAAAATTCTAGCAGCTGCATCGACATCCGCCCGCGTAATCAAATTCCCTGACAACATTGACAGCCCAAGTAACCCTACTCTCGGTGAAGGAATGACTGGTTTGATTATTCGTATTGATTATCCAGTTTCTGATGTTCTGGATGTCAAGCCTAACAACGATATTGGAAAGGTCGATGTTACCGGTTCAATCGTCTTTGTATCCGACCACCAAGTTCTCGCAAACCATCTTTGGGATGCAGACATAGCAGACGAAAACGGCTACTTACAATGCACATCACCTGCATATCTTGAGAACGGCCACAACTGTTGGAATACAGACCCGGAAGGATTGTCCAATGCTCAAGGCGATACGACATGGTTTGGAAACAGCCTGTATTTCAGTGCACTAATCTATGACATGATGGAGTTTGACAATACTGAGTTGTCGACGACCATTATTCGCTCACCATCCGAACATTTCATTGTTTTCGACGAAAGCCGTCACGTATCGAGTGCATTGTCCTCTCCTTTCACTGAAGCAATGGGTGCAATTGTTTTGCTAACCAGCGACATAGTCCTCAAGTGGCTAATTATCCTCAATCTCTTTGCTCTTCTTGCAATTGCTATTATGGTCGTTCCTGAAAAGGAAAACTGGCGACATGTATTCGACCTCACACGATTTAGGGAACGTCCTAAGAAATTGGATGCTTCTCAATACCAACTGCGAACCCGCGAAGCATTCCTTTCCAAGGTTCGTCAGTTCAATGATTTGACGCGTGATGAATTCATGCGTAAAACCCCTGCGGAAGTCATGCAAATGGTTCGTGACCCGCGCTTGGTTGAGCTCATCAGCTCTAACCGTTCCTACTCCAACGAAGAATTGAGGGAAATTATCCCTCACATACGACGTTGGGGAAATTGATAATTGGAGGAAAATAGACATGCAACCCCCCGCCCCACCAGCAGCCCCGCCCGCGCCAGCGCCAGCAGCTCCTGTGGCCCCAGCAGCACCAGCAATGCCTGCACCAGCAGCGCCAATGCCTGCGGCACCTATGCCAGCAGCACCGGCGCCTATGCCAGCAGCACCAGCGCCTATGCCTGCACAAGCCCCAGCCGCTCCTGCAGCACCGGCCGCTCCGGCCCAGCCGAAGCACCAGACCAGCCCAGAAAATAAAGAGAAATTGAAGGCCGTAGGTTCGATTGCCAGCGCAATCAGTGCCGAAGTCCAGAAAGTAATTATTGGTAAATCACACGTTATTGATAATGTTCTGATCAATATTCTTTCAAACGGTAACCTTCTGTTCGAAGATTATCCTGGTTTGGCAAAGACATTGATGACAAACACCTTCGCTGATGCGCTGGGTTGTGATTTCAAGCGTGTTCAATTTACGCCTGACTTGCTGCCAGCAGATATCACAGGTACCAACATCTACGATGCAAAGAAAGGTGAATTTACATTCAAGCCAGGACCATTGTTCTGTAACCTTCTTCTTGCTGACGAAATTAACCGTGCTCCTCCAAAGACTCAAGCTGCTTTGCTTGAGGCAATGCAAGAGAAGCAAGTTACTATCGGTACAGTGACTCACAAACTTCCAGCACCGTTCATTGTTATGGCAACTCAAAACCCTGTCGAACAAGAAGGTACTTACCCACTTCCTGAAGCACAACTTGACCGTTTCATGTTCAAGATGTCCGTCGGATACCCAGACCGTGCAGACGAAGATGAGATTCTCTCTCGTCGTATTTCTCGTGGAAAGGACGCCGTAGAAGTTGAAGTTATCACTCATCCTGAAATGGTAATAAACATGCAACAAGCCTGTGAGTTTGTCTATGTTGACCCAGCTCTACGAATGTACATGGTTGAGATTGTTTCTCGCACACGTGAAGATCCACGTGTCTTGGTCGGAGCATCTCCTCGTGGTTCTCAGGCATTGCTCAAGACCGCTCGTGCTGCAGCAGCACTACGTGGCCGTGATTTCGTCACTCCTGATGACATTAAAGCAATCTCTGAACTTGCACTTGCTCACAGAATTATTCTCAAGCCTGAACACCAAATCAAAGGCTTAGAATCTGGTGAAGTTATTCAAGCAATTCTACGAGAAGTTCCAGTACCTACTGTTTGATTGCAGTTGTAAACTGAAATTGAGGTGAATGAGATGTGGAGTCGTAAATCTGCAATGTTAGGTAGTTTGGCTATTGCCATGTATTTACTTGGATTAACCTTGCGAAACTCCCAACTTGTTACGATTGCGGTAGTCATCTTTGTGTTCTTGACTTGGGCTGCCTTGTTTGGCGGCCATGCTGATGTTGCGGCCACTGGCCGACGTGCAGAAGAATGGTCGGGAGAAGAAGGTGCAGCGTTGAACAGTGTGAGCGCTATGCGTAAACTGTCCAGTGCCCGTATCTTTGAAGATGGTGAACTGAGTGTAACATTGAGAATGCAGAATCATTCATCTCTTGCTAAAATCTTGGAAGTACGAGACCGAGTTCCTGAAGTCATGCGCATCAAAGAAGGTGCCAATTACATTCTCATGGAACTTGGGCCACGACGTGAGACATTCATCGAATATACCGTTGAATGTCCGCTGCGAGGTTTCTACAGTGTTGGTCCTGTGGCTGTCAGGATTCAAGACCCATTCGGATTGTTTCACAAGGAAAAAGAATTGCATGTCTACAATGATTTCCTTGTATTCCCGAAAATGGAAGACCTCAAAGAGACGTTTGTTAAATCCCGAGTACCTAAGATTTTCACTGGAGCGGTCAATATACGCCAACCTGGTCCAGGGTCGGAGTTTTACTCCCTTCGTGAGTACTTTGAAGGAGACTCATTCCGGGCGATTAACTGGTCGGCATATGCTCGTTCTGGAAAACTGATGGTCAACGAACGCGAACGAGATGCAGTTTCGGACATCATCATAATCGTAGATTCTCGCTCGGTTGCTGAAACCGGACCTGTTTCTCGAAATGCATTGGTGTATTCTACCCGAGCAGCGGCATCTTTGGCGAAGTATTTCCTTGGAAGGCGAGACTCCGTGGGTGTCATTGTATACGGCGATGAAGTCGTTAGCGTGGACAGAGACACGGGTAAGAAACAATTGTATGTGATTTTGACAAAACTTGCAGGTGCTGTAGCACGAGGTAACATTCCGCTGCAGGTCGTTGTGAACAGAATTATGCCACACATCAACAAAGGCAGTCCGATTATTTTCTTGTCCAATCTTGAAGATGATCCAACCATCGTCAATGCGTTACGAGACTTTAGAGCTCGAGACTTCGATGTGACTGTTTTGACCCCTTCATCGCTTGAATTTGAATTTGATGCCCGCCGCATCGATCGAACTGGATATGAAGTCATGAAGACTGAACGTGATGTTTTGATTAGCGAACTACGAGGTCTTGGTGTCAACATAATGGATTGGGAGCCAGATATGCTTCTTTCCACAGCACTTGCAGGGGCAAGAGGATTTTGAGGTGAGATTATGACTGTATCACGACCTTCCAGCGACACTTCACACCTGTATGACGGTAAAACTGTTCGTTCATCTGCTCCATCTCGAAAGAAGGCAGCTGGACAGATTGGAGCAGGAAGTGAGATTCCAAAGGATGCCATTCCTCAAGTCGAAATACCATCATTTATCGAGAGTTTACTCGGTGGACCTCTCGTACCTAAGACGAAATTCCTCGCTCCAGATAAGATGGTTCAAAACCTTCAACTCGCAGTGTATGGCGTATTGGTTGCACTTTCTCTCATGACTTACATCATCTCTCCTCCTGAGGGAACAATTTGGTTCATGATCACCGGAAGTTTGGGTATTGCCACCATTATGCAACTCATTCTCATTGTCGGAGCTACAGGCACCGGGTTTTGGGGAACTTTCCAAAGAGACGGTCGTTTCTCTTTGGCCAGCAATTTGATGTTTATTCTTGCAATTCTTCGGTTTGCATCATCGAAAGTTACTCTTTCTAACGACTTGTTTGGACTACAAGACAAACCGTTTTTACTTGCTGGGATGGTTGTTGTTTATGCAGTACTCTTGATTATGTACTTTGAATTGTCGAACGGCGTACTTCGTTATTCAATGCTTGACACCAGTATACGAACCAATGAAGTGTACGTCATGAATCCGAAAAAGATTGTCGGTAAATATCACCGTTCTCTTCTCATTAATCCAATCATTGCCACTATACTGGCTACAATCGTTCTTTCAGCGAATACCATTTTACCCTTCTTTGTAGGTATATTTTCCAATGACACAGCATTGCGCATGGAAGAATCTGTCGAACTCATATCAGTGTACGGCGTCGCTCTAGGTACTTTCTTCGTGTTCAGTGTTGTTGGTGGTCTGTTCGCATTGAATCTCCCAACTCATCTGCAAAGCTACAGGGAAAAGCGAGCAGAGGACTGAACTAAGGTTCAGTTGAAAGTTGCAAATGATTCGCAAGTAAATCGAGCATCGCTTGGATGTCTCTCTTTTTGGATATAATCCTCACTGCATGGTCTGTTTTTGAAACAATTTCAATTTCAAGCATTTCGATGAGTTCTTGTGACAAAAATTCTTCATTCTCTCCCGGTAGTTTATTTCCAACCAATGAAAACATCACTCCATATTCCTCAATTTCTGGATTAGAGAAATGATTTGAAATGATTGTATATGCGTCATCCAAATTGTGTTGTGATACGATCCATGAAATGCTGTCAGGCTGGGTGTTTAAATTCCAACATGCGATGTTTTGTTCACTCAAATCGATTAATATTCTACCTAACATCTCGGTTAGAATTCCATCGGAAGATGAAGATACGCTGATGCGAGCAATACGAGGTAGGCATCCGATGGCTTTTATTTGGTACGATTGATGCAAGTCTGGTCCAATTACGGATGCTGCCATTTCTTTGTATACGCTTCTCAAATCCCGAATTTCTAACGGTATCCCGACTTGTCGTAATGGTTCCACGGTTGCAGGATGCAACACTGGAGTGTCAAGTCGAGCCAATTCTACTGCTTCACTGTAACCAAGATAAGGAATGGGTTTTGATTCGATACCCCATCTTGGGTTTATTGGTAAGACTCCATCGACATCCTTCCAAAGAATCACTTTGTCAGCATCCACAAGACGCGCAATTGATGTCGCAGTATGGTCACTCCCTCCGCGGCCAAGAAGTGCCAATTCTCCATCAGTGCCTTCTCCAAACCAACCTGTAATCACTGGTGTTCCGAAAAAAGCAGAGCGATCAAGTTCTATCATTGAAGTTTCAATATCGACAATTTGTGCACGATTTGAACCCTTGAGTTTGAGTCCGATATCTTCGGCACCTAATGGATGGGCGTCAATTTCAAATTTTTGTAAATGATATGCAACAACAAGTGCCGACAACCGTTCACCGGCAGCCAACAGTCGATTTGTAGCATTCCAATTGTTTGGGGTTTGTGCCAATTCATTCAACGATTGCTCGATACCTTCCAGTACTGAAAGGAATAGATGTCTGTACTCGCTTTCAATGAGTCCAGGTGCAAACCGCAGATGTTGACTTGACAAGTCGTACACCAAACGACTGGCGTATCGCGGTTCCTTACTGGCTCGCATGAGACGGTCTGTCGTTCCCCAAAGTGCTGAGACAACCAGCATCGATTGACCAGGCCAATGTTGGATTACTTCTGCAATTCTGTTCAGGTCTGAAATGTCGCGAAGACATGAACCACCGAATTTGTGAACGGTAATTGATTCACGCATGCAGAAACCCTCCACGGAATGCTAAATCGCAAATGATGATTCTTGCCATCGCTTCAACCACTGCAACGGCTCGAGGTCCGAGTACAGGGTCGTGCCGCCCCTTAACCACAAGAGGTTCAATAGAATTTGATTCTAAGTTGAGCGTCTTTTGTTCAGATGCAATGGATGATGGAGGTTTGAAGGCCACTGATAAGTGAATAGGTGAGCCTGTTGAAAGACCCGCTAAAACTCCATCTGGTTTTTCACCAAGAAGAATTGGTTCGCTTGAAGTGCCGCCCCATGGGTCGTTATGTTCTTGACCACTCATATTGACGACTCCAAAACCTCGTCCAAATTCCACTCCACGAGCAGCGGGAATTGACATCATTGCTCGTGCAAGTGCAGGCTCAAGCCCATCAAACCATGGTTCTCCGATTCCGAGTGGCATACCAGCTATACACAAATCGACTCTACTGCCAATTGAGTTTCTGTCGAGTCGATATTTTTCTACCTCTTCGACCATTGCCTTTGCTGCAACGGGGTCTCGACAACGCATTTCTCGGCATTCATCCGATGCCCAACGAGGTGGACAATTTTTCATTGGTTCGGCTTCAACAGAACCAATTGCTCCAACATGAGCTTCAAACATCACTCCTAGTTCATCTAACAATGGAGTCATCAACGCTGCTGAGGCAACCAATGCAGCGGTGAGTCGAGCACTGGAAGAACCTCCTCCTCGCAAATCAGCTTCACCTTTGGTCCTCTTGTGCATAACAAGATCTTGGTGTCCAGGACGTGGGTGATGAGGAAGAAAACTGTAGTCCTTTGAACGAGCGTCTTTGTTGTTGATTGAAAGTTCAATCTCCTCCCCAGTGGTTTTTCCATGTTGAACGCCTCTCAAAAATTGAACAACGTCAGGTTCTCTTCGTTTGCTGGCATATCTTCCCCCCGGGCGTCTTGTATCCATCGCAGATTGAATCGCTTGTTCGTCAATGCTGATACCTGCAGGAAGGCCACTAATGATGGCTCCAACACGTGGGCCATGGCTAGTTCCGAACAGCGTTAACTGGACGTGATTCCCGAGGTGCATGTGCATTTGCTTCAATGCTTCGAGCGCCTCTCCCTTCAAGAACTTGCGTCTTCGGAACTTTGTTTCGAAATGAAAGAAGTTTCAATCACTTTTTTGACATCACGGTGCGATTCAAACCATTTCCGTAACCGTTCACATGTAGGCTCGCTAACTTTAGGTGCGACCACAACAATTGCGTTTCCTGAGCCGGTCATACCAGCACACCGTGCTCCATTCATAATTGCGTCATTGGTAATTTTTCTACCGGGAACATCGTTCATGACAGCAATCACTCCTCTTCCGTTCCAAGTCATAGCCACCAATTCATTCCCCTCTTGAAGAGCAGAGAGCGCTTTTTGGAACGAAGCACCGTGATCGATAAAATCCTCAAGTTTCGGTCGTCGCTCTCGTTCATCCCGGCATACAATCATGACGACCCATTCATCGCTGTCAGGTCCATCACCTTCCAACACCACTCCTTCTGATATACTGGCGGCTTGAGGGTCGACGAGTTTCCATCCTGGTGTAAGACAAGCCCATGCATCATCAACTGAACCAGTTATCGAAACATCAGCAGAAATTTGAGCGTCTGCTGCCATTGACACATACAGTTCATCTTCGACATCAGTATTTGTCGCATCAGCGAGAGCCTTGAGCGCTGCAATTGAGACAGCAGCACTGGATTTCAAACCTTGACGTGGAGGTATTTTACTCATTACAGCCCAGTGAATATCTTCCTTCGAAAGACCATTTGGCAGCGGCAAATCCGCTGAAACCCATGCATCAACGACTTTTGGTAGTAAACCATCAGGGTCTGAGATTTCTCTTTTGCTCGGCTTGTCAAGACAACGAACAGCAATAGGAAGATTAAGTCCAATGCTCGCACCGTAACCCAATCCGGCAGCATGCAACAGACTACATCCACCGTTTGCGCTCCCTGTGCCAAGGACTGCCAATTGCTCACCTCTCAGAAACAGAACTCGAGATACTTACACCGATGTGCCTCGCACCTTTTTGTGACCAACCAAGGATGACATCCCCTTTTTTCAATTCTGTAACTGATAGAGGTTGACAGTCTTGGCCGATAACTCGTACCGTCTCTGCTTGCTGCAAAAACATACATCCTTCTTTATCATTTTCATCTACCCAATTCAAAATAAGCATGGGCCTAATTTCGATTTTCAATCGTCCAATCGTGGCATTGCGTTGCTTTCCATCAGTACTGGTGAGTAGAACCTGATCTCCAGTGTTCAATTCAGCGAGATATTTTGTCTTTCCATTCGCCATGGTAACATAAGCATGAGGTGGTCCAGCATTCACTCGAAATGGACGAGGAGGTACGAATTCTGAATCTAGGGTTTCGCCGTGTACAAGAACCAAACTGGATGCAGAGGAGCCGAGTAAGAGTCCTTCACCATGGTTCAATAAACGAGTCATATCGATGCAATATCGTTCGGCAGTATCGCCGTTTTCAATGGATGTGATTGTCAGAGTTTGCAGTCCGTTTGTACTGTTATGGTCGTGAATTTCTTCCAAAGAGTGCTCTCGTTCTGTACGTTGAGATTTTACCACCATCGCTTCTTCAATGAGCATCGAGTCACACCTTACGACCAGTGCATCCACTCCTTTTTGCAATGCGAAACCAGCACCGTGGGCTTGTTGGGTTTTTGTTATTATTGCAGCAATCTTTGTGGGGGGGCCTTCACAGGCTGCAATCAGATTTTCAATAGGAATCATTGACCAATCAGTGAATTCAACAAGCAGCCATTCAACACTTCCAATCATTGAGCGTGCATGGTTTTGGGACAAATCATCTTTGATGAGTACATGGCCTCCAACAACTTGTTCACCGCTTTTTACAATTCCGTCTTCAACGGTTAATGTATCCTCAGAACTGGAGGAAACGCCAATTCTACGGTCGAATACTGTCTCGAACTCTGGTATCGAATCCATTTTGAAACGCTCGTCAAGCCAGAGTTCCATGTTTTACCCTCACAGACCGCAGGCTTTCATCGCCTCTTCAACACTTGAACCTTGATGAACCAGCATGACCAGAGCCTTTGCTATCCCCTCCACATTTGGGTGTGCGAAAACTTGCCTTCCCATGCAAATTCCAGAAGCGCCAGCGTCCAAAGCATCTCGGACCATCGTCAAAATAGCATGTGAATCTCCAGTCGCAGGTCCTCCAGCAACCAATACTGGTATCGGTGCTGCTTTTGCAACTTCAGAAAAACTGCTTTTATCGCCGGTCCATGTGGTTTTTGCAGCATCACACCCCAACTCAAATGCGAGTCGAACAGCGTGGGCATTAGCGTTGGTTGCATCACCATCAATTATTGAAAGATATTCGCCCCGGGCATATACCATGCCAAACATCGGGAGTTGGTGATGGAATGCTTGACGACTCATTTCACCCATCCGTTCAACCATAGCGGCTTCATTGGGGCTGCCGATATTGACTTGGCATGATACTCCCATTCCTCCCCGAGCCAATACTTCGTCAGCATTTCCCACCAGGACTTTGTTTGAACTGTCTGGACCCGCATGGCGTGTCGAAACTGAAAAATGGATGACCATGTTTGTATCGGAGTTTTCACATAGATGATTGTAATGGCTAACCACTCCTTTTTGAGCTAATATGACATCCACGCCTGCACGAACTAGAGAACGAATGGTTTGTTCAGTGTCTGTAAGTCCGGCTACCGGAAAATCGGAGGCGCCATGGTCTATTGGAATCCATACGCCACGTCCGTTGGGCAGAAGAGCCTGTAGACGCGTAGCCTTGTCCATGCAATGGCCAAAACTTGCATGTTCTCAAGGTTTTGCACGAATCACTCGGTTTCAATTTGGTCGCTAGCCCATTTCATCATCGACAATTCGGCACGATTGAGGTGCTCTTGCAGTGTAGAGCGAGGAATATCCATCAATTCCGAAAGTTCTCTTAATTTGATTTTCTTGGGATGATCGTAATATCCAGAGTTGGCAGCCATCTTTACGCAGTGGATTTGTTTTGGTGTAAGCGTGCTCTCTATAATGCTCTTGTTATCTGCCATTTCGACAACTTTTACAGTATCAGGTGGCAGAAGGGCTCGACATGTTTTGAGGAATTGTGAAATTCCAGATGGCACGCCTCGAACAGTAATGTCAATACCATCTCCGCCGTAAGTGTACGGCGGGAGAATGTGAATGTTAGAGAAGTGAATGGCTGCAATTGACAAAGGATGCGAGTTCCAGACTACAAGATAACCACTTTGCCCTCCATCGAGTTCAGATTCGACGTTTAAGAACGGAACATCGTTCAAATCACTCGGCCCTTTTCCTTCACAAAAGTGCGGAAAAATCAGTTGCCGGATTCCCTTTTCGCCGATGTCGAGATGCCCAACTACTTCGAGAGAATGCGCAATCTCTGCAATTGGTGCATATTCGGAATTTGCGACGGTTTGGGCCGTCCATCGTAGATGTATTTCCCTCACAAACTGACCAAGCGCTATTAGATTATAAACAAGCCACCAATAATGCATCTTGAGTAGGAATTCGAAGTTTCATTGGAGTTCACCGAGGGTTTTGAGAGAATCTTTCAACCGATGCTACCAAAGACTATCACCCCTTCGGGTGTACTGATGGAGATAGCATACCTCATTGCATCTTTCGCCTTAGGTGGCGGTTTCTGCTATGGACTTTGGTTCATCTACACTCGAAAAGATATCACAGTTTCAGCTCGACAGGGAATGAACCCGGAAGGTCTTCGCTATGGTTCTCGAGCACCTGGTTTTGGTAGTGCAAAGAAAGAAATTGACCGCAAATTGGCCATAGTTGAAAATCGCCGCCGTCGTCAAGAAGCAATCTCAAGTCGCCTTGCTCTCGAAGACGCTGAACGGCAAGCCCGTGAGCAACTCGAACAAACCCGTGCTCAACAAGAACTTGAACGTCAACGAATCGCTGAAGAAGCACGTGCTGCTGCACTGGAAGAAGCCCGTTTGGCCAATGAAGCGGCTCAAAAGGTTCGAGACGAGGAGGACGAAGCAAGACGCCGTGAACAGGAAGAGGCTCGTCTTGCTGCTGAACGTGAACTACGCCGACAAGAAGACTTGCTTGCAGCTGAAGAAGCACGACTTGCCGAAATTGCTGATGCTCAGCAACAACAAATCGCTTCCAACAATGCGAATTCCAAGGCAATCAAAGAACTTCAAGCTCGTCTAGAGCGTGAAGGTGCTAAATCTTCAGATGTTCAAGTGTCCTTGATGTGGAACAATTACAACGACCTTGATTTGCACATTGTCTGTCCATCGGGAGAGCGAATTCACGGTGGAAACAAGTTGTCTGCATGCGGCGGAGAACTTGACGTTGATGCAAATGTACGTGCCGAAACCCGTAAGCCTGTGGAGAATGTATTCTGGCCAGAAGGCACCGCACCAGGCGGTCAATACCATGTGTATGTTCACTATTACAAGAAGCATAAGAAGCGACGCTCTAAAGACCCAACAAAATTCCAAGTGATGGTCAGCAATGGTGGAGATACCACCGAATATTCTGCTGAATTAAGTGCTGGGGACCCAATCATGCAGGTGTGTTCATTCAGTGTTTCCACGAAGGAAGAACGCGAACAAATCAAGCGTGAACTGGAATCGGAACTTGCAGCGCTCAAGACTCGTTTCGAAAGTGCAGACCTTGATGGCAGTGCGATGCTCTCTGTTGAGGAACTTGCAGAGGCGACTGGAATGTCCGTAGAAGATGCAGAAGTCATTCACAAGCAGGCCGACAAAGATGGTGATGGAGAGGTATCACTCGATGAATACTTGGAAGCTATTGCAAACCTTCCGAGTGCGCCTGACTTGGATTCACTTTCTACAAATGAAGGTTAATCCTGTTTACCAACAGTGTACAATCGTGTGTTTGGTTCCTTGAAGGATATTCGTTCGACTTAATCATCAGCGATTAAAGCCTCATGACTTGTCATGGCTCTTGTTCAACAAGGACTTTTGGCCAAAATCCCTCCACATCGATTCCAAAATATACAAATTTATTCGGATAAAGCAAAGGCAAGTGCCAGCAACACCCCCTCTTCAATTGTGAAAGGGTGGTGACATGAATCTCATTTCAGTCGTGAGAATTAAGATAGAATGTCTTCCAAGCAATTGTTCTCAATTGCTTTTCGAATAGAACGCGCAATTCTTCTTCCGGTTGACATTCGCTCCTCATTTATATCAGAATACGGAGAACCTCCTACGAACGGATTTGAACCTGCAACAATTCGTGCGCTGATTTCAAACACTTTGAACTCCAACGAATCTGTAACGATTGTTTCAAGGCAAAACGGTCCTATCATTCCACGGCTTCCTTCTTCAAGTTCGAACGACTCGGCTACAGTTCCCTCCGCCATTTCAAAGGCCCGTGGAAGCAAGGATTCACGAATCACCACCGGTTGATTACCGGTAACGACGAACGATGGTTCTAGTGCCATCTCACGAAGATCTCGAAGTGAACCGAGTTTGTAGAACTCATCGACATTTGACTCATCTCTTCGGTCCATGGATAGTAATTCCAGTCGGCCGAGATTTTTTCCAGCATGAGAGCCCTTTCCTTGAACTTGAAAACCATCACTTGCAGTTGGGTCGAAAAAGAAGTGAAGGTAATAACGACATCCCAATACATATTCTTGGATTGTAAATTCTTCTTCAATGTCAACATTTCTTCGGAAGTCACGATAATTTCGAGCGATAAAGTATCCACGTCCACCTTTGGCACCAGCATACTTCACGATAACAGGTCCATCGATATCGTGAGGGTCCTCCAGTACTTTCGGCATTGTGCAGCCCCCTGCTTCAAGCCATTGGCGTTGACGCTCTCTGCTGCTTTCCCAATGCAGAATGCCACGATTTCCGAAAGTTGGAACTTGGAGTTCGCGGAAATTTGAAGATCCAAGGTACTCGACCAATGAACCATGAGGAATAATGACGACATTCCTTTGCCTAAACCATTCTGCATGGTCGAGCATTTCACGGTAATTTTCCAGCATCAACCATTCGTCTGGTTCAGCACCTGGGAATGCCTTGTAAAAGCGGCGCCTGTTCTCTCCAACGGCGATTCCTAATGTTTTGAAACCCTCACGTCGGGCGCCATGAAGAATTTGCAGTGAAGAGTGGGATGCCACTACTCCAATGGTAATGTTGTCTGGGTCGTAGTCGGCAAGCCAACTCGCCAGTGTATCTGAATCTACGCCCATGTCGAGGGGTCAAGTATGTGTGATATGAGTGTTCTCATGAGAATGTATTGATACTCCTCTTTCTGATGGTTTTTTTCCGGGGCAAAATTATACAAATCCTCCAAAACAAACACAAGCCTCCTGTTTAATTTGGCATATATGGCGTGGATGCAACTCTTTGGACGACTTCTCCTTTCAGGCGGTCTTGTGGTTGGCGCGAGTGAAGTAGCGAAGAAACACGATGTTTATGGTGCCTTGATAGCCTCTCTTCCAATCATTTCCATTCTTGCCATAGTTTGGTTGTATGTCGACACCGGTGATGCGCAAAAGATATCT
>NYZH01000006.1 GCA_002687075.1 Methanobacteriota archaeon
TTGGAGTTGAAGGGGGAGAAATCGACCATCAATTTGCAGCGATAATGGCTCTTTGTGAAGTGCAATTCTCTGCCCGCATTCACACCTCAAAATCAACCGTTGAATTGATTGAAAAATCAGGTTATCATAATACCTCATTGCTCAAAGGCTCAACCTTTTCGTTGTTCGCAGTTGGAGAAGTGAAAGGGCTTTCTGTTTCGGGATGCAAATGGAATTTGGAGAACAAATCTATGCATCCTGGCACCCATGGATTGCATAACGTTGTAACTGAGACTTTTCTCGAAATTCAATACACATCGGGCCTCTTACTGCTTTTCTTGAATCGTTGAAGCAGGGAGATGCCTTCGAAGCATTTCTGAATACGACCCTTTGCCGTCCCATTGCTGAGCAACAACATCAATTCGCGCTTTTTCCAATGTAGCCTCTAAGCCACCCCAATCTTCGATTAAGCCAAGTTTGAGTGCGGCTCGAGGTGTATAACCTGGCAAAAAGTTACGCCACAGAAATGGTACACGACCTGGAGTCACGCGATTTACCATTCGTACAATCGATGTGTTGCATGTAGTGAGCAGCGAATGGTACCATTCGGGGTTTTGAGCCAAGTTGTTGGCTTTTTCAGCCATCCGCAACAGCATGTGCTTGTCTTTCTCCGGCGGAGTAATTGCGCGGAACATGTAGTCCTTGTTACCTCGTGCGTTGGTTCGTAATCCAGTCATATCGCTTTCAAGAGCAACCAGGAGATACAACTCATAGTTTCTCCATAGACCATTCCAAGGGTGGTAACGATGCTTGACTCTCCTGCGGGCTTCAAATGAAAAGGAAAGGCATGTGCCGTCATTGAATTCAAAGGTCAGATATGTGTGTGCAAGGCCGTGCAAGGAATGGAAATGATCGACGATGAACCAAATATCCTTCAATTCCTCTGTATCAATCTCCAATTCATCAATCCAGTTTTCATCTCTGTCTTTGGTCGTTCGCCAGAAAAAATTTCGCACATTGCGGAAAGTGATTTTTGACCCGTTAATCTCTGCAGTAGTAATCATTTCACAATCCGAGTTCCATTGCGCCTCAAGTTGAGGGCGACGAGGACGAACACGGACAAACCAAATCGCGTAAGGAAGAAGAATGAAAATTACAATCCCAAGAAGCAAAATCTGAAACAGCGGTTCCATCAACATCACCACTTGTGCCAGATTCGCAATTGTGAATCCCACCAATCGGTGGTTCCGTCTGGGTGTTGGCGCCAAAGAATGCCTTCCTCGTCGGTGAGAGTTGGCATTCCCTGCGCATCGGGGGAACCGTCAGCAAGAATCATTGGCGTTGGACCCAAGTCTCGCAAACCATCCGGAGCAGATTCATCCTTAACCCGAACCAAGAGGACAAACACGACAATACTTACCACCAGTCCGAGGATTCCGATTGAAAACCAACCAACGGATTTGGTTTCTGTTTCATCACCAAATGAGCGACTTGGTAAGGTTGCAGCCTCCTCATCCGTCAAATCCAATCCTGGTAATCGGACTAAATTGACGCCATGAACAGTGCGTATTTTCTCATTATTGATGACTTCCAAAGTAACCAAATGGACACCTGCGGGCAAAACAGAACAGTCGTAGGAAGTACTGCTGTTTCCATCCAGTACAGTCCCTTGAACTGTCCAAATTTTCTCAAATGTTGAAAAGTCGACATCAATCATGTTTGGAATCATCGTAATCAAACATGGTTCATCGGTGTTGTTCTGATTTCCGAAAACATCGAGCGAAAAAGCAGGTGCTGGTCGATTGTTGATTGTAAGATTCAACCAAGATTCAGTAACTTGTCCCAAATCATTCCTGTATGCTTCTTTGAGCAAGTAATCCCCTGCTGGCCAATGCGAGCAATCCAGTATAGTTTGGTTATCCAAGACCGTGAATGGAGCTCCAGAAAAAGTTCTGATTCCTGACGCATCATATCTTGGACCTGTCTCATCAGCAAAAATTCGATTTATCTTGCAATCATCTCCGGTCTCAATCCAACTTGGAGCATCTAAATCTAGAGTTATTTGGGGTGTTTGAAGTGCAGGTTTGAGGACATATGTTGGCAGAGCAATACTGGTGATTTTATCCCCATCTTTATCGATGAAATCGAGACGCAATGAATGCTCGCCTTCGGACCAAGAATCATAGACAAGGCTTGCGTTCGACTGACCTGTGAAAGCCATATAACGGTCTTCTCGAACCTCTTTATCCTTGTGAGTACCGAATAGTCGTAGTTCAATCTCACTCCATTCTGATGTTGTGTTCAAAATAACGACGATTCGAATAGCATCAGGCTCACCGTCTTGATTCAAATCCATCGTGTCGTTTCGCAGCGCCACCAAAGTCAAACCTTCGGCCGCAAGAGCATCGTCGCTCGATTCGGCTTCTGCATGTTGAACAAATCCAACCGGTGCCATGAGGCAACCCAAGAGCAGTGCTACAAGAACAAAGGGCAGCGTTCGTAAAGAATCACCCATTGGATTCACCACCTTGTATCTGTTGTTCCACGACCGGTTCTAAACCAGCGGGAACGGGTAGGGGAGGTAAATCTGCGAGAGGAATCATCGCTTCTGGTGGAGGCATGTCCATCGTTAGTAAATCGAGATTGGCTGTATCTTTGGATTCAAACAACTCGTCTTCAACCAACTCTTGGTCTCGACCCATACGGACAATAAGGGCAAGAGCTGCGCCCAAAATAAAGCCAAAGCCAATGACCAAATAAGTCAACCAAGATGCTGCAGGATCCTCGCCTAAGATTGCTACTGCAGCAGCAAATTCTCCATACGAATCCGACCAACCGTCTCCATTTGAATCAACACAACCTTGAGTGTCGCGCTTCGAGATGCCAGATGAATCTGGACAATCGTCACGTAGGGCTCCAAGTGGCACGTCGCCAAATCCATCACCATCAGAATCTCGCCATTGAAGCGATTCGGTTGGGAATGAGTCTGCTGAACCGTAGGGGTGGGCAGGCCAACTGTCTGTAGGGTCTGACCAACCATCACCATCGGTATCTCGACATCCCAGGCGGTCAAGGATTGATGTTCCTCGAACTTCAGGACAGGCATCGCCTTGGTTTCCGTTTGCATCATCACCAAAACCATCGCCATCGGTGTCTCTCCATTGCGTTGGTTCGTGAATGAAAGAATCTCCCAAGTCAGACCAACCATCGCCATCGGTATCTGGGCATCCCCAACGGTCTCCGCCCATCGAGGGACCTACCGATGTTCCTGCTTGACTCGGACAAACATCTGCAGTCGTTCCTAGCGGGTTATCACCACGACCATCTCCGTCGATATCGTGCCATTGAGTGTGGTCCATTGGCCATGCATCTCCTTTTCCGCCGGGGCTAGCCAACCATGAATTGGTTGGGTCTGACCAACCGTCTTCGTCGCTATCAGGACATCCCCAGCGATCGAATGTCGATGTCCCAAGAGTGGTTCTGCAACCGTCACCGCGATAGGCGAGCCGGAAAATTTGACCATCAAAATACTCGATATTATCGCCGTAGCCATCATTGTCAGTATCGAACCATTGACTTTCATCGTTCGGGAACGCATCTGCAAAACCGTCAGGGTGAGAAATCCAATCGTCGGTTGGATCTGAATAACCGTCCTGATCGACATCACGACATCCAAGACGGTCTGCATAGGATATCCAGCTTGATTCCACTTCTTCAGCCGTTGAAAAGACGCAAACGTCGCCCTCAAAGCCATCGAGGTTGTCACCATAACCATCGCCATCGGTATCACGATATTGTGAGGGGATGAATGGGAAGTCGTCAACTTGAGATGCCCCATAGGTCTGATTGTCACCCCATCCATCTTCATCTGTGTCTCTCCATTGAGTTGGATTATCTGGGAAATCATCGATGAGTAGAGCTCCTTCTGTTTGGTTATCACCCCAGCCATCGTAGTCTCTGTCTCGCCACTGAGAGGGTTCAGCAGGGAATGCATCCGCTCCGTCGGATTGAGTCCAGTTGAGGTCGCCATCTGAGAATCCATCGCTATCTGAATCCGTACAGCCGTATCGATCGCCTATCGAGGTTCCTGAAATGAAAGGGCAAGCATCTGGTGTGGATGCGTTGAACAGCCATGTACCTATGCCCCAATTCGCTCGGGAAATATTCCATGACTCATCCTCCCAATTGTCGCCGAATCCGTCATCATCAGTATCGTTCCATTGGGTTGCATCGAGTGGGAATGCATCCGCAAAACCTGCCGGATGCGAGTACCAAGGGACAACGCCATCCAAACCGCCCGGGTCTTCGTCTGAATATCCATCACCGTCACTGTCAAGGCATCCAAAACGGTCTTGCAAGGAATAACCACGTCTGAAAGGACAGTGATCGCCTTGGAAACCTTCTAAATTATCGCCATAGCCGTCATTGTCGCTATCGAGCCATTGACTCGAATCACTTACAAAAGCATCTGCTCCGTTTTGAGGACCCCAGCCTGCGTCAGGGTCTGACCACCCATCTCCATCGGCGTCTGCACAACCTTTGCGATCGTTTGTTGAAGTACCGACAAATTCATCGCAGTCGTCGTCATTATCGATGAAACCGTCTTCATCAGTATCCCTATTCGCCTTATCGATAGATGGAGTAAGCGTGTAATCGAATCCATCGTTGCACCATGAATCTTCAGCTTTGATTTTAACATAGACAAAACTCGCAGTGTTTACAGTCGTAGAGAGTATCTTAGATGCTGAATTATCATCAGCAGCCGTATCGGCAATCGTGCCGCCTTGAGCGTCCANAAGTGAGAAGCGGCCAGTCCATCCGTCATTTGGACACCACCAAGCAGGACCGTTCATGGATCCAGAAAAAGCAACCTGTACAATGTCTCCTTTACGCGCCTCAATCTTCCAAAAGTCCTGCTTGTCCTTACCAGCATCGCAGTCAGGGTCGCACACATAACCGTTTGATGTGACGCCATCCGTGAGTGGATTTGCACTTTGGATGTTGTCGTCCGCAGCAACTGGAGGGAGCATTGACAACATCATCGCGGCGAGGCAAAGGGCCATCAGTCGCCTCGCGAGCATGAACATCCAAGAGGCCGTATGCCTATGAACACAACGCATCACCAACGACAACGAACCCGCATTGGAAAAGTGGGTAAAATAATGGCCGATTAAGCTTGGATGAGGTCGAGGTAAATCTTCTCATACGCTTCTGCATTGTGTTCGTAGGTGTAATGATTAAGCACTCTATTTCGACCTCTTTCAGCCTGTTCGGTTCGACCATTTGGGTCTCCTAGTGATTTGCAAACGGCACGAGCTAAATCCTCAGGATTTCCGGTTTCAAACAGTTCGCCGACGGTTGAGTCAATCATCTCAGTAAGTGGAGGTTGGTCAACGGTTACCACTGGAGTTCCGCTGGCTAAAGATTCGAGAGGAATCAAACCTTGACCTTCATAATAGGAGGGATAGACGACCAAATCAGCGCTCCGGAAATGCTGGGCTAATTTTTCAAAAGACATCCCTGGTCGGATGAAAACCGCATGACCAACGCCAAGTTTTCGAGCTTGTCGCAGCAATGTTTTGCCCATATGCCCCCGTCCAATGATGCATAATCGAGCGCCCGGAAATCGTTCGAGAATGGATGGCATTGCACGCAGTAAAGTCCGATACCCTTTTCGGGCCACGAGACGGCCTACAGCAAGAAGTAAAGGCGACTCATGTGAAGGTCTACCACACAATGCTTCTTCATCGGCAGCATCGTATTCTTTTCGCAAGGCTTCATGCTCCAATTGTTCTTCTTCATCATCGGTATTCAAAGGCCTAAACACAAGATGGTCTACGCCGTAGAGCACTGTTTCACATTTCCAGTCATCCGGAGGCGAATACCAACGTTCGAATTCTTGTTTCGTAGACTGACTGATTGCAACACAAACTGAAGATTCGTAAACGCCTGCCCGTTCATATTTTGCATACCACTTTGCAGTCGTTANAATGGCGAGATCGTTTGGATTTTTCCANGTTGCAGATTCTCTGTGACGNGCAGCAAGACGCATGCCTTCTCGCTCCCCAATCCAACTTCCATTCAATGCTGATACGACAGGTGCAATGTCCTTTTCAACTGCCTGAAAATCTTTTTTTGTCCAACTCACCAATGGGAGCAAAGTATGAACGACATCAATTGGTTCACGTGCATGAAGTATTTTCAGTGCTGACAAGGCATTTTTCCCGTACGAACGTGTGAAGGCCATAGGGGCCTTGAGCCAAGGAACTTCAATTACGGATACGCCCTGTTGGGCAGGTGCTCTGCCCTTGTGCGTTCGAGTAATGATACTCACGCGATGACCACGCTCGGCCAAATGTCCCGCTAAATGATACACGACAGAACCTATTCCACCCCATCGGGGCGGATATTCTCCCGACACCATGGCGATGTGCATACACTTGGGACAGGTGAAGGGGGTTTCAATGTCACCGATAATTACTCACAAAAAGTAGACTTTTGAATCCAATGCCTTCAAGGAGGTGAGGTTTCTCGGAGAGTCATGGGCGAAAAACTCCCTGTTACGGTAACCGTAATACTTCCNACTCGGAATGAGGAAGAAGCGTTGGGTCCAACTCTTGATGCNATNCCTCGAGGTTGGTGNAAAGACCTTGAGATTATGATTGTTGATGGCAATTCATCAGACCGTACTCGAGAGATTGCTTTGGAAAAGAAAATTCGAGTTCACCTTGAACCAAGAAAAGGCTACGGTCGAGCATACAGAACCGGTTTCGATGTCGCCAAAAACGACATCATCGTCACCATGGATGCGGATTGCACCTATCCAGCAGAATTGGTTCCATCTCTGGTGAAACGATTGCTCGATGACGACCTCGATTTCATTACTTGTGACCGCCTTTCATTGGCTGAAGAAGGTTCTATGCCCGGCATTCATGGATTTGGTAACTGGGCACTTTCTTTCACTGCAAGGCTTCTTTTCGGATACGGAATTAAAGACTCTCAATCCGGAATGTGGGTCTTTAGAAAATCGATTTTCAACAACGATGCCATGCGCCCTACAAACGACGGAATGCCGCTTTCGGAAGAAATGAAAATCCTTGCTCGCCGAGTACTTGGAAAAGAAAAGGCAGTGGAAATATCAGTCCCATACCGCCCTCGCGTTGGTGAAGCAGAGATTCACACATGGGGCGATGGATGGAAGAACTTCAAGTTCCTGTTCGCTCGAAGGCTAGGTTTGCATCGAACACTTTCACCATGGGGAGGTCGTTCCTCTAATCCGGACTCATTGAACAAAGATTTACCTGAACAGGCCAAGTAAATCACTCAATGACGATGTCACTCAAATCCTCTTCAGGCTGAGGCCACTGCATTTTGAACGATTCCAAAGTTTCCAAAATCAAAGAAGATATAATTTCGTTACGGTACTTCTTGTTGTCTGCAGGAACAACGTACCATGGGCTATCATCGGTTGTTGTTTTCTTAAGCATCTGCTCGAAAACTTCGTGGTACTGTTCCCAAAAGGCTCGCTCTTTGATATCGCCTTTCTTGAATTTCCAGTTTTTTTCTGGGCGATTGAGGCGAGCTTCAAATCGCTTTTTTTGTTCATCCTTAGAAATATGAAGAAAAATTTTGATNATAGTGGTTCCTTCATCGACGAGCATTTGTTCAAAGTTGCGAATATGTTGATATCGCTTCTCAACGACATCCAACGGAGCATAGCCATGTACTTTGACAACCAAGACATCTTCATAGTGACTGCGATTAAAAACTGTAATTTCTCCGTTTCCGGGGACATGAGGATGGACTCGCCAAAGATAATCGTGAGCCAGTTCTTGTTCTGTGGGGCGTTTAAACGAGTGCACTTTGACGCCTTGGGGATTTGTTCTTCCAAAGACAGAACGCACCGTTCCGTCCTTTCCACCCGCATCGATTGCTTGCAGCACTACCAAAAGTCGATGCTTCCTTCCAGCCCACATCTTCTCTTGGAGTGCTTGAATCTGTTTCGTAAGTTGTTTGACTCGACGTTTTGATTCCTCTCTATCAAAATCACTTGGAGCAACAGTTGGGGCATCTGCAAGCACATAAGAATCCGGGTTGGAAACTTGAAACTGAGATGTGTCCATGACTCATTCACCCAACTCGTGATTAAAGCGTTTTCCGCGATTCATCAAACGTCGTCCCAATCCAAATCAATCCCGGCAAGAGGTTTTGATTCTGTGGCTGATTCGTCTTCGACTCCTGTTTCGGAATTGTCTTGCTCTGCAAGAACTTCTACCGCCCCTTCAACAACCCCTCCTTCAAGAGTAATAGGCTTGGATAATTCAGTGTTCTGTGACGAAATGCCTCCAAAGGAATCCCAGGAATCAATCATTGCCATTTCTGCTTTTCTTTGGCGACGCAAGGCGGCAAAGGCAATCAAAGTAAGTATACCCACAAATCCTACTCCTGCTGCAATAAACATCGCCACACGATTGTCTCCCTCTGCTTCTTCAACATAAAGCGTGATACTGAGTATATCGACCATGGCTTCGTCTCCATCACCATCCCGAGCAACGACCTTTAGATTTGGCCGTCCTGCTGCATCTGGATTCATTTCTACTGAACCCTCCCAGTATCCATCGGCATCCTCATCAGAGAGATTGAATGTCCAAGTTTGGACATTGAACACGACTGTGGCTTGGACATTTTGAGTGGTTCCATCCGGATCACTCATCATAACCCGTACTGAGAATGTGTTTTTTTGCTGGGCAAACAATGTATCTGGCAAAAACGTGAGATTTGAAAGAGTGGGAAGACTCGATTGAACGGTGATGTTGGCATGAGCTTGGTCAAACATTCCTCTGCTGTCTTCAACATAAAGAGAGATATGATGCTGACCTGGGGGGAGAACAACAGCATCGCTGCTGAGTGTGGAAAGAACTTCATAACCTCCAGTGACCAACCATCTTCTCCACTCTCGCTTCTGTAAATCACCGTCTGCATCCGAGGATTCGCCTTCAAGAATGAGTGATTGACCCGCCGCTACTGATGCTAAATTTTGAGGTTGCAACATCGAAACCACTGGGTTTGATTGACCGATACTTAATCCAATGGTCGAGATTTCGGTTTTACCGGTTGAATCCGTGAGTGTTATCTGAACGGTATGCTCTCCAGCAGGAAGGGTCGATGTGTGGACAATCGAAGGTGAAACATCAGCGAACAATGGCTCATTCAACAAGTCACTGCGAACAGTCATGGTGAAAGTGTCTCCATCGTAATCAACCGAGTCGCGTGCATCCCATTCAATGAGAGAACTTGAGGAATAAGCGTCTCCATCAGCAGGGGATGAAAGTTCGAGAACCGGCGCAGATTGAACAACCTGTACAGTTCTTGACACGACAACTGGATCGTGTATTCCATCATCTAAACTGAGCGTAATATTGTGCATTCCCGGTGATAATCTCGTTTCATAAATCAACCAATCTTCACCATCAGGAGTGAGGCGTCCGTCCAAATCACTGCTCCAATCAACGATAAGATACTCTGAACCTCCGTAAGGGGAGAAGGGGGCACAATGCCAATTCCCATCACTTGGATACGTGTCACATGCTGCATCAAAATCTCCAGAACCGTTTGCTGAAAACGTGATTTGTTCAGAGGAAAGATAGGTGCGAGTATNGAGTGGAGAGGCTATTGCTGCCTTTGGTAGAGAATTTTCGACCTCGACCAAGATGCTTGTAACACGAGTCGAATTGATGTGTTCAGGCCTGACATCAACGACTCGCATCTCGAGGACATGAGTGCCACGTGAGAGATAACCTGTCCAAATTTTCCCAGCCTCTGTATTGTTCCACGACAACTGACCATCAAGGTTTGACCAGTACTCCACTTCAAGCGTGTCACCCTCTGGGTCAACGGTTGCTGTTCCATCGAGAGTCACTTCATTTTCACTCGCATTTCCATTTCGAGTCAATGTGAAAACGGGTTCAGGAACTTCGTTGTACAATTCAACTGGAATTGTGTAAGTGGACGGGTTATTGATGCCATCAGAGGCATAAATCACCAAATCAAAAGTCGAAGGAACCGACTCAGCCATTGAAAGATTCATCCAAATCTTGGACGGACAACCGTTCTGCGGTGCTTGACTCTGTTGATATGACCGCTCAATCCAGCACGTCATCGAATCGCCTTCGGGGTCAAAGGTTCCAGAAAGGTTGAACAGAACACTTTGAGTTCGGGGGATTATCAACTCCGACCATGGAGTCAGTTCTGGAGTGACATCCAAGACGATTGTGGGTGCTTGGTTGGCAAGTTCAATGGTTCGTGAATCTGTTACGCAATGTCCTGCATCATCACAAATCTCCAAGGTAATAACATGTATTCCATCCGAAAGCTGGCAAGCCCAAGAGTCGTTCGAATTGACGGTAAACGACGCTCCAGTACTCGGNCTCCACTGAGGGTCGCCTTGTCCAGTACATGATGCCAAGATATCACCATCAAGACTACTGGACCAAGAGAATGTCAAGGGGTCGTCGTCTAAATCCCAAGAGTCGTTGGCATCAAACAAGACCTGTGAATTTGAAGAGAAAACAGAGGATTGAGCAGGAGAGGTCCACATGAGGAAAGGAGGTTGGTTTTCAAGAGGTAACACGCAATTGACAAAGCGGTTTTGGTCGAGCGTCACATTGGTCGAATTCGATGTACTGTCATAACCACAAGATATTGTTGCATTGGTAAACTCTGATGGTCCAGTGTTGGTCCAGCGTTGACCGATAAAATCAGCAAGAACAAGATATCCTAGGCTGTTGGTATATTCTTGCACCGTGGGTTCAATTTGAGAAAAAGTCGTATCGACATTTGCCAATGGAATGCCGTTGCTGTTGTTGTTTATGACCCAAACAGTGATGTCGTATGCGACATCAATTGTAGCACCTGATGCCATAGAAGGGTAAGACTGATTGAAGTCAATGTCTATTGGCTGATGCAAATGTAGATTTGAACTTGAATCCAGTTGGAGAATTTTGCCGGTGCTTTGCATATCAGCAAAATTTGACCAATTGACCTGACTGTTTTCAAAACGTATGTCGCCGACACATTCTGTCGAGATTGTGTTCCCGACACCTGAGAGGTCGAAATGGTTACTCAAAAGCATGCAGTTGCCAATACCGCTGAACACGCTGTTGCTGATTTCGGAAGGATAGTTGTTGTGATTTTGACCATCCCAGTTGATTCCAGAATGGTTTCCGAACATGGTGAGATTGTGGATACTTGCTGCTGCTTGAGAAATGTTGAGAGCTGCTGCAGGGTTGGAAAATGGGGTCGGGTCAAAATAAATTTCAAGCCCCTCAATATTGATGATGCCACCTTGTTGCCCGGAATTCAATCCAGAATTATCAATGTCAAGTGGGGCGTGGCTAGGGTTGTTGTTGCTTAACTGAATATCGTCCAACCACAAGTCTGCAGAATCTCGGATGAGAATTCCAGAACCACCTGAATTTGAGATGTTGCACGAAGAGCAGGCTACATCAAGGAAAGGATGTGTGACTATCTTTGAACGGTCGAAAAACAGCCCGGCCTTGCTCTGTTCACCCGTTGCTGAAAGACCATTGAAATGTGCTGACAAATTCGAGAGTTCAGTATCGATATTATCGAGGAGGTGAGCACCCGATTCAGTGTTGTTCTCCAAGAGCAAGCCGTCAATAGTTACCGACGAGAAATCAAGAAACATTCCGTCTTCAGAATTGTTGTGTAAATAAAAGTCATTTCCCACCCATTCCGCCTTGTACGAATGAATACCGGGTCCGACTGAGCCTGAAATTTCAAGTCCATCAAAGACAGGAGCGGATGTGAAAATCCAAGTGATTGCTAACCCGGCCTTATGAGGACCTTGTCCCGCCTCCCCTGAATCTCGGATGGTGAGATTACGGAATGTTGTTGATGAATCTGCATAATACATCCGAACACCGGTCGAAGTTGAATTTTCAACAAGTGTGTTTTCGAACCAAGCGCCGGTTGCGTTGAGGTCGATTGCTGCGTAGGCAATATTGGGAGTTGTAGCACCAGGTCCGCCGGTTCCTCGAACGGTTAAATTCGAAAAGTCTGCAGTTTCATAATTGGTGTAATTGGAGTGATTTTCTTTGTCGACATAGACGCCTCTGTACATTGAGTTGGAAACTGTGCAATCACGGAAAACTGCACGTGTATAGCCGCTATCATCAATATGACGAACCACTACACCATGGTCTGCTCTGTCGACGCTCACATTCACCAACAAGGGTTGACTGTCTTCAACCCACACGCCAGCAGAAATAGCCCAACTTGAGCCGCTAATGTTGCTCATTACGAGGTTACGAAGTACCCCCCCAGAACCACCCCAAATATTGACTGCGCGTGTGAGGTGATCAGTAAACGTCGCACCGATGACCACCGGAGTTGAGCCTGACCCAATAGATAATCCGAGTCCATATCGCCAATCGCTTTGGAAAGGCAGCACACGACCGGCTTGATTTATCACCAGATCAAAAATTTGAGGCGATGAAGAACTGAACAGGTCAATGCCAACCCGATCGGGGTTGAGGATGGTAAGGTTGTGAATAATTGGATTGCTTCCATACATTGTCATAGCATAAATCGAATCTTCGATTGTTAGATTATCGATTACTGAACCACGGTTATTGGAACTGCTGTTGAACTGAATGCCTTCATGGTCCGAACCCGCGAGAGATGTCAACGTGACTGGGCAAGTTTTGGTTCCTTCAACAGTAAGACGCCCCTCAATGTAAATTCGAGCTCCTGAGCCCATTTCCACATTTGTACACGCAGAAATTATCAATTCATCAAAAACCGAAACGGTGTATTCGGAGGTAACGGTAACTGAGCCAGACCAAGTGGTTTGAGAGCGAGCTTGAGCGGATTGCATGGCCGACTCGGTTTGGAATTCGTTGACCTCAGAGGCAGGAGAAACCATGCCAAGCATAGGAGTACTTAGAAACAGAAACAGTACGAACCATACAACAACAGAGGCATGTGATTTCGTACCCATATCACCGGGTTGATGCAAACACACTTGAAGGGTTCTATTCAATGTGAATATTCTGCTCTAAAGATTGAGCAATTGTGTTCGTAATCAATAAGACTCGATTACATTTGGGACAAATATGCCCGAGGCTTTTGTGCTGTTCAAAACCCTGCCAGCACACGAGCGCGAAGTCTATCTCTCACTCACCGGTCATGATGCGGTCGTCGAAGTTCATGCTTTGTACGGCGAATTCGACTTGTTGGTNCGATTAACTGCAGATGACTCAAACACGCTTGCAAAAATGTTGATGACTGAATTTCGTCAAATTGAAGGCGTTAAAGACACTCAAACTATGATTGCAGTGGAGTATTGAGGTGAATCATATGGCAATTGGATTTGTGTTGATAACAACAAAGCCCGGCTTTGAGAGTAAAGTTCGANAATCCTTGGACGATATCAAATTCGTTACTGACCGATGGATGTTGTTCGGAGAGTACGATTTAATTGCACGTGTTCAAGCAGACGATGAATTCGATTTGACACGGTGTATTGTTGAAGAAATCCGCATACTGGAAGGGATCGACGATACCAAAACGCTCATTGGAGCGGAACTTTAGTTACAACAAACTGTGGATTTTTGCCTCCAAAATCTTCGCAGCTCTTGGACATCCTGCCGCTCGAAATTGCGTTATTGCCTCCTTGAGAGCGACTTTCTGAAGAGAAGATTGCAGGTAGGACTTGCAGTGCCACCACCGTGCATGAAGACGATGAAGTAAGATACTGTTTGGAGATGAATTTGGTTTGGTGACTTGAGAAAACACTTCCTTGGCTAATTCAGGTGCAGTTTCCAGAAGCGTTTCAGTCAGAGAGAGAAGCAATGAATCACGGTGAACCCTGCTTGGTTGCAAATCGGCAATATCCAATATTTGTTTCTTCACTTCAGTCCAGTTTGTCGTTGGACTGCTCAAGGATTGCAGAAGGGTAGCTTTGGCTCCTAATCCACGAACGAGTGCGGAATCAAAAGTGCTGATGGATGAGAGATTCGTGCGAAGAGTTTCAGCTCTTTGAAAGTCAAGTTCAGCCAATGCAAGTGCATGCTGGACCATTGTAAGAGCGACCACTGTAACAGAACGTTCTGTTGATTGGGTGGGCAATTCGATATGCGATAGATATTTTTTGACATCTTTGACAGCACCAGCCGGTATTTCAGTCGAGATTCTATCGTCAAGTCGGCGTGATGCAGCGGAGAGAGCGAGTTGGTTTTTTTGATGTGAATCGGCTAACGATAGACCTGTTTCAATACATCGCTCAGCATCTTCGATTCGACCCTCCAAATAGGCAAGTCCCATGGCGATATGATTGATATCACCCTCGTCTTCGATAGAAGATAAATGGGTATGAACATGAGCAGCTTCGCACCTCTCAAGGGCTAATTTTGCAGCCAAGTAATGCAATCGAGATGACGAATTCACCTCGATAGCCTGTTNCAATAAAATCGAAAGAGCATTGCTATGTGTCGATGCGAGTTGTTGGAATGCTGAGGAACAAAATGATTCAAGATTCTCCATTCGTGCATGGATTTGATGGTGCAAAAGTACAGCAAAATCATCCCCAGTTTCGGCAATGGATTCCCAATGTTCTACTGCCTGTCGATGCAAATCTATCTTCTCGGATTCAGAAAGCGATAACCTTCGAACATTTCGAACAAGGTGTTGCACCTCCATTTTCTCAGTCTTCGTCGTCCAGCGCAAGAAACCATAATCGTCCAATGTACCAATTGCATCGCTGGAATAGGCTTTGGATGCTTCAATCGGCTGAGGCAACAGCACAAGGTGGTCNATATGTGCNCGNATNGATTGCTCTAAAGTAGACAAGACGACTTCTTCAACGTACGACTGCACATCAGCATCTTGTTCAGGAAGAGATGATTCTTGCTGGTACAAAAGTATAGCCAGTGGATGGCCTCCGAGGCGTTCAACGATGTGCATAGATGCCTTGTCTTTACTGGATGAGTTGAGCAACTTAACTGCGTCTTTCAGCGGTAGTGAAGGAATTGTAACCCGTTCAATGTCTTCAAACAAAGCGAGTGGTTCTCTAGCGATAAGTATCATCTTCGGACCGTTGAAATCTTTCATCAACCGACAGAATTTGACGAACGACTCCAAGTGCCGAGTAGATATCAAATTCACGTCATCAATAATGAGTACGCTGTTTTGGCTTTGAACTGCTATGTGTTGTGCTAGAGCGTGGGTATCCAAGGGTAAAGGCTCAGTGAAATTCATCGCTAAGCACAATGTCTCNATATCTGAAAATTCATTTGCAGTGGCCCATCGAACTTCGGTAGATTTGGATAAGAAGTGNCNCCCAACACCAAGGCCAACGGCCGTTTTCCCAATTCCCGGCAACCCCGAAATTAACAGATGTTGATGGACTTCCATTTTCGAAGCAATCTGCTTTACAAGTTCGAGTCGACCGTACAGAGGGGCTTCTGTTGGGGGGTCTCCTAAGATGTTGGCTTTGGAGGAACTCTTACGCGGTTTTGCGTCGTTTTCACCGAGTTGTGCTGCAGCCNAACGTCCTTCATCGGTAAGATGGTAGACATTGCGACGTCTTGANCCGCCTCCGATGACATGCGCCATTCGCTTGAAAAGGAAGCCTCGCTGTTCCANAGAAGTTAACGGCACATTGAGTGCCGAACGNACGACGCCAAGCGCTTCACTCATGCCTGGAAGAGAAATTTCCCTTGTGACATCCCATGCTTTTTCAAGACTGGAAGAGAAGTTTGCCAAAAGCCTCAACAGGCGCTCCTCAGGTAACGAGAGGTCTTCTGACACAGCACTCCCCACATCGCTCATTCCTTCTAAGTCAACCCCTTAGTGCATCAAAATTTGAAAGAAATCTCAATTTCGATTCAATTTACTGTTGCACTGTAGATAACAACTGGTGTAACGGGCTTATCGCCCCCCGAGGTGGCCACTTGAGAAATGGTCGTAACATGCTCACAACCTTCTGTAATGTCTCCAAAGACGGTATGAACGCCATCGAGCCAAGTGTGTTGATTGATGTCGTCAGGGGTTAAGAAAAATTGTGAACCGCCGGTGTTNGGTTGGGAAGTTTTGGCCATCGAGATGACACAAGGATANTGCTTCAAGCCGTTNTCTGCTTCATCNGGAACTGTCCAGTCGGTTTGATCGCATGCTGCACTGNTGGATNCNCTTTGNCCGNTGCANTAACCGTACCAGTCAGCAGCGTANCCACCGGTTCCATCATGATTCTCAAAATCTCCACCTTGAATCATGAAATCATCGATTATTCGATGGAATGTTGACATGTTGTAATTCCCAGCGTTTACATGCTTCACAAAATTATCGGCGTGCAACGGCGCAGCAGTGTGATTTATTTGAATGGTTATCGAATAATTCGCTGTCGCATTCTCCAGGCTTTCTCCAACGTAAATGTTGAAGGTGACATTGCTGTAAACTGAATCGGTATCAAAATCAATATCGCTGCCCTCAACCCCTGCAAGTTCAACGTCTTCAAGACAACCTGGGATGAGAAGAAGCAGCACGGTAAAAACAACGGTTCGGTTCATGGCAACAACCATTGGTTGTGTGCAACAGTAATGAACAATTCTATTCAACAACTAGGTCTCAGTGAAAAAGAATTTTGGAAAATGACCTCAAGTGAATGGGTTGCCTTATTTGGGTGGGCATCAAGGCAACATCATGCCTGTGACACTCTCTTCGGTCGATTTTCCGAAGAAGCCNGGTGTCTATCTTTTCAAATCCTCACAAGGAAAAGTGTTGTACGTCGGTAAAGCAACGAGACTAAACGAAAGAATTCGTTCTTATTTTGCTCTCAATCCTGACCGTCAAATGATACCTGAATTGGTTCGGAAATCCGAATCTATCGATTGCATGGTTACCCCNACTCCAGAAGAAGCACTGATACTCGAGAGAGAATTGATTCGTCAGCATAAACCACGATACAATTCGATGCTNAAAGACGACAAATCGTTCCCCTACCTCATACTTACAGACGAAGAGTTTCCTCGAATTATGTACTCCCGTAACCCTCCGAAAAACAGCAGCAGTTGGGGCCCATTTCCGAATGCGAGTGCAGCGAAACAAGTTATGCAATTGCTACGAAAGCATTTTGGAATCCGTGACAAAGATTGTAGGGGAAAAGACGGATGTCTCTCTCAACATATAGGATTGTGCAGAGGACCTTGTGTCGATGAAGATGGTTATGCCGATATTGTGCGCACGGTAAGGAAAATCCTCAATGGAGAAGCCACTGAATTGTTGCAGGAGTTGGCTGCAAAAATGGATGAGTGTTCCGAACAAATGAAGTTCGAACATGCTGCATTGTATCGCAACCAAATCCGAGCAATTCGCAGAACAATTAGTCAACATGTCGTCTCAAGCAAGTTGTATCGAGACTGTGATGCATTGGGAATTGCAGTCCAAGGAGANCTTGCGGCAGTTGTTGTGGTTCATGCGAACAACGGTGTTGTTCAAGGACAGGAAACATGGCCAATGTTGCACAGAGGCGATGAACAAGAAACACTCGCTATGTTCGTTTCAGAACATTATGCAAACAGAACACCGCCTCGTCTACTGCTTAGCCCAGAACCTTTCGATGACGGAACCGAACAATGGCTCACCAATCGTCGTGGCTCAAAAGTCGAAGTTCGGAATCCACGAAGAGGCGATTTGGTGACGCTTCAGAAACTCGCTCTGGAGAATGCAAAGATACAGATTACGCGCTTAGTGAATCGAACCAGTGGCTCTCTTGAACAGCGTGCTGCTGATGAAGGAGCCGCGTTACTCGGACTGGAACAACTCAATCACATCGTTTGTTTCGATATGGCACAATTGCTGGGCGATGAGAGAGTTGGAGCAAGTGTATCGTTCCGGAACGGAAGACCCGATAAAAAGGAATACAGAAAATACACCATCAAAGGCGATGCGATTGATGACCTCCGTATGATGAGTGAAGTCGTGGAACGGTGGTTAAAGCGTCAAGAAGAATGGCCAGATTTGGTACTTCTTGACGGTGGTGAAACACACCTGTCAACGGTTTCAAAATTACTTGATAAACATGAAGTATCGGATAAATTTGTACTTGCAGCTCTTGCCAAAAGAGAGGAGACCGTGTTTCGAAACGGAAAGCACCCTCTCGTTTTGGACAGGAAAGGGCGAGTACTGGTCCATGCTAGAGATGAAGCGCATCGCTTCGTGAACACCTTCCACAGAAAACGCAGAGGACGTAAAAAATTGAAAGACCCACTCCAGGATGTTGAAGGGCTCGGTGCTAAAAAAATGCAGAACCTGCTCCGTCACTTTGGTGGTAGACAAGGAATCGCTCACGCCTCACTTGTTGATTTGAAAACCGTGCCAGGCATTGGGCCTTCGCTTGCAGGCCGAATTCATGCAGCACTGCATGAGTAATTAATCAGGCTTGTAATCGCCCATATCGACATGCTGGACTGCAGTAATTCCGGAATTGGAACTCATTGGAGGCTTTGGAGGAACCATGTCATCTGAATAATCCTTCAGCGTCTCCATGTCGCCATGAATACCTTTNCTGTGGAAACCNGANAGGTCTGCGAATTCAGTTGGGCTGATGCTNACTTTATGCGCAGCGTTGGCTTTGGATGCATTGCGAATCTTTCTTTTGCGTTGCTTACGCTTCCTACGTTGACGAACTGCTAAGCCAAACAAGATGACGATAATCGCAATGTATTTCCACAGTTGCAAGAAGAAGAAATACCATGTGACTTGGAATCGGAATGTAATGGTGTCCTCAAAATCTCCATAAGGTACTGTGTAGGTAATTTTTTGACGACCTGAAACATTTTCCATCTCAATATTGCCTGCAGACGAAGTAAGTTCGACAAATTTCAATCCCTTTGGCAGAGTAATCGTCATCGGACCGTTGAGGGCCAACTGGAACTCGTCATTGACGAAACTGTTCATAGCGATATCAAAGGAAAACGGGTCGAGTTGTCCTTCATTTGATGGAAGGGTCAAACCAGACAATGATACAACGCTTGAGGTGAGCATGGTACTGAAAGAATGGATGACCGACACCATTGGCCAAAGAATTGTCTGACGTATCGCACTTGTCGTAAGAGAGAGCTCGGCTGAATCTAAATTTCCAGACATCATCTCACCAAGATTCCCATCAACTGCAAGTTTAAATCGCACTTCTGGAATCTTCATCGATAAGAAAATTCCTTCATTGTCTGAAACGATATAATCGGGCTGACCAATACCNTCGATACCAAATTCAATCGAGAATGCCTCCATATCGATGGTCTTGATATTTGTCGATGAATTTCTCATGTAAAATTCAGTACCCTGATGGACAAAATCAGTGAGTACTACGCCGATTCTTTCAACAAATGCAGTCAGTCCCTCACTGGTAAGTACAAACGTAATGTTTTCATTACATACAGGCATGTTAAGAATCATCTCATCCGTACAGTAATCTGAAAAATTCAGAGAACGATTGAACGGTGAATCCAATCGACTGGAAATATCAATTCCAAGCCGAACAAGGTCGGATGGGATTGCTTCCATCGAAATTCTATGGTCGCCATATTCTGGAATCCTGTCTTGAGGAATTCCAATCCGATGCATTGCTACGTTTGCATCAACACCAAAAACAAAGGAAAGAGAACGGTCCCACTCGTTAAAATCAAACGAGAGCGCATCCATGTTTACCATACTAGTCACGCAAGTCGACTGGTTGGAAAGGCAAGCTACATCGCCGTCTTGGTTCTTGATGACGTTTCTCCAATCGTATTGAGCCACACCCGAGAGAGAGATGTTCATCTTATCGTTGCCGTAAAGCGAATCCTTCAGCACGATTCGATCTGTATTGTCCATCGTTTGAATCCAAGGCGGTAGAATGATTTCAAGAGTCAATTCGCTCGGGGGGAGATTTTCTGGCACAATTGCTGATAAATAACTGCTATCGAGAGATGTTTCAACCTCGATTCCAGCGTTCATGACAAGACGGAAATCATCAGTACTGAGTACGTCAAGAACATCTTCAACGGTCTGAATTTCATTGTTTTCTTTGAGAATATTTAGCAGTGTCATGCTAAACGGTTGACTTGTTGTTCGCANATACACTGGACTCTCATACGACATCGCTTTCGGTCCTTTCACACAGTAATACAACGGCTGATTAGGTGGAACAATCTCNGTACATCCTGTTGAATGTGTGAAATTCAGCCCGCCTGCCGGACCGTCAATTCCCTCTCCACTGGATGAATCGGAAACCCAAGTCATAGGATTCATGACGATGGTCTCCATGCCGGCTACGGTCGAAGAAATTCCTTCGGCAATAGTGGCTACAGGAAATTGCTCAGTGACATTTGAAAGGTCGACAATGTCGTTATGATATGCGAGTCGAATTCCATCCGATGTCACCTGTTTCATGGTTGCTCGCTCAGCAACGCTCATCATCGAAATCCCCCAATCAGACATGGTGGCCTCGTCTAGATAATGCAGTGCTACCACAAAGTCAAGGGTGGCCGCTGCCTCATCACGTAAATCGAGTTTAATCTGAATATCAAGGGCTTTTTCGTTGGTAGGAATGACAACAGTACTGGTGTCTGACCTGTTTCTGTGAACCATTTCGACCTCGATTGGAAGTCCGATATTTCCGTCGTTTACCCCTGCATTNCGGTGGTCGATTTCCCACTCACCAGCAAAGTATGCTGGAGGGCCAGCACGTGCGGCACGAGTACCGTTCGCATCAACGCTCTTGATGGTGGCGTATTCTGGAGGATTGAATGAATACGAGGCTTTGTGCCCTGGCATTCCAACCAAATCAAACATTGTGGTTACTTCAGTTCCCATAACCAGCAATCCTTGATAGGAACGTTCCAAATCGAGTTCTGAGTTTGAAACGAGGTTAAACGAGTCGGGAGAGATTGTAATATCAACAGTGCTTTTGATGCAAATCGGGGGTTCAAATGCATTGTTCACAGAATTCCCTTCGCTGGCTGCATCGGACAATTCATCGGTCGAACACGCAATAGTTGTCCCTGCATTCGTGTACGATGTAACATAATCTGTAAGCGGGTCAGAGGCAGAACCAAAACCCGACTCTACTGAATCTTTAATCGATTTATCAATTTCAGTAATGAGTTGGTCTTGAACCCGAACATTCGGAGCAAGAACGGTATTGAACTGGTCCCGAATAAGGTCGGCTGGNGCTCCGTCATTTGCATCCAGTCCGTCNCTCGCAAGTGNTGCTTGAATTGCAGGGATGCTATCCAAACCAAGTGCAGAACGATTGAATTCACGAATTGCCCAAACCAATTCAAGGCTGATTGTTGAAGTGTCTTGAAGGCTAAAGTCGTACGTCCCCTCAATCCAATCTTGGCGTTGGGGAGTAAGGTCTTCGTTTGAATCGTATTCATCGCAATCGGTTTGACATGAAGACATGTTTGCAGCAGAGACCAGTGGCGCATACAGGTGCAAGGTCATTACAAGAACCAAGAACACAGATGTGTAATTACCGAGGCATTTTGCTCGCCCGCTCAACCCCGACATGGTTCGCTGTTGTCACGCCATGTTCAAAGTCGTTACTCTCTACGGACTCAATATGGCTGAGCGTTTCGACCGGACATCATTTGGGCTCGCAGCCCTTTGTGAGGTCGAAAATGGTGAAATGTTGCATAAGTTTCTTGACAAGAATAAGATGATTGATTCATCTTGGCGTCCAAAACGAATCGCATCAAAACTCGCCATACCATTGTTGACAAAACATGAACCCAAACAAGTTCAAGAAATCGTTGATTCGAGTCTCGAATTTAATGTCGAATTGCAACGTATAGAATTTGAGAAAGCTGAACTCTCCAACAATCCTCACCAACAACTGCTTCGTACTGTATCGCGATGGCTTGAGTCGGAGGTTGACGACGTTCAAAAACCACAATTGTTATCAAAAATACCGCATAAGTGGGAACGATTTGATGATTTGATTGTTCTTCAACAACATGCATTCTCATCAACGGAATGGAACATTTTTCTGCAGAACAAAGAGACTGACTCTCGACGAGACTTTTGGCGAGATATTGCACACTCCCTTGGCGGTAAACGGCTTGCTCGACAACATCCAATTGCGCCCGACAAGTTGAGGAGTTCTCAAACCGAACTCCTGTACGGTGATTCGGGATGGGTTGAATTCCTCGATCACGGTGTCCGTTTTGGCTTCGATGCCACTCAAGTCATGTTTTCATCGGGTAATGTCACCGAACGAAGGCGGATTGGTTTCATTCCAATGAACAATGAAGTGGTTGTCGATGCATATGCTGGAGTTGGTTATTATTCACTTCACATGGCAAAGCGAAGCTTAGCCAAAGTTGTTCATGCATGTGAACTGAATCCCAATTCGATTAAAGGACTGAAATGGGCAAGAGAAGCCAATAATCTTGAGGGCTCTATTGTCATCCATGAGGGTGACAACAATGAAACATTGCCAAAGCTCTACGGTATTGCAGACCGTTGCCACCTTGGCCTACTTCCATCCTCTGAGTCGGTATGGGAACACGCAATTCAATGCCTAAAAACAGCAGGCGGATGGTTGCACATTCACATGAACGTTGATGATTCAAGAATTGATGCGTGGCGTGATGAAACGCTNGNNAAACTTCGTAAGTTTGCCAAAAAACACAATAGAAACTGGAAAATTGAATCGCCGCATTTAGAGTCTGTAAAATCGTACTCTCCCCATGTGCATCATATCGTTCTTGATGTCTATTGTTGTGAAAAGTAACGGTACGGTTACTCAATTAAGACCGCATCCAGCGTAAGATTCACATCTTGTTCTTCAAGAGAGAGAGGAGGGTCTATTCGGGCAATGTACAAACAAACAATGACCACCAACAGGGCAACAATGAATCCACCCGAGAACAAAGCACCAGAAGAATCCTGCAAAAATGAGAACAAGCCCCCACTCTGTTCTTGGGTTTGGGAAATACCTCGAAGTGTACCATCGGGGTCAGACACACCAACCAAATCGACCGTCACAATGAGGACTTCATTTACAGGACGCCCGGCGAACGAAAAGGGATTTTCAATATCTTCGTCACCGGTGGGGTCATCCGATGTAGGTACAGTTGCAATGGCCCGAACATGAGACATCCCATCACGAACGATACCGAATGTAGCGTAACCGCCATCATTTCGATTCTCAGGGTCAAGGCCATGAGCCTCTGTTTCAGCAATGTACCACTGAGAATCTGCAGAATCTTGTTCCTGACCTCGAGCCATGCCGATAGCGCCATCGACATGAGACAGGTTATCATCGTGCTCAAGAGGAATCGTCGTTCCAGTACCACCGCTTCCACACTCGGGATTTGTAACGGGATAGAATCCTAGTTTCTTACAAGTTGGATCTCCGGCTTGAGTCACAAAATCATCGATGACACGATGGAAGAAAATACCGGTGTAAATATCTGATTCGATGTTCTTAATCATGTTCGATGTCGTAATGGGTGCCCATTGTTCAAACAATTCAAGAGTAATTGTACCTGACATTCGACTTGCTCCAAGTTCTGGAACATACGATACATGGATTTGAAAAATAGCATTTCCTTGATATGTCTTGTTCATTGGTGAGGCTTCTTCGACAGGACCGTCGTTCCATCCAAGTGGGTCGATACCAACCGACCTCCAAGCAGGTTGTTCGTCATCTGCGCTCGCAAATCCGATTCCACTTGTGCTCATGAGTACGAAATTGGCGACAATAAGTATTGCAAATCGCCCTCTCATGGTACGGCGAGAATGTTATCCCCAATGAATCGCTCGCTTTTTCGTGAATTTCATCGGCATTCTCAAAAGTTCATTCAAGTTGAGGGGTGCATGAGTGATTTTACATTTCTAGGACAGAAGATTCCAAAATTGACGATGTTGGTTGGAGGTATACTGGTATTGGAAGGCATCGGGTTTTATTTTGCAACCGGGATGACCAGTTTTACATCGATGATTCCTGCTGCCTTCGGAATTCCCTTGATTGCAATGAGTATTATGGCAACTCGTCAACCTGAACGTTCACACTTTTGGATGCACATTGCAGTGGTTTTTGGCCTACTGACTTTTCTCGGCGGGGGCATGGGACTCCAAGGCCTTGCATCCGGCGACTACAGTGAATCAACAATTGCACAATTGCTTATGCTGGTAATTGGTGGAGTCTACACTTTTGCATGTATTCGCTCATTTACCCATGCNCGAAAAGCACGTGAAGCAGCAAATCAAGCATGAACGTTCAAGCGTCATGCTCTTGATGGTTAATGCTCTGGGATGAGCATGGCTGAGGACCAGGACAATGATGTCGAAGCGGTCTTGGATGCCATCATCGTTACTTCATTCAAATCAAGCGATAGTCAAGGTCGTCGACAATTGAACATCTCTGCTGCCTCAACTGCTGCTGTTGCAGTGGTGTTTTTGTTGTTAGCGATGTTCGTTGGTGAGTCAATTGTCAAACAAACCATCGAGGAGGAATTTGATGGCAACTGGTGGGACACTCCTCTCCAATTGCGACATACCATGGATATTCCTATGGACACTCTTCGGGCAAAATTGCCGGATGAAGGGGATTACGAAGCACTGCCCTACACAGAGCACTTCATTGAAGTCGAATTGCCTGCGAGCGAACANGATGCCGGTTTTCCTGGACCTGCATTGATGCATATTGCACTGTGGCTACCGAATGTTCCAGAGGGTGTCAAGATTCCAGTCATTATGACCATTCACCCCTACTACGATTTTGGCGGTGAAGGATTGCCTGGAATTGGAGATGATTCCTCACCCAACACAATCCCCGACGGGGGAGTAGGGAAATGGGTGTACGACACATTCCTGCCACACGGTTACGCCCTCGCTCAAGCCTCGACATTTGGGACCGGACAATCCACACACTGCCAAGATGTCAAAGGACTCGGTGAGCAAACCGGAATACAAGCTGCTACTGATTGGCTTGGACAACAAAATTGGTCAAACGGAAACGTTGGACTGATGGGTAAATCCTACGCAGGTACTACCAATTGGGAGGCTGCTCAAAATCCATCCGAACATCTCAAAACCATTGTTCCAATCTCTGGTTCGATTGGCGTTCAAGAAATGTTCTATCGTAACGGCTCATCTGAAGCCCGCGCTATGGGATATGACGCTGCATACCAAGCAGCAACAACCGACCTCACCACCGATGATATGCGGGTTTGCAGTGATGACCTTGTCGGCCCACTGAACCCATGGAGTACATGGGGATGGGCTGAGTTTGGTGGTGCAGAATGGTCCGATTATTGGGACGAAAGNAGACACTTGCCCGATGTTCTTGCCAACTACCAAGGCAGCGTCTANATCGTGTGGGGACTGCAAGACTGGAATGTGGACCCGTATCACGCTTTCCCAACGTATCAATTGTTACGAGATGCTGGAATTAATGCTAGAGCAATTGCGGGCCAGTGGGCTCACAATTATCCGGACCAACCGGACCGCCACAACGAACTTTCATCCGGTTACGGCAAAGAAGCCTATCCAAACATGAGCAGAATGGATTGGGCTGTTGAATTGTTTGGATGGTTCAATTATTATCTCAAAGATATTGGAGAAGAACCGGAACCAATGGTCCAAATTCAAACCAACGACGGTCGATGGCACGTTGAAGAGACTTGGCCTCCAGAAGATGCATCGATACTCTTGCAAGACCTTGAAAGTGATTGGAGTGGTGCAAGTGGTACCGTAAATGGATTTGGCTCCTCGGTTACGATGACAAGTCCGGTCTTTGAAAATGAAACACACATTTCCGGTCTCCCAACCCTTCACTTGGACGTTTCAACTCAGGTGTGTAACGGAGGACAAATTTTTGCAACATTGTACGACNATGATGCGAATCTACGGCTTGGACACGCAACCATGGACATTCGATACAGGGATGGGGGATACGATGCAAAACCGACCGCACCAGCCAGCAGTTACACCATGCTCATGGAATTCAACCCTCTCGATGTGATTCTTCCAGCCGGTCATACTCTGCGCATTGAATTGACCGAATCGGGTGAAGACTACCTGCCAGGNCCGTGTGCATCAAATCCTGCCGGAGGTCTTTCAATCAACGGTGGAACAGTAGGACTGCCAATTATCGATCGGCCCGTTTCTGATGAACGATGGTTCCTTGCACCTGCGTGGTGGGACCAACAACCTATACCCTCATAAAACGGTGATTTTGTCACGTATGCGGTGTGAAAATGCTAAAGTCTCCGCATACAAACGGATGAAACATGGCTAACCCCAAGGTCAGCGAAGCGAGTTCGGTTCTGCTGAGTGAACTCGGAAATATTGGACCGATTCTAGGACCAATAATGCTGGCAATTTCTTTGTTTTTGATGTTTAAAGGACACGAAAAATTACAGTTGGTCGCAGGAATTACCGGGGCAGGAATCGGTTTTGTCTTGACACCGCTTGCCTACACTCAAATAGCTGAGTATGGATTTGAAATACGCCAGTTATACATTATGTTGCTCTTGATTATAGCGTGCGGCGGGATTATGTCGGCAACCATACAAATGAGCATCCGTATTATGGCTGGATTCGTAATTTACATCAGTTTTGCTGGACTTTTCGAATTCATGCAATCAAAAGGATTTGAGGTCGTTGAAAGTGAACTTATCCAAGGTACGATGGCAATTGTTGCCTTTTTCTCTGTTCGTTGGATGAGAAACATTCTCCCAATATTTGTCTCAGCCCTGCTCGGTTCACTCGGTGTAATGGGTGGAATGCTCTTGCTTAATGGCAGTCCGTTAACCTTGATGACAACCTCAAACAATTCAACTTTGATGATGATATTTGTTCTGTTTACAATTAGCTTCCTCTATCAATACAAAGAAATAAAACACAAAAAGAAGAAGCAAAACGCTGACCCTAAAATGCCTCAAATGCAGCAAGTTGGTACTCGTGGACAGGTTAAAACTCGAACTCGAAGAGGGGGAGACCTACCGGATTTGCGAGACTTCTCATGAACGGTTGTTCAATCATCGTAAGGTTGCCAATCTTCTTGNCCTTCTTCACGNTACCACCAGTAGCCATCTTCATCTTCAAACCATTCGACACCGTCTTCATCGATTGAGTAACCTTCGAGGTCTTCTTCTTCATCGTCGACAACCTCTTCCTCAAATCCGGCATCAGAATTTGGATCGACCAAACCAGTCTCTTGACTGATTTGTTGCTTCAAGCGCTCAAGTTCTTCATCTGCATCGCCAAAAACACGATTTTCCGTTCGAATTTCAGCTTGATGGTCACCTTTGCGGATTGCGTCATCCGATTCTGCGAAGAAATCCTCGGACATTCTGGCCTTGAATTCATCAAACTCATCACGTCCATAACTACCTACAAATTCGTTACCTTTCGCTTTCATAAGTTCATCCAGATTCTTTCGCTTGCCGAGTTTAAGTTCCGGTGCATCGGGAACCGCACCTGCATAAAAGGAATCTTCATCTTCGGAAAGTTTTCCGAAAGAGCGCCCTTCGGGGTCGACCTCTTCGATGGATTCGATGATGAGGTCATGCTCTTCTTCATCGATGTTTTCTTCCTCATAGTTTTGACCGACAATGTCGACAAGTTTGTTCAGTTTTCGAGCGAGTTTTCGGTCGTCATCCTCATGTTCGGAAACCAGTTTGTCAACTTGCTTGAGTAGACGCTCGTAAGGAGTACCGGTAATCGCGCCGATGAAACGACCAAAACCGCCTTTCTTCCGCGCCATGTCCGTCGTTAGCCCTACCCTCTTCAAAGGTTTTCTCCCAACTTGACCGCTGCCTTCATTCATCATTGCCCACTGGCATCTACGATTGCGATGGTCGAAGCGTGGTTGGAGGAACTTATGGTGACTTACAACCAAGAATCCTACGCCTCNAGAGATGCGTATACTGCGCAAATCCATTTACCAGGACACTTGTTTGAAAAACTGGTTTGGTGGGCATTGCAAGCACTGCCCGATGAAATACTCGTGGGGATGGACATCAATTCTGAAGCCCCTCATAACCAGGAGGTGGAACTCAAATTCCGAGGCAGTGAGCACACGGAAGGGCTTTTTCAGGGTCAGGGTTTCATTATCGGAGAAGCACACATAGTCAACAGAGGCGATTCATACTCTGTTCATCACCTTCCTGAGGACTGGACTGATGATATGTTTTCAACTTCGCGCGGTTCACGTGCTGGCAGATTTACCCATTGGCTGCACACCCACCCGAATGCTCCAGCAATACCGAGCCACGCTGATGCAGATGCCGCTCAAGAAACATCTGGAGTGGATATGATTCTCGGCCTACGATTCTCCCCCGAAGGGCCATTACCTTGGTTTGATGATGTTGAAGGAGTTCGTCGAAGGGTTGGTTCAAAAGCAGAACCAGTGAAGACAAAAAGAAAACGAAGGTCGTTTTTTGCTCGTCAAGAACTCAAGATACTCGGAGTTGCTCCGAGTGGTCACAAAATTCATGAAATCCAATTGATTGCTTTTCGAAAGAACGGGCTAGGAATAAACGTGATTATGGTTGACCAAAACGGTTACCCTTACGGTTGGGAAAGTCTGTCATGAAGAGTCTNCGGCCAATGCCGAGTAAATTCCAGCAAGTCGATTTGGATTCACATCAAAATCAACCTGCCCAATTCTGGATTGGGAATGAAGTTCAATCGTGCAAGATTGCTCACTAACGGGAATGACTGCAATGAAGACATCGTCTGGAATCCTCCAAAATACGGTTTTCTCAACAAAATGAATGTAGTGACCGGTTGAATCGTTGCCGCTCTGGTAAAGTATTGAGGTCCCTGAATCATCAACGTAGTCAAGTGCTTTTTGCCAAACCTGTTCTACGGGTTGGTTGATGATTACTGAAGTGTTTTCATCCATACGATAGACATCGTTCTCGCCCAAATGCGCACAGTTTGAGGCAGTGAGTTCGCATGAGGGCATAGATTCAAACGCTTTGTTCGGTGCTTCAACAGCAATCCATGCCTGGCACAAAAGCCACGGTGATGCAAGCAAAAAAGCGAGTATTAAACCGTTTTTTTGGCGCGCAGAAAACTCCATGCATGACCCTCAAAACTCTAGGAGACGAGTCCATTCATGTTCTTGTTTCTGATATACAATTGGAACACCAGTGGGTACCTCAAGCGAAAGTACTTGTTCGCGTGAAAGACCTTCAAGATCCATGATGATGCTACGAAGTGAATTCCCATGTGCTGCTACAAACACGTTCTTTCCATCTTCAAGAGATGGAAGAATCGATTCTGCAAAGTAGGGTAAGGTTCGTTTTGCAGTCAACTCAAGACTTTCACCGCTTGGTGGAGGTACGTCGTAGGAGCGTCTCCAAATTTTCACTTGCTCATCGCCAAACTTCTCTCGAGTTTCTTGTTTATTCAAACCTTGTAGGTCGCCGTACATTCGTTCGTTCAGTTTCCAAGATGCGAAAACAGGCAACACTTGAGACGAGTCAGCATCGGAATTCATTTGAGCCCAAGCAGCCATTTTTCCTTCATTTGAGGAAAGAGATTCCGATGAGGCTTCGTATTGAAAAATTGGAGTTTGAGTTGACTGATGTTGACTAAGAGCAAGCATAGCCGTCATTTGAGCTCGAATCAAAGCAGAAGTGTGAACTTCATCAATCGGCAAATGACTTATTTTTCGACCGCCATCAAGTGCTTCGTCGATTCCTTTTTGAGTTAAAGGAACATCAACCCAACCTGTAAACAGATTCGCAGCGTTCCACATTGATTGACCGTGTCGCATGAGGATGAGCAGTGACATAGGGTTCCCTCGGGTACAGGGTTAAGTCCATTCTCAATGAACATGGCGATGAAATTAGAAGAGAACTGGTAAGTATGCTAAAATAAACAGCGGAAGAATGCCCATCGAAAGGTCTCGCAAAAGCAACTTCAGCAAAGTGAGGGTGTTGACACGAGCAATCTTGTCAAATTCTTCTTGCATTTTTTTATCGACTTTGTCAGTAATTTTACCGGCTCCTGCTTTGGCAACCTCTACTGCAGCACCTATGGCAAGACCTGAAAGAAGACCTTGCGGCGATAATTTTCGTACAGCAAAAACTCGAGCACCCCATACTGCGAGTGAACTTTTTGCTACACTTTTACTCGTTTCTTTTAGGCTCTTTGAATTCTCTTCGTCCGTTTTTTGGTCCTTTCCTGAAAATTTGTTCAACCATCTTCGCAGTCCAATGCCAGCATCGGCGACCTTTCGAAGTTTGGAAATGTCTCTTTTTTCAACTGCTTTCATCATCCGACGCACACGACTTATTCGCAACAAGTCAAAGAATATCCACATGAACAAGAACAACAACAGCATTGCTGAACCCGTGTTTGAAACTTCACTCCATTTCTGCCAGCCGAGTGGATCACTGGTCAGTCGGACCAAATAGACCAGTAAAGGTGGAATGCTGAATGCTAGCATCTCATTAATCGCAAGGATTCCAAATCCTTTAACCGGTAATTCACGTATTTGTTTGAGTGCCCATCCAGAATGCGGAGCAAGTTGGGCAATTGCCTTACGGAACGGTATTGCCAAGAACAACATCCGAAGTATCAACGGTAGCCAAATG